>NZ_JBHXMA010000088.1:0-17626 GCF_042721035.1 Streptomyces sp. NPDC058464
GCAGCCAACACCGGGGAATGACCAACATCAACTGACGCAGTGGGGGTCACTTTTCATCCGTCGGATATGGGTCACGATTCACGCGCCGCCGACACTGGCTCCGGCTGTCGCCTCGCATGCCGGGAAATGCGTGCTGTGCCAGGAGACGGGTGGATGCCCGTGGCTGTCGGAACCGCGAGCGCTGAACGGACGCGCAGGACAGCTGCCGGTCCGTTGGGGCTCGCTCCGGTGCGGCCACTGTTCCGCGACACAAGAGTCGAGGCTGCCCGAAGAGCCTGTCCGCGATCACGGCCATGGCGTCATCGCGTTCTGGCATGGACTTGCGGTCTCATGGGAGTACGGTCATAATTCAATCGTCGACGCGATACTGAGGGGCTCGACCGTTCAGAGTTCCGACGCCCGCGGCCTTGACCGTCGACCTCGCGGACTGCACCCGCAGTCGGGAGACGCAGGTGACTGCTCGGTGCCCTTGCCCACCCGATGAAGGAGGGTCTGGCGCCCCTTGCGGAAACCCTCACGCCGAAGGGCACGATCGTGACTGACTCACAGGAAGTACGAGGCGACGTCGTGACGTCGTACAAGAACGCACCGACTCACACCATCAGTGCTGGTGGGGTGACCTTCGCCTATCGCGAGCTCGGGCCCCGGTCGGGCATCCCGGTGGTCTTCCTCACCCACCTGGCCGCGGTCCTCGACAACTGGGACCCCCGCGTCGTCGACGGCATCGCCGCCAAGCACTGGGTCGTCACATTCGACAACAGGGGTGTCGGCGCTTCCAGCGGTTCGACGCCGCGCACCATCCAGGCGATGGCCAAGGACGCCGTCACCTTCATCCGGGCGCTCGGGTTCGAGTACGTCGATCTCCACGGCTTCTCGATGGGCGGCATGGTCGCCCAGGAGATCGTGCGGACCGAACCGGGGCTCGTCCGCAAGCTGATCCTCACGGGTACCGGTCCCGCGGGCGGCGAAGGCATCAAGAACGTGAGCCGGCTGTCCCATCTCGACACCGTCCGGGGGCTGCTCACCCTTCAGGACCCGAAGCAGTTCCTCTTCTTCACCCGGACCGCCAATGGACGTCGGGCCGGAAAGGAGTTCCTGGGCCGCCTGAAGGAGCGCACCCGCGACCGGGACAAGGCGATCTCCCTCACGTCGTACGGTGCCCAGCTCAAGGCGATTCACCGCTGGGGGCTGGAGCAGCCTCAGGACCTCTCGGTCATCCATCAGCCGGTGCTCGTCGCGAACGGTGAGAGCGACAGGATGGTTCCGACCCAGAACTCGGTCGACCTGGCGCGGCGAGTACAGAACGGCGAGTTGGTGCTGTACCCCGACGCCGGTCACGGGGGCATCTTCCAGTTCCACGAGCAGTTCGTGGCGACGGCTCTTGAGTTCCTCGAACGGGAGCAGGCGTGACGTACTCCCGCTCCCTGCTGACGTCCGCGACGATCGGGGTTCCGGCCGGGCGTGCCTCCCGGTGATCGGGCGGGGCCGCCGTAGAGGTCCGTGTCACCCCATGAACGCGAGGCCGTTCTCGATTCCCTGCTCAAGGACCTCGTCGGCGAGCTTGCGGTCGGACAGGGCTCGCGACAGTTGCAACGTCCCCACCATCATGGTGAAGAGCCCGATGGCCTTGCCGCGAGCGGAGTTCGGATCCTCGGGTGCCAGCCGGGCGGCGATCTCCTCCAAGATGGCCTGTGCGCCGTCGGTGTAGGCCTGCTTGGTCTCGTCTCCGCAGCGGCCGATCTCGTCGAGCAGGGCGGCGGAGGGGCATCCGAGGCCGGGGTTGTCCCGGTGTTCGGCGGACAGGTATTCGCGAATGAGATCTTCGAGTCCCTCGCGACCGGGGCGCAGGGTGTTGTACCTCTCGACCTGCGCGCGCAGTTCGTCGGCCACGACATGGGCGACGAGGTTGTCCTTGGAGGTGAAGTGGGCGTAGAAGGCTCCGTTGGTGAGACCCGCGTCCGACATGAGCGTGGAGATGCCCGAACCGTCTATGCCGTCCTGCTTGAACCGGTGGCCGGCCTTGTCGATGATCCGCCGCCGCGTCACCTGCTTGTGCTCCTTGGCGTAACGCACCATGAGCTTCCTCCATTCGCCGTTTGGGCCGCTGCCTCGCTCCCCAGCATAATCCGTGACCTGACAGACGTAATATTATGATCGGCAGCTATTCTGGAACGGGATTCGCCCGCTGGATTCAGAAGACGCGCTGGTCGCCGGGGCCCCAGGGGCATCCCGTTGCTGACCCCGGTCCGATCCGTCAGTGGACACACCCGCGCCACCGATCCGCCGCTCCGCCGAAAGGTCGAACACCATGGCCCATCAACTGCGCTCCGAAGACCTCGGCTTCCTCGAACGTGCCCCCGTCCGGCGCACACGCACCCGAGACCTCCACGCGCCCGCAGACGCCATCTTCGAACAGTTGGCGGCCCACCCCGAGGACTGGCCCCGCTGGTTCGGGCCGGTCAGCGAATGCAGCTATGAAGGAGCACCCCCCTACGGCGTGGGAACGGTGCGCCACATACGCCTGTACCGGCTGTTCCGGGCGCGCGAGACCGTGCTCGCCTGGGACCCCGGCAAGCGTTTCGCCTATCAGGTCGACGAAACCGGTACGCGCGGTGTCACGGCCATGATGGAGCAGTGGACACTCACTCCCTTGGCCAACGAGCGGACCAGAGTCGACTGGACAATCGCTGTCGACTGCGCGCCCCCCGTACGCCTACTGCTTCGGGCGAGCCAAGGCCTCATGGACAAGGCCTTCCAGGACGCGATGAAGCAGCTTGAGGACGTGTGCCGCCGTCCCTGACACTCAACCGCGGCACCGACAACTCACGGCGCGTCATGGCGCTGACCAACGTGGTCCGGCACGCGGGCACCGGGCGTTGCCGGGTGGCCATCGACTACGGAGACGGGGAACTGTCCGTGGAGGTCGTCGACGACGGGCGCGGCACCACCGGGAACGGCTCGGCCCACGGCTTCGGCATCATCGGGATGCGGGAGCGGGTCGGTCTGCTGGGCGGCCACCTCAGCGCCGGGCCGCGCCCCGAGGGCGGCTTCCGGGTGGCGGCCCGGCTGCCGCTGCCCGCACCCGTCGGAGTTCCGGTGGAGACCCGATGACCATCGCGGGCCGTCCCCCCGGCTCTCACCGGCATCTGACATGGGCACCTTCTCAGAGCCCGCAGAGAGGAGGGTCCACCAGTGACAGTCCGCGTTGTGCTCGCCGACGACCAGTCCTTGGTGCGGTCCGGTCTACGCGTGCTCATGGCCGATCACAGCGACCTGGAGGTCGTCGGTGAAGCCGCCACCGGCGCCGAGGCCGTCCAGATGGTCAGGGATGCCAGCCCCGACGTTGTGGTCATGGACATCCGGATGCCCGGCATGGACGGGATCGAGGCCACCCGCCTGATCACGGCCGGTCCCGCAGCCACACGCGTCCTTGTCCTGACCACCTTCGACGAGGACGACCATGTCTACGGCGCGCTCCGGGCCGGCGCGAGCGGCTTCGTGGTCAAGGACATGGCGCTGGACGACATCCTCGCGGCGATCCGCGTGGTCGCCGCCGGCGAAGCGCTGATCGCGCCGGGTGTGACGCGCCGCCTGATCGCGGACTTCATCGGGCGGTCCGAGGCTGTCCCGGAGCGCTCCTCACGGCCGGTCGACGGCATCACCGAGCGGGAACGCGAAGTGCTGATCCCGGTCGGACGCGGCCGGTCGAACACCGAAATCGCCGAGGACCTCTTCATCACTGTGGCCACCGCCAAGTCGAACGTGTCACGGCTGCTCACCAAACTGGGCGCCCGGGACCGGGTCCAGCTCGTCATCACCGCCTATGAGATGGGGCTCGTCACCCTGCCTCGCTGAAGCATGCGGGTCATGCCGCTGGAGCCTGCTCGTCCTCCAACACACTGAGGTCGTCGTCGAGGTGGATGTCGTAGTCCTCCGGGGTGACCCCTATCTCATGGGTGGAGCAGACGCCGGACCGGTTGACGTGCTCCGTCAGGTAAGGCGAGATCTGGGCCAGGTCCAGCGGGTCGATGACCCAACCCTCGGCCTGCAACTGCCGCACCACGTCGGCGATGTCGACGGTGTTGTGGAAGATCAGCAGGTCGGCGAGCAAGGAGGTGAACTTCACGTCCTTCTCCTGCTCGACCGGGTCGTTGGCCGCCACCGTGCCACGCTGGCCGAACCGCACCCAGTCGCTGAAACCGTTGAACGCCTCGACCTTGCTGGTCGCGGCCGTCACCCGGCCGCGCAGCGGCGCGTCCGAGAGGTACCGGAGCATTCTGTGGAATCTGTTTTGTCAACTCAGCACTCGTCGAACGCGACCCAAGCGCCGTCGAGGAAGGGGGCTTGGATACCGGTCTGCTGCTCGGCCCATCGGAAGGCGGCCTCGGCCCTGTCCATCACCGAGGCCGCGTAGGTGCTGTCAAGGAGGTCAGTCTCGTTCGTTAGATCTGTCCTGCCCTGCGCATCGAGGGCTTGGTGAAGCGACTTCCTGGCTTTCTCGTCTCCGTGAAGGAGGTAGTTGCGCCACGCGTCAAGCTCGTTGAAGAACTTCCGGTGGTCACGTGGAAGGCCGAACTTGTCATCGCGTCCGAGCTCACGGGCAGCGTTGCGAAGCCCGCTCCATCGGTCGATCCATGTGCCGCTTGGCGTGACGCCGGCTTGGAGAAAGACCCAGTTGACGTAGGCCTCGCCAGCTCCCTGGGCCAGGACCAGCGTTGCGATCACGGCATCCTTCTCGCGCTGCCTGCGTTCGATTCCGGAACGGCCTTCCGCCTGCTCCTGATCTGCTTCTCTCGCGAACCGCCGAGCGGCGAGTGCGCGTGCTTTGGCCTGCCGGAAGAGGACCTGACTGCCGTTGTAACCATGCGTCATGCCCGTCATCGTCGCATTCCACATTGTCCGGGATCCGTGGTCTGGGTGGTGACGTCCAGGATCGGCAGTAGCGTCGCGTTGGCGGGGGCGCCGATCTCACGGGGTGTGGGGCCGGCGGGCGTGGGGACGTCGGCGAGCTGGTCGAGGGCCGCCTGGCTGTCGTCGACCGCTGCCCGTTCCTGCTCGCTGAGCGGGATGCCCGGGACGACCTGGCCACGATGTTCTGCAAGCGCATGGCGGCGAAGGCGAAGAATGCCCGCGAGGAGCTGGCCGAGATCCACCGCCAGCTACGAGGAAGAACTCCCTGGCCACGGGGCCGGGCACTCAGCGGGGCTCAGGGGAACCCGCGGGATGTCGCACACCGGGATCGTACGGGCCGGTGATCGACGGCTCATGATCCGAGGCGAGCGCCAGGCCCCAGCCGGGCGGTGACTTCGCCGGGTGTCAGGGTGGAGTGTTCCACGGAGCACTCGACGACGACGCGGACCGGAGCGTCGCAGTCGGTATGGCGGATGTCCAGCACGGGACCCTCGGGGCCCCGGGCGTGCTGCTCGCCCCACTGGGCCAGCGCCATCAGGATGGGCCACAGATCCCAGCCCTTATGGGTCAGGCGGTACTCGTTGCGGGAGCGGCTGCCCGGCTCCTGGTAGGGGGCGGTCTCCAGGATGCCGGCAGAGGTCAGCTTCCGCAGACGATCACTCAGGACGGCTTCCGACAAGCCGATGTGGCGGTGGAAGTCGCCGAAGCGGCGGACCCCGTTTGCGGCGTTATGCAGGATCAGCAGCGTCCATTTCTCCCCGAGCACGTCGAGCGCGCGCTGAGCAGGGCAGTTCTCCGTGCTCGCTTCAAGCCACTCCATGTCGCCATGGTAGACGGCTGACTTCGCAATTAAAAGTCAGGTTGCTCCAGCTAACTTCATTTGTAAAAGTCAGACAGGAAGGTGCTCGGCCGTGGGGCGGATGCGTACGTATCAGTGGGAAGATCCCGCGATTCTGGCGGAAGCCGCCGGACGCATGGCCGGCGTTGACTTCCTGCGGGAGCTGCAGGCGGGACAACTGCCAGGGCCACCCATCAACTACACCATCGACTTCACCCTTGATGACGTCGAGCCCGGAAGGGCGGTTTTCTCCCTGGCACCGGGTGAGGAGCACTGCAACCCGATCGGCAGCGTGCACGGCGGCGTCTTCGCCACGCTGCTGGATTCGGCGGCGGGCTGCGCCGTCCATCGATCCTCCCGCAAGGCGTGGCGTACACCTCACTGGACCTGACGGTGAAGTTCTTGCGGCGAATCACCGTGGACACGGGCATGGTGCGGGCCATCGGTAGGTGGTCAGCAAGGGACGTCAAACAGCCCTAGCCCAGGCGCAGTTGGTCGACGCGAAAGACCGGCTGCTCGCCCATGCCACCAGTAGCTGCATGCTCTTCCCGGTGCCCCCGTCGCAGAAGTGAGGTTCGGAGGTCGGTGACCGGTCGTTGGTGACCGGCGGTGGATGACTTCAGTGCGGTGAGGCCGGACTCGGCCTCTGCACAGGCCCGGCGCCGGAGGTCCATGGTTCCCTCGGCGCCGGGCCCTTCGTCAGGCCGTGTGAGTGGGGTAGTCGGTGTAGCCGACCGCGCCACCGCCGTAGAAGGTGGCGGGATCCGGGGTGTTCAGGGGCGCGCCGGAACGTACGCGCTCGACGAGGTCGGGGTTGGCGAGAGCCATGGTGCCGACAGTGATGACGTCGGCCAGGCCTTCTTCGATGTCCTTGGTACGGGTGGCGATGTCCGCACCCGCCCGGTTGAGGATCAGTGTGGTCGGCCACAACTTGCGCAGGGTGAAGAGGAGTTCTTCATCGCCGCCGTGGCCGACGTGCAGGTAGGCGAGGTTGAGGGGAGCGAGGGCGCGCAGGAGGTGTGGGTAGAGCTCGTGGGGGTCGTTCTCCACGAGGTCGTTGAGCTGGAAGGGGTTGCCGGGGGAGATCCGGATGCCTGTCCGGCTGGCGCCGATCTCGTCGGCCACAGCCGTGGCGACTTCCACCGCGAAGCGGATGCGGTTGTCGAGGGAGCCGCCGTACTGGTCGGTGCGCTGGTTGGCGCTGGGGAAGAGGAACTGGTTGACCAGGTAGCCGTTGGCCCCGTGGATCTCGACGCCGTCGGCGCCGGCCGCGATGGCGGCCGCGGCGGCGTGCCGGAAGTCGTCGACGGTCGAGGCGACCTCGGCGGTCGACAGCTCGCGCGGTACCGGCATCTCCTGGAGTCCGGAAACGGTGAACGTCTGCCCCGCCGGCTTGATCGCGGAAGGAGCCACCGGCTGCCGGTGGTGCGGCGTGTTGTCCGGGTGGGAGATCCGGCCGGCGTGCATCAGCTGGATGACGATGCGCCCGTCGGCTCCGTGGACGGCGTCGGTGACCTTGCGCCAGCCCGCGATGTGCTCGTCGGTGTAGATGCCCGGGGTGACCGGGTAGCCCTGGCCGTCGGCGGAGGGCTGGGTGCCCTCGGTGATGATGAGAGCGTGCGAGGCGCGCTGGGCGTAGTACTCGGCGTTCAGCTCGGTCGGTGTGCCGTCGAGGGTGGCCCGGCTGCGGGTCAGGGGAGCCATGGCGAGCCGGTGCGGCAGGGAGATCTCTCCGGCGGCGGTGGGGTTCCACAGGGCGTTGAGCATGGGGTGATTCCTCAGATGATGAGTGGTGGATCACTGAGAGGCAGGGCGGACGCCGTATAGGCCTGATCGACCGCGCGGTGCGGGCTTTCCTGCTCCCAGCCCGATTGCGCACTCGCCATGACCCCCGCCGATTGAACTGCTTCGGCATGATCCATGGAATTACGTTCATAATATCATGGGTCGCACGGAATGATTGCAAGAGGGGAGCCGGCTGTCCGCCGGACCTGCCTGTGCCTCTACCGCCCGGCGTTCGCGATCGAGCTCCCAGGCGTCGCGGCGGTCAGCGTGGGACTACCCGCGAAGGTGTCGCTCTGCGCAGCATGCGCTCGGCGCTGCTGCACTGAGGTTCATCGGTGGTCTGCACCTTATGAACCTGGTCGACGACGGGTCCGCCGTCGACCAGGACGTGGGTCGGTGGTTCAAGGGGTGGGGCCGGGGTGACGGCGTAGAACAGGCCGCAGGGTCTCGATGACGCCGGGATCGTCCACTGTGGACGGGATGGGTTCGTCGCGCCCGTCCGCGATGCCGCGCATCGTCTTGCGCAGGATCTTTCCCGAGCGGGTCTTGGGCAGGGCGGCCACGACCGCGACGTCCTTGAGGGAGGCGACGGCACCGATGCGCTCGCGTACGAGCTGTACGAGTTCGGCCTCGACCTCGCTCGGCTCGCGATCGGCACCGGCCTTCAGGACCACGAAGCCCCGCGGCACCTGCCCTTTCAGGGCGTCGGCGACGCCGATGACCGCGCATTCGGCGACGTCGGGGTGGGCGGCCAAGGCTTCCTCCATGCTGCCGGTGGACAGCCGGTGCCCGGCGACGTTGATGACGTCGTCGGTCCGGCCCATGACGAAGACGTACCCGTCGTCATCGATGTGGCCGCTGTCGCCGGTGAGGTAATAGCCGGCGTAGGCCGAGAGGTACGAGGCCACGTAGCGGTCGTCGTCCTGCCAGAGCGTGGGGAGGGCTCCGGGCGGCAGCGGGAGCCGGACGACGATCGCCCCGTCGACGCCTGCGGGTACCGGCTTGCCCGAAGGATCGAGCACACGGACGTCCCACCCCGGCAGCGGGCGAGTGGGGGATCCGGGCTTGAGGGGAGCGGCCTCGATGCCCACGGGGTTGGCGACGATGGGCCAGCCGGTCTCGGTCTGCCACCAGTGATCGATCACCGGGATGCCCAGAAGGTCGCTTGCCCAGTGATAGGTCTCGGGGTCCAGGCGCTCGCCCGCGAGGAAGAGGTGGCGCAGACCGGTCAGGTCGTAACCCGCGGTGAGCGTTCCCCTCGGGTCCTCCTTGCGGATGGCCCGGAAGGCGGTGGGTGCCGTGAACATGGTCTTGACCCGGTGCTCGGCGGCGACGCGCCAGAACTGGCCCGCGTCCGGGGTGCCGACCGGCTTGCCTTCGTACAGGACCGTCGTGGCACCGACCAGCAGGGGCGCGTAGACGATGTAAGAGTGCCCGACAACCCAGCCGACGTCGGAACCGGTGAACATCGTCTCGCCCGGGCCCACGTCGTAGACGGCTGCCATCGACCAGTTGAGGGCGACCGCGTAGCCACCGCAGTCCCGCATGACTCCCTTGGGCTTTCCGGTCGTTCCGGAGGTGTAGAGGATGTAGAGGGGATCGGTGGCCGGGACGGAAACGCATCCGGCCGGCGGCGCGGCAGCGACCAGATCCGCCCAGTCGAGATCGTCGGGCCCCAACTCGGCGCGCTCCTGGGGGCGTTGCAGGATCACGCTCTTTTCCGGCTTGTGGACGGCGAGCTCAATCGCCCGGTCGAGCAGGGGCTTGTAGGCGATGACGCGCTTGCCCTCGATGCCGCATGAGGCGGAGACGATCACTTTGGGGGCCGCGTCATCGATGCGAAGGGCGAGTTCGTGCGGGGCGAACCCACCGAAGACGACCGAGTGGACCGCGCCGATACGGGCGCAGGCCAGCATCGCGACGGCGGCCTCGGGGACCATGGGCATGTAGATCACCACCCGATCGCCGCGTTCGACGCCGAGCCGGGCGAGCGCTCCGGCGAAGGCCGCCACCTCGTCCCTCAGCTGGGTGTACGTGTACGTACGGCGGGTGTCGGTCACGGGTGAGTCGTAGACGAGCGCGGGCTGTTCGCCCCGGCCGGCTTCGACATGTCGGTCGAGAGCGTTGAAGCAGACGTTCAGCCGACCGTCGGGGAACCAGCGGTAGAAGGGTGCGCCCGAGGAGTCCAGGGCGCGTTGCGGGGTGACATCCCAGTCGATGCCCTCGGCCGCCTTCAGCCAGAAGCCCTCTGGGTCTTCGGTGCTGGCGCGGAAGACATCCTCGTACGTTCCCATCGCGCACTCCTTTGTGGCTTCGGGGTTCTGCCGCTGCGAGGCCGGACTACGGCGGCGGCGTACACAGTGGGTGGGACACGCATATCGCGTGTCACCGGCAGGGTGAAGCGGGACAGCAAGGACCGGCCACCGGGCTTCCGCCTCGCGGAGATGCCGGGGAGCCGGTCGGCAGCTGTCGGACAGAGCCGCGGCCGGGTTGGCCGAAGCGCTGAGTCAACAGGCGGTTCTCCTGGTCAGGTGCCGAGGTGATTGCGGAGCCACTGGCCCATGTGCTGGATGGCTTGGTCGACTTCGGGTACGCGGCCTGCGCCGAGTACGAAGGAGTGCTGTCCTTCGGGGATGGAGTGGACCTCGGAGGTGATCTTGTGGTCGGCGAGGCGGCGGCCGAGTTCGGCGCCGTCGTCGGCGAGGGTCTCGTGTTCGCCGTAGTAGACGAGGGTGGGCGGCAGGCCTGTCAGGTCGGCGTTGACGAGACTGATCCGGGGGTCGGCGTAGTCGACTGCGGGGTCCTGGAGCCAGGCGCCTCGGAAGAGTTCGAGGGTGGTGCGGCTGAGCATCTTGTCGTTGTCTTCGTTCTCGTCGACCGACGGGTACTGGATGGCGAGGTCGGTCCAGGGGGAGACGCTGACGACGGCGCCGGGGGTGGGTTCGCCGTTGGCGAGGAGGCGCAGGGGGAGCATGACGGCGAGCGTGCCGCCGATGGAGTGGCCGGTGCTGCCGATGTTCTTGGGCTCGTAGCCCTGGGCGATGAGCCAGCGGTAGGCGGTCTCGGCGTCGTCGAGCTGGGCGGGGTGGGGGTGTTCGGGGGCGAGGCGGAAGTCGACGACGAGGGAGCGGGCGCGGGCCGCCTTGGCGATGTGGCCGGCGGCCTTGCGGTCGGAGTGCATGGAGGCGGTGACGGATCCGCCGAAGTGGAAGTGGAGCAGTGCCCGGTCGGGGTGGGCGTTGTGGGGGATGGCCCACAGGGCGGGTACGCCGCCGGCGTCGACTTCGGCGTAGGTGACGCCTTCGGGTTCGGTGGAGGCCTTGTGGTTGGAGTCGACGATGTCGCGGATGACGGCCAGGTCGAGGCCGGGGGTCGCGGACTTCGCGCTGACGCTTGCGAGGAACTCCGCGAACTGCTGTGCCTCTGGGCTTGCGGCCATGGTGATGCTCCTTACGGGTAGCTGTCACGCACCCTTCTCGCGTGCAGCCGGATTGGTGTGCTGGTCATGACGCTACTTGCTGAGTATATGAAAGTAAACTCAGATGGGTTGAGGATCACTGCCGCGAGTGCGTATGCCGATGCCCCTCAGGTGGGACCGCCCGTGGATATCCGTCCCGCCCTGGCGGGCCGGGAGCCGGGACGATCCAGGAGGCGTGGGAGCCGTTCGACGGACTGCCGGCGATCCCGCGTCAGGGGGTGCTGCCGAGGGGCGTGGCCACGGGCGGGAAGAGGCGGAGGGCGAGGGTGTTACAGCGTCGGCGCGCTCGCATGACGATCGCCGAGCCGGCGGCCTACCGTCGCGAATCGGCAGCCTGGGGTGCGATTTCCCTTCCCGTCAGAATCCTGAATTGAACGCGGTGGAAATCGGCTTCGGAGACTTCGGGTGACGTGATGCTGCCGAGCCAGCCGAGGGCGAACGCGGAGGGTACGGAAAACAGGCCGGGGGTCTGGAACGGATACCAGTCGAAACTCGCCTCCGGCCACAGTGCGAACTCGGTCCCCGAGACGATGGGTGAGAAGACTGTGAGGGTGATGCAGAGCAGCAGTCCTCCGTAGACGGACCACAGCAGTCCCCTTCGGTTGAACCGGCGCCAGAAGAACGAGTAGATCAATGCGGGAAAAATACATGAAGCCGCAACGCTTATCGAGAAAGCGACCAGGAAATCAGTCGGATACCGGTGGATGGCGGCGGCCAGTGACAGACACAGTCCGCACAGGATGACGGCGGCGACGCGCAGTGCCCGTACCACGTCGGTGTCGGTCCGGCCGCGCTTGCTCTGCGCGAAGACGTCGCGAGCGAAGGAGACGGCGGCCGCGAACGTCACACTGGTCACGGTCGTGAACACGGTGAGGAAGACGACGCATGCCATGAGGGTGATGAGCGCGACGCGTCCTGTCGAGCCATCACGGAGTACGGCCGAGGCCAGCAGGATCGATGACGACTGCCCGGTGGCGTCGACCGCGCCGATGCCGGCGGCGCCCGCCACGGCCGCTGACGCGAAGCCTGTGGCGACCAGGAGCAGGATCAGGATTCCCTGCAGTCCCGTGGCGATACTCATGGATCGTCGCGCCGAGTGCCCGGTACGGGATGCGCCGATCCGCAGGAGGAGGTGAGGCATCACAGCCGTACCGAGGATAAAGACAATGTGATTGCCGAATGTGTTGAGCGACCCGAGACGTGCCGTATATGGCCAGAAGCCCGGACGCAGATACTTGTCCGGCGCCATGCTCTTGTCCACCGCGGCCGAGAGCATGGCGCCGGGATCCCACTCGAATTTCCTGAGGGCCAGCACCGTGAGCACCCCAAGAGTCACCAGAGTGATCGGTACTTTGGCGGCGTGCATGAAACTGTTGCCTCGCAGACCCGCCACGGCGGCGAAGCATGCGACGAGGCAGCCCATCAGCACCGTGCACACCACCTGGGCGCCGTCGGTCGACATGCCGATCAGGAGCGCGGCGCTGGCGCCGGCCGCGCGCAGTTGGATCACGAGGAGGGGGATGGTGATGGCCAGCGTCACGGCTGTCGCCGCGATTCGTGGCCCGGAACCCGATGCCCGCAGGGAGAAGAGGTCGCCGAGGGTGTAGCGACCGCTGTTGCGGATCTTCTGCCCGAGGAGCAGCAACACACCGAGCATGACCAGTCCGTCGAGGGCGAAGGTGACCCCGTCGTAACCGAAGAGGGCGACGCTCCCGGAGACCGTCAGCAGGGTGACAACCGAGATCTGCTCGCCCGCCATGGCGAGTCCGTTGAAGACCGGAGAGAGGGACCGGTCGGCTATGTACAGCCTTTCCGGGGTTTCCTCTTCCGCTGTGGCCAGCGTGAAGAGCCACAGCAGGGACACCCCGATGAAGATCAGGAAAGCGATGATCACAGGGCGTCTTGCATCCGAGCCGACGAGGCCGACCGTGCCGGCGCTCAGGATGTCCAGGGTCACTGCTTCACCACCCGGACCGGTTGGCGGTGGCTGTGACCGACGCCCCGGCATGGATGGCGCCGGACGTGAAGGACTGTTCGATGGGGTCGGACGACCGCGTACTTCGAAATTCGTACCACCAGGCGGTGGTGACGAAGAGCGCTCCTTGCAGTGCTCCCCAGACAAGGCCCAGCGTGAGCTTGCCGTAGAGCGCCACCGCGGGAACTTCGGTGAAACAGGACATCACGCTTCCGACTGCGAAGGGAACCGCGTTGACGAGAAGGAAGACGCGCTGCGCACGGTGCGTGCTTTCACGGAGGCTGTGCATGCCTTGCAGTGGCGCGGCATCGAACGTGGGGCGTGGTGCTGGTGGGGTACCAGGGGACGGCGGGGGGACATACGGGTGCACGGGACCTCCGGGCAGTGAGGACGGGGAGCGGCACAGAGCGCAGCGTTCCGGCGCCGGGCGGGATCCGGGCGGCGCCGAAATCGAAGATGGTGGGCAAGGGCGGAGAGGTGTGGACGCCCAAGCGGAAGCACGGCACGCAGCACAGACGGTGCGGTGCGCATCTGCGGCTACCTGATGCACAGGGTGCTGTGTCGGGTGCCTGGCGAATGAATGCGGACGGAAGACTGGGCGCAGACCGCGAAGCCGCGACTGGGCTTCGTGATAGCGCGCGAACTCACAAGCCGCTGTTGCCGTGATGCGCCATGTTGTGATCAGGAGGATCACGGACTCTGTGACGACCTGTCAACAGCCTGTGAGATGTGTGCGGTATGTCACTGCGACAGTGGGATCTCGGTGAGTCGTCCCGGAGAGAACGTCGTACATCGACTCCATGGACGGCACACCGATGCGGTGCCGATGACCTGACCGACGAAACGGATCCGAGCGTGCCGAATACCCAACTTGGCCCCGCCGGCTACGCCTTCAGCAGGGTGCTGAACGGACAAGACGCTGCGAAGCGGGACCGGGAGGCGTTCACGGCGCCGGTCGTTCCGGGATCAGTTCGCTGGCCCGTTCGGCGACCTCGTGGCGTAGTGCGGTCCAAAGGGCGCGTACGGCAGGATGGGTCACGGCCTCACGGCGGACGGCCAGGGTGATGGGGAGCCGGATGTCGACCTCGTCGGGGAGCAGTCGGCGCAGCCGAGTCCGCTGGGCCAGAAAGGCCGGCAGGAGACCTATACCGGCACCCTGCTGAGTGGCTTCGAGCTGGGCGAAGACGTTCGTCGAGGAGAACGCCGGGGTCATACCAGGAAGGTGGCGTTCGATGTCGAGATCGCCGACCTGCAGCATCGACTCGATGTAGAAGATGAGCGCGTGCTCCTGCAACTGGGCTGCTGTCTCCGGTCTGCCGTGCTGGGTGAGGTAGTCGTCGGAGGCGTAGAGCCCCAACGTGTAGTCGGTGAGGTGATCGGTCACCAGGCGCCTGCTCGACGGAACGCCGATGACGAGAGCGAGATCGAAGCCGGACGGGCGCAGGGCGAGCTGACGTGTCGCGGTGATGAGTTCGACCTGGAGCTGCGGGTGCCGCCGGCGTACCCGCGCAAGGGCCGGCGTGGCGAAGACGGTGCCGAAGCCGTCGGGCGCGCTGACCCGTACGGTGCCGTGCAGGGACGGCGAGTCCTGGCCCGTCACGGTGTCGACGACGCGGTTGAGGGCCTCCTCGATCGCGCGCGCGTTCTCCGAGACTGCTCTTCCCACGTCCGTCAGCGTCCATCCCTCCGCGCCGCGCTCGATGAGGCGCTGACCGATGCTCTTCTCCAGAGCGGCGATACGGCGTGACACAGTGGTGTGATCGACACCGAGTGCGTCGGCGGCTGTCACCAGACGTCCGGTACGGGACACGGCGAGCAGGTAGCGCAGATCGTCCGCGCGAAGTCTGCGCGGATCGAGGGAGCGAGGGGACTCCACCGGCTGCGGGGTGGGGCTCCCGTCCGGGGAGTGGGTACGCACGGAACCACGCTATCTGCATTTCCGCACAGCGGGTGTGCATCGTTGGTGGTTGATTGCACACAGTGTGGGCCACACAGTCAGATCAGCGGACGCGACATGTCCGCCGTTCTCGCTGAAGGGGCTCCCATGGTTGCCAGCCTTTCCCTCCCCCGGATTCTGCGCATCGGCCGTGGTGCCGTCGGGGAGTTGGGTGATGTCATCACAGGGCTGGGCCTGAGCCGACCCTTGCTGGTGACGGACGCGTTTCTCACCGGAACCGGTGCGGCGGATCGGCTGATGGCCGCGCTGACAGACGCCGGACTGCAGCCGCGCCTGTTCGCGGGTACCGTCCCCGATCCGACGACCGACTCGCTGGGTGCGGGCCTGGCCGTATTGCGGGACCACGAGGCGGACTCGATGATCGGGTTCGGCGGCGGCAGCCCGATGGACACCGCCAAGGCCCTCGGCCTGCTGGCCGTCCAGGGCGGTCAGATGCGGGACTACAAGGCACCGCACGCCAATCCCGGTCCGGCGCTTCCCGTGATCGCGGTACCGACGACCGCTGGGAGCGGTTCGGAAGCCACCCAGTTCACGATCATCACCGACAGTGCCACGGACGAGAAGATGCTCTGCTCGGGGCCCGCGTTCCTGCCGGTCGCCGCCGTCGTCGATTTCGAGTTGACCTTGTCGATGCCGCCCCGGTTGACCGCCGACACCGGCGTCGACGCGCTTACTCATGCCGTCGAGGCGTATGTGAGCCGTAAGGCCAATCCGTTCTCGGACGGCCTCGCGCTGAACGCGATCAGCACGATCGGCCGCCACCTCCGCCGCCTCTACGCCGACGGAGAAGACATCGAGGCTCGCGAGGCGATGATGCTCGCCGCCACCCAGGCCGGTATCGCCTTCTCCAACTCCAGCGTCGCGCTCGTGCACGGCATGAGCCGCCCGATCGGCGCTCACTTCCATGTTGCCCACGGCCTGTCGAACGCGATGCTCTTCCCTGCGGTGACGGCGTTCTCCGTGCGTGCCGCAGAGAGCCGGTACGCCGATTGCGCCCGCGCGTTCGGAGCCGCCACTGACGGCGACGGCGACGCCTTGGCCGCCGAGAAGCTTGTGGCAGCGCTCCGCACCCTGTGTCAGGACCTTGAGGTGCCTACCCCTCAAACACACGGCATCGGCAAGGACGAGTGGTTCCGCCTGGCGCCCGTCATGGCCGAGCAGGCGCTCGCGTCAGGATCGCCCGCCAACAACCCTGTCGTGCCCACCGCGGACGAGATCGAGGATCTCTACGCGCAGATCTACGCGTGACGACGAGCGAGAAATCCGGATGGTCCTGACCTCGTCCGCAGCCAGGTGACCGGCCTAGCCGCGCCGTCGACGGCCACATCCGCTGCTGCCTCCGGCCGAACGACAGCCAGATCCGCGCCGAGTACGAAATGCCGACCCATGACTGATACCGCTACGAGCGAGGTCCTCGCCGACGTCCACCGAGGCGTCGGCCGGATCCTGCTGAACCGCCCCAAGTCCCTCAACGCCCTCACCACGGGCATGGTCGCTGCCATCGACCGTGCGCTGGCCGCATGGGAGCAGACGCCGTTGACCGCGGTGGTGCTCGCCAGCACCAATATGAAGGCGTTCTGTGCCGGCGGAGACATCCGCACCATCCGCGAGCACAGCCTCTCAGGTCATGCTGAGGCCAGTGAACGGTTCTTCGTCTCCGAGTACCGGCTCGACGCCAGGATCGCCGAGTATCCCGTCCCGGTTGTGTCGCTCATCGACGGCCTGTGCATGGGCGGTGGCCTCGGGCTGTCCGTCCACGGCGCATTCCGTGTGGTCACCGAGCGCGCGGTGCTCGCGATGCCCGAGACCGGGATCGGGTTCTTTCCGGATGTCGGTGCCAGCTATTTTCTGCCGAGACTGCCCGGTGCGATCGGCATGTACCTGGGACTGACCGGGCGTCGGCTCGACGCGGCCGACGCCCTGTACGTGGGGCTGGCCACGCACTTCATCCCGGCGGCGGGGCTCGACGCGGTCGTGGCGGCCTTGGCCGACAATCCCGGCGACCCGGTGGACGTCGTGCTGAACCGCCTTGCGGGTCGTTCCCCGGTGATGGAGAGCAGGCTGGCAGAAGTACGCGGGGACGTGGACTGGGCGTTCGGGGCGCCGACCCTCTGCGAGATCGAGAGACGTCTGCTTCTCCTCGGCACCCCCTGGGCGGCGACCACGCTGGCTGCCTTGAAGGCAGCCTCTCCGCAGAGTCTGGAGATCACTCACGCCTTGCTGACCGGAGGCAGGCAGCACACCCTGCGGGAGTGCCTCGGCGCCGAACTCGCCCTCACGCGCACGACCATCCGCACGCCGGACTTCCTTGAAGGTGTACGCGCGGCTCTGGTCGACAAGGATCACAGTCCCACTTGGCAACGCGCGGCGCGCAGCGAATGAACGCCGTCGGCCTGGCCATCTGCGGTCAGGCACGAGTGAGAACTGGCCAGGCTGAGGTGTACCGCGAGCGGACGCTCGGGAGCGGTACGCACGGCCATGTCCGGCATGACCGTCGGTACACGGCCGCTGCGCCGGCCTCGTTGAGTGCGGTCCCGTCGAGCACGGTCGTGTCCTGTCGGCGCCGCTGTCCGGTGCCGTGTCTGCCATCGGCGTCGAGACCCGCGAGCCTTCTGCCCGCAACTCGTTGGGCTGGTGGGGTACCTGTGAGGGCGACGTCGGCCTGCACTGACGGTGCAGGCC
>NZ_JBHXMA010000089.1:0-17182 GCF_042721035.1 Streptomyces sp. NPDC058464
GCGTGGGTTCCGGATCGAGACCGGTGAGGTGGAGGCTGCGTTGGCTGCGCATCCGGGTGTGCGGTCGGCTGTGGTGGTGGCGGACGGTGACGGTGTGGATCGGCGGCTGGTTGCCTATCTGGTCCCGGTCGACGGCGGGTCCGGTATGCCTTCGGCTGTTGTGTTGCGTGAGTTTTTGCGGGGCCGGCTGCCGGAGTTCATGGTGCCCTCCGTGTTCGTGGAGTTGTCGGCGGTTCCGTTGACGTCCAATGGCAAGTTGGACCGCCGCGCGCTTCCTGATCCCGACACCTCTGCTCCTGAGGTGGGTTTGTTTGTTGAGCCGGTGGGGGCGACGGAGGAGCTTTTGGCGGGGATCTGGGGGCAGGTGCTGGGGCGGGATCGTGTCGGTGCCGAGGACAACTTCTTCGAGCTGGGCGGGCATTCACTGCTCGCGACCCAGGTGGTCTCCCGGATCCGTGAGGTGTTTGGCAGCGAGATTGCCCTGGCGGTTCTGTTTGACCGTCCCACGGTGCGTGGTCTCGCGGCGGTGGTGGAGGAGTCGGTGCCGGGGGTGGTGGTGCCGGGGGTGGTGCCGGTTGCCCGGGATGGGGTGTTGCCGTTGTCGTTCGGGCAGGAGCGGTTGTGGTTCCTGGACCGGTTGGAGCCGGGGTCGGTGGAGTACAACGTGCCGTCGCCGGTGTGGTTCGACGGCTTGGTGGATGTGGCTGCGCTGGAGGCTGCGTTGACGGCTGTGGTGGCGCGGCACGAGGTGTTGCGGACCCGGCTGGTGGCGGGCCCGGACGGTGTGGCGCGGCAGGTGATCGACCCGGTGGGGCCGGTTGCGTTGCCGGTGGTGGACGTCTTCGGTGTTGCTGATCCGGTGGCCGTGGTCCGGTCTCTGGTCGAGGCGGATGCGGTGGCACCGTTCGACCTCGCAGCCGGACCACTCCTGCGCGCCTCTCTGATCCGGTTGGCCGACAGCAGGCACCTGCTCGCCTTGTCGATGCACCATGCCGTCTCCGACGAATGGTCGGGGCGCATTCTCTGGCACGAGATATCCGCGCTGTACCGGGCGATCCGTGACGGTGAGCCGGATCCGTTGCCGCCGTTGCCGGTGCAGTACGCGGACTTCGCCGTCTGGCAGCGCTCCTGGCTCACCGGCGAGGTCCTGGACAGTCAACTCGCTTACTGGCGTGACCGGCTGGCGGATGTGCCGGTCCTGGAGCTGCCCACCGACCGACCCCGTCCCCCCGTGCGGTCCAGTGCTGGTACGGCAACCCGCTTCACCATCCCGGCCGAGACCGCCGACGGGCTGCGCGAGATGGCCCGCGCGAACGGGGCGACCATGTACATGGTGCTGTTGGCGGCTTACCTGGTGGTGCTGGGCCGTTACTGCGACACCGATGACGTGGTGGTCGGAACGCCGGTGGCGAACCGGAACCGGGCGGAGACCGAGGACCTGATCGGGTTCTTCGTCAACACGCTGGTGCTGCGGACGGACTTGTCGGGAGATCCCTCCTTCAGCGAGTTGCTGGGCCGGGTGCGGGAGACCGCGCTGGGCGCCTACGCCCACCAGGACCTGCCCTTCGAACGGCTGGTGGACGCACTCGTCACCGAGAGAGACCTCTCCCGCACCCCGCTCTTCCAAGCCTTCTTCAGCTACGCCATTCCCGACCAGAACGAGGAGACCATCCGGCCCGCCCGGGATGTCGCGCCGCCCCCGGTGGAGGTGAAGTTCGAACTGGCCCTGGCGCTGGCCGACGGTGGCACGGACGTGACCGGCCAGCTTGACTACAGCACGGAGTTGTTCGATTCGGAGACGATCGCTCGTTTGACGGGGCACGTCGTCGCCGTGTTGGAGACGGTGGCCGTTGATCCGGGTCGTCCGTTGTCGCGGATATCGGTGTTGTCGGAGGCCGAGCGGCGGCAGGTGGCCGGCGGCTGGGACGGCCAAGCCGTGCCGTCCCCGTCGGAGGGCGGGGCCGCTGAGTTGGTCCTCGCCCGTGCTGCGGCTGACCCGGATGCGGTCGCGGTGGTCTGCGGACAGCGGCAGATGACCTACGCAGCCCTCGTGGAACATGCGGGTCGGCTGGCGCGGCGGTTGCGTGCGCGAGGTGTGCGCCCGGAGTCGGTGGTGGGGTTGTGTCTGCCGCGTGGGGTGGACATGGTGACGGCGGTGCTGGGGGTGTGGCTGGCGGGTGGCGCGTATCTGCCGCTGGATCCTGAATACCCCTCCGAGCGGCTGGAGTTCATGCTGGCCGATGCCGATGTGGTGGCTGTGCTGACGGATCGGCGGGTTACGGCTGGTCTGATCGCATCGGTCGCGAAAGACCTCCCGGTGGTGTGGCTGGACGAACCGCCAGAGCGCACCCAACTGCCCCTGTTCCCACGTCAGTCGACTGACCCGCGTCAGCTGGCGTATGTGATCTACACGTCGGGGTCGACGGGCATGCCGAAGGGTGTGCAGGTGTCTCACGCCGGGGTGGTGAACCTGGTGGCGGCGATCGGGCCGGTGCTCGGTGTGTCGTCGGGGACGCGGGTGTTGCAGTTCGCGTCGTTGAGTTTCGACGCGGCCGTGCTGGATGTGGCGGTGACGCTGGGCCGTGGCGGCACGCTGGTCGTCGCTGCTGGTGTCGAGCGGTCTGATCCGGCCCGGCTGGCCGGCATGGTGGCGGCGCTGGGGGTGGAGGCGGCGAGTGTGGTGCCGTCGTTGCTGGAGGTGCTGGACCCGGGACTGGTGCCGGGTCTGAACACGGTGTTGTCGGGTGCGGAGCGGTTGACGGCGACGATGGCGCGGGCGTGGGCCGAAGGACGTCAGCTCGTCAACACGTATGGTCCGACGGAGACGACGGTCATGGTGACCACCGGCCCGGTGGATGCCAGGGCCGGGCGTGCCCCGGCGGTCGGCCGTGCGACAGCGAACACCCGGCTGTTCGTGCTGGACCGGTCGCTGAACCCGGTGCCGGTCGGGGTGCCCGGCGAACTGCACATCGGTGGTCCGCAGCTGGCCCGTGGCTATGGAGGCCGCCCTGCGTTGACGGCGGAGCGCTTCATCCCGGACCCGTTCGCGGAAGACGGTTCGCGCTTGTACCGGACGGGTGACCGGGTCCGCTGGCTGCCCGACGGCCGGCTGGACTTCGTGGGCCGGGCCGACGCGCAGGTGAAGGTGCGTGGTTTCCGGATCGAGCCGGGTGAGGTCGAGGCAGCCCTGGCCGCCCACCCCGCCGTACGGTCCGCGGCGGTTGTCGTGGACGGGACCGGCGCCACCGCACGGCTGGTCGGGTATGTGATCCCCTCCGAGCCGGCCGAAGGCATCCCCGCCCCCGACGTGTTGCGGGCGTTCGTGGCGCGTCGGCTGCCGGAGTTCATGCTTCCCGCCGCGTACATCGAGCTGGCGGCGTATCCGCTGTCCCCGAACGGCAAACTCGACCGTGCCGCTCTCCCCGCCCCTGACCTGCGTCCCGTCCTGAACGGCTCGTATATCCCGCCGTCGACGCCGACGGAGCAGGTACTGGCCGCGGTCTGGGCCGGGTTGCTGGGCCTGGACCGGGTCGGTGCCGAGGACGACTTCTTCACCCTCGGCGGGCACTCCCTGCTGGCTACCCGGGTCATGTCCCGCATCCGCACCGAGCTCGGGGTCGAGGTACCCCTCGCCGCACTGTTCGGACGTCCTACCGTGCGCGGTCTGGCCGCCGTCATCGACGGCATGTCGGTGGAACGTGCGGTGCCGCCCGTGACGGCGGTGCGCCGGGACCGGCCGCTGCCGTTGTCCTTTGGGCAGCAGCGACTGTGGTTCCTCGACCAGCTCGAACCGGGTTCGACGGAGTACAACGTGCCGACGCCGATGTGGCTGGACGCCGATCTGGACGTCCGGAGCCTGGAGGCGGCGCTCGGCGCGGTCGTGGCGCGGCACGAGGTGCTGCGCACCCGGCTGGTGGTGGGACCGGACGGCGTCGGCCGTCAGGTCGTCGATCCTCCCGGGCCGGTTCCGCTGCCGGTGGCGGACGTGTCGGAGCTGCCCGACGCGGTGGCGGGCGCCCGGCTGCTGATCACGGCGGACGCGCTGCTGCCCTTCGACATGGCGGTCGGGCCGCTGATCAGGGCCTGCCTGATCCGGCTCGGCCCGGCCGGTCACATCCTGGCCATGACGGTCCATCACATCGCCTTCGACGAGTGGTCGGACCGGATCTTCCGACGCGAACTGGTCACCCTGTACGACGCGTTCCGGTCCGCGGAGCCCGATCCGCTGCCGCCGCTGACCGTGCAGTACGCGGACTTCGCGGTGTGGCAGCGTTCGTGGCTGACCGGTGAGGTGCTGGACGGTCAACTTGCCTACTGGCGAGAGCGGTTGACCGGAGCTCCGGTACTGGAGCTGCCCACCGACCGGCCGCACCCCCCGGTGCTGTCGACCGCCGGCTCCGTGTTGCCGTTCACCGTCGGGACCGCCACGGCGGACGCGTTGCGGCGGATCGCCCGCGACAACGGCGTCACCCTGTTCATGACGCTGTTCACGGCGTTCGTGGTGTTGCTGGGGCGCTACAGCGGCCAGGACGACATCGTGGTGGGTACTCCGGCGGCGGGCCGCAACCGGGCCGAGACCGAGGACCTGATCGGGTTCTTCGTCAACAACCTCGTCCTGCGCACCGACCTGTCCGGAGATCCGTCCTTCACCGAACTGCTGGGCCGGGTCCGCGACACGACGCTCGCCGCGTACGCCCATCAGGACCTGCCGTTCGAGCAGCTCGTCGACGCGCTGGTCAGTGAACGCGACCGGTCACGTGCCCCGCTCTTCCAGGTGCTGTTCAACTACTTCGACACCGAGGACGGACCGACCCGGAACCTGGACCCCGGAGCGCTGGAGGGCCTGTGGACGGGCGCGGTCTCGCGGTTCGACATACGGATGATCTTCAGTGACGACGGGCGCGAGCTGTCCGGAGTGATCCAGTACCTGGTGGCGCTGTTCGACAGGACCACCGTCGCGCGGATGGCCGGGCACCTCGGCACGATCCTCGACGCGGTCGCGGCCGACGCGGACCGTCCGATGTCGGCGCTGCCGCTGGTGACCGCCGAGGAACGCCACCGGCTCGCCGTCGAGTGGAACGCCACCTCTGTGCCCCGGCCGACGGCCGGGGTGCCGGAGCGGATCGCGGAGCAGGCCGCTGCCCGCCCGGACGCGGTCGCGGTGACGTGCGGGGGACGCTCGCTCACCTATGCCGGGCTGATGTCACGGGCGGCCCGGCTGGCGGGACACCTGCGCGGGATCGGGGTCGGGCCGGAGACCGTCGTGGGGTTGTGCCTGCCCCGCGGTATCGACCTGACCGTCGCGGTGCTCGCCGTATGGCAGGCCGGCGCGGCCCACCTGCCGCTGGATCCGGCGCACCCGGCGGAGCGGCTCGCGTTCATGCTGGCCGACAGTCGTGCGGCGGTCCTGCTCGGCACGTCCGCGACGGTGGACGAGCTGCCCGTGCGGCGGCTGCGGATCATCGCCCTGGACGACCCGGGGGTACGGCGGGCCGTGACGGCGGCGGAGCCCGCCGCGGCCGCGCCGCAGAGAGCCGGGCGGCTGGCGTACGTGATCTACACGTCGGGATCGACCGGGCAGCCGAAGGGCGTGATGGTCGGGCACGACGCGCTGGCCGACTTCGTGGGCTGGTTCGGCCGCCGGTTCGCCCTCACGGAGCACGACCGGGTGCTGGTGGCCTCGACGTCGCCGAGCTTCGACGCGTTCGGGGTCGAGCTGTACCCGGGCCTGGCCACGGGCGGCACCCTGGTCGTCATGCCGGTGACCGGACCGGTCGCGGACCCCGACGCGCTGATCGGGACGATGCGCGCGCAGCGGGTGAGCGTCCTGCCCACCGTTCCGTCGCTGCTGTCGGTCCTCACCGACCGCCCCGCCCTGGCCGGCTGCGTCTGGGTGCGCCAGGTGGTGTGCGGCGGGGAGCAGCTCACCGGGCGGACGGCGGCCGCCCTGGCCAGGGCGCTGCCGGTGCCGCTGCACAACATCTACGGCCCGACCGAGGCGACCATCGGCGTCACGTCGTACACCCGACTGCCCGAGGAGGGGGAGCCGGCCGGGCGGCCGGGGACGGACGGCGCACTGCCGATCGGCGTCCCGCTCGACAACACGCGTGTGCACGTCCTGGACCGGTCGATGGGCCTGTTGCCGGTCGGGGTGGCCGGTGAGCTGTTCCTCGGCGGGACGGGCCTGGCCCGAGGTTATCTGGGAGCGCCGGCGTCGACGGCGGCGCGGTTCGTCGCCGACCCGTTCACCGGGGACGGTTCGCGGCTGTACCGGACGGGAGACCGGGCGAGGTGGCGGGCCGACGGCCGGTTGGAGTTCCTCGGCCGGACCGACGACCAGGTGAAGGTGCGCGGCCACCGGATCGAGCCGGGCGAGGTCGAGGCGGCGCTGGCCGCGCATCCGCAGGTCAGGTCGGCGGTGGCCGCCGTGTTCGGGGAGGGGGCCGCGGCCCGGCTGTCGGCCTACCTGGTCCCGGCCGATTCGGCCCACGGGATCCCCGCGGTGGCCGATCTGCGCGAGTTCCTGCGGCGGCGGTTGCCCGAGTTCATGATCCCGGCCTCCTTCACCGAGTTGGCCGCTCTGCCGTTGACACCGCACGGCAAGGTCGACCGGGGGCGGCTGCCCGATCCGGACCTGGTGCGCCCGGAGGTGACGGAGTTCGTCGCTCCGCGCAACGCGGTGGAGCGGGTGCTGGCGGAGGCGTTCGCCCGGGCGCTGGGTGTGGACCGGGTGGGCGCCGAGGACAATTTCTTCGAGCTGGGCGGTGATTCGATCACCGGGATCCAGGTGGTGGCGCAGGCGCGTGCCTCGGGTGTCGACGTGTCGGTGGCGCAGCTGTTCGACTTCCAGACGGCGGGGTCACTGGCGTCGGTGGCCGAGGTCGCCGCGGGCGCGGTGGCGGACCAGGGCGCGGTGGTGGGCGACACGGCGTTGTCGCCGGTGCAGAAGTGGTTCTTCGGGCTGGACCTGCCGGTGCCGTGGCACTTCAACCAGTCGGTGCTGCTGGAGGCCGCCGGTCGGGTGGACGCCAAGGTGTTGCGGGAGGCGGTGGCCGCGCTGCTGACGCACCACTACGGGCTCCGGTCGCGGTTCGAGCCGGTGGACGGCGAGTGGCGGGGCCGCGTCGCCGACCCGGGGGACGACACGGCGGGCGACACGGCGGACGACACGGCGGACGTGGTGTGGGAGGCCGGGCCGTGCCCGCCGGGAACGGCCGAGGAACAGTGGCTGACGAGCGTCGCCGACGCGGCGCAGAGCTCCCTGGACCTGTCGGCCGGACCGCTGATCCGGGTTGTGCTCCTCGACCGGGGCGAACGGCCGTTCGTCTTCGTCGTGGTGCACCACCTCGTGGTGGACACGGTGTCCTGGCCCGTCCTGGTGGGCGATCTCGCAGCGGCCTACGAGCGGTTGGCGGCGGGGCAGCCCGTGGTGCTGCCCCCGAAGACGACGTCGTTCGCCGCGTGGTCGTCGTACCTGACGGAACTGGCCGGTTCGGACGAGGTCGCCGCCGAGATCCCGTACTGGGAACAAGTCACCAGGCAGATAAGGCCGTTGCCGCGCGACCGGGCGGGGCGCAACGCGGCGGTGGCGAACCGCGAGGTGCGGGTGGAGCTGGACGAGGAGCGGACGTCACGGTTGCTGCACCGGCTGCCGTCGGAAGCGCGCCGGCGCGTGGACGACGTACTGCTGGCCGCGCTCGGGACGGTGCTGAGCCGCTGGCTCGGCGGGGGACCGGCGGTGGTGGACGTGGAGAGCCACGGTCGGCACGAGGAGGGGCCCGGCATGGACCTGTCCCGTACCGTCGGCTGGTTCACCTGCCTGTATCCGGTCGCGCTGCCCGGTGGCACGGAGCCGGGCCGGGCACTGGCGGACACCGCGGACACGTTACGGCGGGTACCCCGGCACGGCCTCGGCCACGGCCTGTTGCGCCACCTCGCGGGCTGGCGGCCCCCGGCGACCGCCGAGATCGGCTTCAACTACCTCGGCCAGGCCGCCAACGGCCGTACCGCCGACGACCGGTTCCGGCTCATCGAGGGACCACGCGGCCGGGCGCGGTCCTCCGAAGGCGACCGCCTGCACCTGGTCGAGATCCTCGGCCGCGTCGCGGACGGCCGGCTGAGCCTGGTCTGGAGCTACAGCGACGAGATCCATGACCGGGCGACGATCTCCGGGCTGGCGCACCACCACATCGAGGCACTCGGCGAACTGATCGACGCCTGCTGCCGCCCCGAGGACGACGACCGCACCCCGTCGGACTTCCCGCTGGCCGGCCTGGACCCCGCCGCACTGGATCTCATCGCCCAGCACTTCGGCTCGGCCCCCGGGCCGGCCGAGAGCACCGACTCCGGAGGCGGCGCATGACGGCGTACGACATGACGGCACGGCCGCGCGGCGGAGCGATCGAGGACATCTACCCGCTGACCGGCCTGCAGCAAGGCATGCTGTTCCACTCCCGGTTGGCTCCCGGGCAGGGCAAGTACTGGATCCAGTACGGGCTGTTGCTCGACGGCCGCATCGACCTCGGGCTGCTGCGGCAGTCCTGGGAGCTGGTCTTCGCCCGGCACGAGGTGCTGCGCACCGGGGTGTGGGACCAGGCCGAGGTACCGGTGGCGGTGGTGTCCCGGTCGGTGCCGCTGCCCTGGCAGGTGATCGACCTGTCCGGCCTCGACGAGGACACCCGGCAGCGTGCCGTCGCGGAGTACGAGGCCGCCGACGCCGCCCGGGGCGCCGACTTCGCCGCGCCCTCACTGGCACGGGTCGCGGTGCTGCACCTCGGCGAGGACCGGTATCGCGTGCTGTGGAGCTACCACCACCTGCTGCTGGACGGTTGGAGTGCGCCGGTGGTCGTCGGGGACGCCCTGCACGCCTACCGGGAACTGGCGGCCGGACGGCGGCCGAGGCTGCCGGCCAGACGTCCGTTCCGTGACTTCGTGGCCTGGTCGTCGGGCCAGGACCGGGAAGCCGCCCGCCGGTACTGGCGGGAGCGGCTCGCCGGGCTCACCGCGCCCACACCGCTGAGCGCCGGGTACCCGACAGGGGAGACCGGGCAGGGCACGGCCTGGGTCCGCCTGCCCACCGACACGTCCGCCAGGCTGGCCGCGTTCGCACGACGGCACCGGCTGACCGCCAACACGGTCGTCCAGGGCGCCTGGGCCCTGCTCACCGCCCGTTACAGCGGCACCGACGACGTCCTGTTCGGCGTGGTCTCCTCCGGGCGCGGCGGTCGACTGGACGGCGTCGAGTCCATGGTCGGTCTGCTGATCAACACCATCCCGGCCCGCATCAGGATCGACCCCGGCCAGACGGTCCCGCAGTGGCTGGCCGGCATACAGGCCGAACAGGCACGCGCCCGCCACTACGAGCACACCCCGCTGACCGACATCCAGGCCTGCAGCGAGATCCCCGCCGGACAACTCCTGTTCGAGACGCTGTTCGTCTTCGAGAACTACCCCACACCGGCGGCACAGGCCCAACAGGACCAGGCGCAGGATCAGGCGCAGGATCAGGCGCAGGATCAGGCGCAGGATCAGGCGCAGGATCAGGCGCAGGATCAGGCGCAGGACCGGGAGCAGGACCGGGACCACTTCACGGGGAGCGACATCCGGATCGAGCGGATCCTGTTCGAGATGCCGGCCCAGGAGCCGCTGGCCGTCATCGTCAACCAGGACGACGAACTGGTGGTCCGCCTGGTGTACGACCGGGCCCGGTTCGACGACGGGACCGCCGGGCGGATGGCCCGCTACCTGGCCACGGTGCTCGAGGCCATCGCCGCGGACGAGGGCGGGCCGGTCAGCGGCCTGCCGGTCCTCACCCCGCTCGAACGGAACCGTCTCCTCGACGAATGGAACGACACCGCGGTCCCCACTCCGCCCGCCGACGGAGCACACGAGCTGATCGCGCGCGCGGCACCGGACACGATCGCGCTCGAATACGACTCCCTCTCGCTGACGTACGCCGCCCTGCGGGAACGCGCGGCCCGGCTGGCCCACCGGCTGCGCCAGGCCGGCGTCACAGCGGAGACGGTGGTGGGCCTGCATCTGCCGCCGGGACCAGACGCGGTGATCGCCGTTCTGGCGGTCTGGCTGGCCGGCGGGGCGTACCTGCCGCTGGACCCCGACCAGGCGCCGGAACGCACGGCGTTCATGCTCGCCGACAGCGGCGCGGCCATCATTGTCGGCACCGGGCTGCCCGCGATCCCGCCCGGCGGGCTGCCGACCCTCGCGCTGGACGACCCGGCGGTGCGGGCCGCGATCGCCCTCTGGCCGCCCACCCCGCCCGGCCCGGCGCCGGGCGGCCCGGAGCGGCTCGCCTACGTGATCTACACCTCCGGTTCGACCGGCACGCCCAAAGGCGTCCAGGTGACGCACCGCGGCGTCATCAACCTCGCGACCGCGTTCCCCGCGGGCGTCGGGGCGGGCCCCGGGACCCGGGTGCTCCAGTTCGCACCGCTCAGCTTCGACGGCGCGGTCGGCGAACTGGTGATGGCCCTCGCCCTCGGCGGCACGTCGGTCGTGGCCACGCCGGAGCGGCGCGCCGAACCGCACCTGCTCGCCGAGCTGGTCCGCGACCGGGCGGTACGGGTGACGCCCCTGCCGCCGTCGCTCCTGAGGGTGCTGGAACCGGGCGACCTGCGTGGACTAGCCACCCTGATCACCGTGGGGGAGCGGCTGGACCCCGAACTCGCGGCCGCCTGGCAGCCCCACCACCGCCTCCTCAACGGCTACGGCCCGACCGAGACCACGGTGGCGGCCAGCATCGGCGCCGTCGGCCCGTCCGCCCGGGGCGGCCCGGCGATCGGCACGCCGATCGGCACGCCGATCGCGAACACCCGGCTCCACGTCCTGGACAGTCGCCTCGACCCGGTGCCGATCGGGGTGGCCGGAGAACTGTTCGTCGGCGGCCGTCAGCTGGCCCGTGGATACGGCCGGCGCCCGGCGCTCACCGCCGAACGGTTCATCGCCGACCGGTTCGCCGACGACGGCTCACGGCTGTACCGGACGGGCGACCGGGTGCGCCGGCGGCCCGACGGACAACTGGAGTTCCTGGGCCGGATCGACGACCAGATCAAGATCCGCGGCTTCCGGGTCGAGCCCGGCGAGATCGAGGCCGCGCTGAACGCCCACCCCGCGATCCGGTCGTCCGCGGTCGTCGCCTGGGGCGACGGCGCCGCCCGGCGGCTGGCCGCCTACCTCGTCCCGGCGGACCACACCGACGGCATCCCCTCCGTGGACGCGCTGCGCGGCCACCTCCGCCAGAGCCTGCCCGACTTCATGATCCCCGCACTCTTCACCGAACTGGCCGGCCTGCCGCTGACCTCGTCCGGCAAGACCGACCGGACGGCCCTGCCGGATCCCGACCGCCATCGCGCCGACCCGGACGGCCGGTACGTGGCCCCGGCCGGTCCCGCCGAGGAACTCGTCGCCGGTATCTGGGCCCAGGTGCTCGGAGTCGACCGGGTCGGCGCCGGCGACGACTTCTTCGAGCTGGGCGGGCACTCGCTGCTGGCGACTCAGGTGATGTCGCGGATCCGGGCGGTGTTCGGGGCCGAGGTGCCCCTCGCCGCGCTCTTCGAGCATCCGACGGTCCGGGGGCTCGCCGAGGTGATCGAGGGCACCGCCCGCGGGTCTGCGGTGCCCCCGGTCACCACGGTCTCCCACGACCGGCCGCTGCCGCTCTCCTTCGCCCAGCAACGACTCTGGTTCCTCGACCGGCTCGAACCAGGATCGTCCGAGTACGTCGTCCGCATGTCCGTAGGGTGGGACACCCACGTGGACGTGGCCGTCCTGGGTGCTGCCCTGGACGCGGTGGTGGCGCGGCACGAGGTGCTGCGGACCCGGCTGGTGGCGGGCTCCGACGGGGTGGCCTACCAGGTGATCGACCCGCCGCGGCCGGTGCCGCTGCCCGTGGTGGACGTGTCGGACACGGCCGACCCGACGACGGCGGCGCGGGCCCTCACCGCGTTGGCCGCGGCCACCCCCTTCGACCTCGCCGCCGAGCCGCTGCTCCGCGCCTGCCTGATCCGGCTCGGCGAGACCGAGCACCAGCTGGCACTCACGATGCACCACGTCGTCTTCGACGACTGGTCCGAACGCATTCTGCGACGCGAACTGCTCGCGTCCTACGACGCGTTGCGGACAGGACAGCCGGATCCGCTGCCACCGCTCGCGGCGCAGTACGCGGACTACGCGGCGTGGCAACGGTCGTGGCTGACCGGGGAGGTGCTCGAACAGCAACTGGCCTACTGGAAGGACCGGTTGACCGGAGCCCCGGTGCTGGAGCTGCCCACCGACCGGCCCCGGCCGGCCGTCCGGTCGACGGAGAGCGCGGCGGTGCCGTTCACCGTCCCCGCGGACCTGGTCGACGGGCTGCGGCAGGCCGCCCGGAACAGCGGCGCGACGATGTTCATGGCGTTGCTGGCCGGGTTCAGCGTGTTGCTGGGCCGCTACTGCGACACCGAGGACGTCGTGGTGGGCACGCCGGTCGCGGACCGGAGCCGGGCCGAGACCGAGGACCTGATCGGCTTCTTCCTCAACACGCTGGTGATGCGCACCGACCTGTCGGGCGACCCGACGTTCGCCGAGCTCCTGGCCCGGGTGCGGACGGCCGCGCTGGGCGACTACGCGCACCAGGACCTGCCGTTCGAGCAGTTGGTGGACGCCCTGGTCACCGACCGGGACCGCGCCCGCACCCCGCTGTTCCGGGTCTTCTTCAGCTACGTCCAGGGAGCCGGGGACGCCGCCCGGCACGAGCCCGACACCCCGGACGGCCTTGACGCGGACGAACCGGCCCGCACCCTCACCCTCGCCGACCTCGACCTCACCCTCAGCGACACCTATGAGGGCGGCCTGGCCGGTGTCCTCCGGTACGGCACTGCCCTGTTCGACGAAGCCACCGTCAGGCGGCTGGTCTCCCATCTGGTCGTGGTGTTGGGGGCGTTTGCGGTTCCCGGGCGTCGGGTGGCTGAGCTGGAGTTGTTGTCGGAGGCGGAGTGCGGGGAGTTGGGGTCGTGGGGTTCGGGTGCGGAGCCGGTGGTGGAGGGCTCGGTGCTGGAGCTGGTCGGGCGGCAGGCGCGGTTGCGGCCGGATGCGGTGGCGGTGGTGTCGGGTGGATGTCAGCTCACGTATGGCGAGTTGAATGCGCGGTCGAACCGGTTGGCGCGGCATCTGCTGGCGCGGGGTATCGGTCGTGAGGACGTCGTCGGGGTGTGCCTGCTGCGCGGCACCGGCCTGGTCGTGGCGCTGCTGGGCGTGCTGAAGGCGGGCGCCGCCTATCTCCCGCTGGACGCCGACCACCCCGGTGAACGGATGCGGTACATGCTCGGAGCCGCCGGGGCGGCACTGGTCATCACCCAGAGCGAGGTGGCGGACCGGCTCGAACCGGCCACGGCGCCGCAGATGCTGATCGAAGACGAGCGAGCGGGCATCGACGCCCGCCCGGACACCGATCTGCCGCCAGCGGCGCAGCCGGGGAACCTGGCCTACGTCATCTTCACCTCGGGCTCCACCGGCCGGCCCAACGGCGTGTTCGTCGAGCACTCCGCCATGACCGTCCGACTGGTGGAGCTGGGCCGCCAGTACGGGATCACCCCCGACGACAGCACCCTGCAGTTCGCCGCCATCACCTTCGACGCGACCGTGGACCAGCTGTTCTCGGTCCTCGTGTACGGCGGCCGGCTGGTGCTGCGCGGCGCCGAACTCTGGACCCCGGAGCAGGTGTTCCGGGAGATACGGGCACAGCGGGTCACCATGCTGGAGATGACCCCCGCGGTATGGGAAATGGCCCTCTCCGCCCTCCCGCCCGACCGCGCGGCGGGACACGGGTTGGGCCCGGACTTCCGTCTGCTGAACCTGGGCGGCGAGGCGGTGCCGGCGGCCGTGCTGGCCGACTGGTTCGAGCGGACCTCGGTACCCGTGCTCAACACCTACGGGCCGACGGAGGCGACGATCACGTCGACGGCGTGGCTGTTGCGGGAGTCGGTGTCGCCGGTGCCGATCGGTGTGCCGATCGCGGCGACGACGGTGCATGTGCTGGATGCCCGGTTGCGTCCGGTGCCGGTCGGGGTGGCGGGCGAGCTGTTCATCGGGGGTGCGGGTGTCGCGCGCGGCTACGGCGGGCGTCCGGCCCTGTCGGCGGAGCGCTTTCTCGCGGATCCGTTCGCGGGGGACGGTTCGCGGATGTACCGGACGGGTGACCGGGTGCGGTGGAGTGCGGCGGGCCGGATGGAGTTCTTAGGCCGGGTCGATGATCAGGTGAAGGTCCGGGGGGTGCGGATCGAGCCGGGTGAGATCGAGGCCGCGCTGGCCGCGCATCCCGGGGTGCAGGTGGCGGTGGTGACGCCGTTCGGTGAGTCGGCACAGGCCCGTCTGGTGGCCTATGTGGTTCCCGCCGACCCCGCCGAAGGCATGCCCGACACCGGCGAGTTGCGCGGACACCTGCGACGGAGCCTGCCGGAGGCCATGATCCCGTCGGCGTTCGTCGAGTTGGCCGGCCTGCCGCTGACCCCCAGCAACAAGATCGACCGCGCCGCACTGCCGGTCCCCGACATCGGACGGACCGACCAGGACAGCTCCCACGTCCCGCCCTCGACCCCCACCGAGGACGTACTGGCGCAGATCTGGGCCGAGTTGCTCGGCGTGGACCGGGTCGGCACGGAGGACAACTTCTTCGAACTCGGCGGCCACTCCCTGCTGGCCACCCAGGTGATCTCCCGTATCCGCGACGCGTTCGGGACCGAGGTGCCCCTCGCGACCCTCTTCGACCAGCCCACCGTCGGCGAACTCGCCCGGGCCGTCGAGGAACGGATCCTGGACGAGATCGAGCACATGTCGGACGACGAAGTGCTCCAGGCACTCGGCGGTTACGCACAGGACGCACGGCCCGGCGAGGATGGTATTTCCTGATGGCTGCTTCTCCCGCAGATCTTGTCGCGAACCTGGAGAGCCAGGGGGTGCGCTTCAGCCTCCACGAGGGACGGCTCCGAGTCTTCGCGCCGAGGGACGTGCTGACCGGCGACCTCCGACAGCGGCTCCAGGAGTGGCGCGAGGACATCGTGCGCCTCCTCGGAACCAGGCAGGGCGTCCCCCGTGGCTCCGCTCCGGCCATCACCCGGGCCGACCGGCGGGACCGGCTCCCGCTCTCGTTCGCCCAGCAACGGCTCTGGTTCCTCGACCAACTCGACCCGGGATCCGCCGAGTACAACGTGCCGATGCACATGCGCCTCGGCCGCGACATCGACGTGGCGGCGCTCGGCGCGGCGCTGACAGCCGTCGTCGCCCGCCACGAGGTGCTGCGGACCCGCCTGGTGGCGGCCCCGGACGGGACGGCGTACCAGGTGATCGACCCGCCGCGGCCGGTTCCGCTGCCGGTGGTGGACGTGTCCGCGACGACGGACGTGGCGACGGTGACACGGCGGCTGGCGGCCGCGACCACGGCGGCACCCTTCGACCTGGCCGCCGGACCGGTGCTGCGCGCCTGCCTGATCCGGCTGGGCGAGGCCGGGCACGTACTGGCTATGTCCGTGCACCACGTGGCCTCCGACGAGTGGTCGGGCCGGATCTTCCACCGCGAACTGGAACTCCTGTACAAGGCGTTCCGGGTCGGCGAACCGGACCCGCTGCCGCCGCTCACGCTGCAGTACGCCGACTACGCGATGTGGCAGCGCTCCTGGCTCACCGGGGAGGTCCTGGAGAACCAACTCTCCTATTGGCGGCGCCGGCTGGCCGGGGCACCGGCGCTGGAGCTCCCCGTCGACCGGCCCCGCTCGAAGGCCGCGGACGGCCCCGGAGCCTCCGCCGGGTTCGTGGTCCCCGCGCCGGTCGTGGACCGCCTGAAGGAGATCGCCCGCCGCAACGGCGCGACGATGTTCATGACGCTGCTGGCGGCGTCCGCCGTACTGCTGGGTCGGTACTGCGGCCAGGACGACGTCGTGGTCGGCGCGCCGGTGGCCAACCGCAACCGGACCGAGACCGACGACCTGATCGGGTTCTTCGTCAACACCCTGGTCCTGCGCACCGACCTGTCCGCGGACCCGACCTTCAGCGAACTCCTGGCCCGGGTACGGGACATGGCGTTGGACGCCTACGAGAACCAGGACCTGCCCTTCGAGCAACTGGTCGACGCGCTGGCCCCCGAACGCGACCGGTCCCGGGCCCCGCTGTTCCAGGTTCTCTTCAACTACGACCCGTCGGGACCGACCGACGCCGGGCCGGACTCACCGGACGGGCTCTCCCTGGACACGGCACCGCCGGTCCGGTTCGACCTCGTGATGGGGCTGGGCGAGCTCCAGGCCAGTGGCGAGCTGGTCGGCAGGATCGACTACCGGACGTCCCTGTTCGACGCCGGCACCGTGGAGCGGATGGCAGCCCATCTCGTCAACCTGCTGACCGTCGTCGCCGAGGATGCGCAGCGGCGGATCGCTGACCTGTCGTTGTTGTCCGCTGTGGAGCGTGGGCGGTTGGTGGCGGGGTGGAGTGATTCGGTGGTGGCGGTGCCGGGTGTGGGTGGGGTGCTGGGGTTGGTTGGTGGGTGGGTGGAGCGGTGTCCGGATGCGGTGGCGGTGGTGTGTGGGGTGCGTCAGGTGACGTATGGGGGGTTGTGGGAGCGTGCGGGGCGGTTGGCGGGGGTGTTGCGTGCTGGGGGTGTGGGTGCGGAGTCGGTGGTGGGGGTGTGTGTGGAGCGTGGGGTGGATCTGGTGGTGGCGGTGTTGGGTGTGTGGCGTGCGGGGGCGGCGTATGTGCCGTTGGATCCTGAGTATCCGGCGGGGCGTTTGGGGTTGATGTTGGGTGACAGTGGTGCGCGGGTGTTGGTGGGGCATCGGTCTGTCGCGTCAGGGTTGGTGGCGGATTGTGGGATCGGGAGTGTGGTGTGGCTGGATGAGGCTGTGCTGCCTTCCGTGCCACTGGAACCGGTGTTCGTGGACGCCGCCGGGCTGGCGTATGTGATGTATACGTCGGGGTCGACGGGTGTGCCGAAGGGTGTGCAGGTGACCCATGGTGGTGTGGTGAACCTGGCGGTGGCCCAGCGGCGGCTGTTCGGGCTCGGTGAACACGAGCGGGTGTTGGGGTTTGCGTCGTTCAGTTTCGACGCCTCGGTGTGGGAGCTGTTGTTGGCGCTGGCTTCGGGGGCGGCGTTCGTGGTGGCCTCGGCGCGGGAGCGGGCCGAGCCGGGCCGGGTGGCCGGGTT
>NZ_JBHXMA010000090.1:0-16940 GCF_042721035.1 Streptomyces sp. NPDC058464
GGTCCTCAGCCGAGTGCCTCGCGGTACTCGGCGAGCGCGGTCTCGGTCCCGGTCAGGGGGAAGCGGGCGCCGAGGTGGCCGTCCGGGCGGACGACGAAGCCGGTCGGGCCGGCGGGACGGTAGCGGCGGGCGAACTCACCCGCCGTGTCCAGGTATTCGGGGACGAGGGGCACGTGGGTGCCGTCCTCCGTGCGGATGGCCAGGACGTCCCAGCCCGGGGCGAGGACGGCTTTGATCACGTCGGTGGGGTCCGCCGCGTAGAGCAGCACGACGTGGTCCGGGCGGCCCCGCAGGATGTCGAGCAGGCGCAGCGGGTAGGCGGCCAGTGGTGTGGTCAGACCGCTGCAGTCGGGGGCGCGGTCGCCGGGTTGCGGGACGTCCGGGGGGCCGTAGGGGGCGGTGGCGAGGGGGCCGTCCCGGTAGCCGACGAGGAGCTGCGCCTCGCGGAGTATGACGGTCCGCGGGTCGTCGGGGTCGGCGCCCATGCCGTGCACGGCGTGGCGCACGGTGCGGCCGACGACCTCCTCGCCGACCGGGCGGCGCTCGGCGTCGTAGCTGGCGAGCAGGGCCGGGCCGGCCTCGCCGCGCAGGACGAGGGCGAGTTTCCAGGCGAGGTTGCAGGCGTCCTGGATGCCGGTGTTCATGCCCTGGGCGCCGGTGGGCGGATGGATGTGCGCGGCGTCGCCCGCGACGAAGACACGTCCTTCGCCGTACCGGTCGACGATGCGGTGGCTGATCCGGAAGACGGAGGACCAGCGCAGCTGGGAGAGCGTCCCGGGCCGGGGCGCGAGGCGGTCGACGACGGCCTGGAGGTCGGGCAGCTCGGGGAGCCGCCGGCCGCCCTGGAGGCCGTGGGCCGCTCCGTCGGTGCCGACGGCGTCGTCGGTGTCCTCGGCGGAGAGTTCCGGCGGGACCAGCATGGACATGCGGTAGCGGCCCGGCCCGGGCAGCGGGATGCAGACCAGCAGGTCGTCGGTGGCGCCGTCGGCCCCGCGGTGCTCGGACCTGATGCCGTACCCGGCGGGCAGGTCCCAGTCGGCCACCACGTCGCCGAGCATGTACTCCTCGGTGAAGGCCCCGCCCGCGAAGTCGAGGCCGAGGCCCTTGCGGACGGTGCTGTGCGCCCCGTCGCAGCCGACCAGGTAGCGGACGCGCAGTTCCTCCTCCGCGCCGGAGGCGGTGCGCAGCCGGACCGTGACCCCGTCCGGGTCCTGGGCGAAGGAGAGCAGTGCGGTGCCGCGCTCGACGACCGTGCCGAGCCCGTTCACGTACTCCTCGACGATCCGCTCGATCTCGTACTGCGGCAGCGCGGCGAAGCCGTACGGCACCTCGGGCGGCAGTCTCAGCTCGACCCGGCCGGCCTCCTCGCCGTTGACGTAGATCAGCTGCCCGCGTACGGGCACGGCGTGCTCGACGACAGTGCGGGCCAGGCCCATCCGGTCCCAGAGCTCGATGGTGCGCGGCTGGATGCCGACGGCCTTGGCGTACGGCAGCCGGGCCGGGAGCCGGTCGACGAGACGGCAGTCGGCACCGTGCCGGCGGAGTTCTGCGGCGGCGCTCAGCCCGACCGGGCCGGCGCCCACGATCAGGACGTCGGTTGTGTGCGTCACGGGCGTCTCCCAGCAGGTAGCCCCGGACCGGTTGCGTCCCTCCATGGTCGCCCCGCGGTGGGCGGGCGGCGAGCCGAGCCGCCGCCACGGGCACCCGGCGCGGCCGGGCGGCTACGCGTGGCTGCCGTTGGTGCGCGGCCTGCGGTAGCGCGTGGCGCGGCCGATGCCCAGGGCGGCCGCCGTCCGGGCCTTGTTCCCGCCGTGGCGGCGCAGGGTCTCCAGGTTCGCGGTGCGTTCCGCGTGCTCCATGGGGCTCAGCGGGCGTCCGGCGGGTCCCTCGCGTACGGGGTCAAGCAGTTCGGTGTGCCGGACCGGCCCCATCGCCCGGCGCTGCCGCGCCACCGGAGTGACGGCGCGGGCCACGCGCGGGCAGACGGGTGCGGCGGGCGGGTGCGGCCCGCCTCACCTGTTTGGGTGAAGACACCCGGGAGGTCGAGTCGTACGGTCTGGGTGGACCGATGACCGGCGCCGTCGGCCCTTCGAGGAAAGGTGCCCTGGAGCCTTGGCCATTGAATATGTCCTTCGCACCGCCCTTGAGCGGCACATCATCAGTACACGACGGCACTTCACGGATGTCGTCCAGGACATCCGCGCGGAGATCGACGCCCGGGCGTCGGCCGGCAGGCAGGCCGACCGGCTGGCCATGGCCCGATGCGGAGAGGCCGGTCCGGACCGGGCCGCCGCGCTCGCCCCCGGGGTGAGCCGCCTGGTCCGGCTGGTCCTCGACAGGCCTTCGACGACCGCGGAACTGGCCCGGACCCTGCCGGACGTCGGCCTGTACTGTCCCGTGTCGATCCTCGTGCAGCAGATCACCGACGGCGGAACACGGCTGAGCTACGACTCCGTCGCCGGCGCGATAGCCGTTCACCAGGACGAGGCCGCCACGGCGGTCGCCCAGAGCTTCGACGCCGAGATCCTGGCGCTGCTGCGCCGCGTCGCGGACCGGGACTGAGTCCCGGACCGGGCGGAGCAGTCGCCGCCGTCCGCTCCCGCAGGGCCCGACGATCGCTGACCTGCCCGTCCCGTCATAGCGTGGAAGGGCACCGACCGGCCGGAAAGCCCAACGGAGTGATCGCCATGAACGAGAGCCGGACCGAGCGGAACAAGGCCGTCGTCGTCGAATTCCTGACGACCGCGTTCAGCTCCAAGGACTTCGCCTCGCTGGACCGGTACGTGCACCCGGACTACATCCAGCACAACCCGTTCATCCCGCCCGCGAAGGCCGGACTGCGCGGATTCATCGCGGGACTGCCCGACGACACCCGTTACGAGCCGGGGGCGATCATCGCCGAGGGTGACCTGGTCATGGTCCACGGCCGGTACTCCGGCGGCCCCGACAAGCCCCTCCTCGGCGTCGACATCTTCCGTTTCGAGGACGGTCTGGTGGTGGAGCACTGGGACGTCCTGCAGAACGAAGTGGCCGCGCAGGACACCGTGTCGGGCCATCCCATGTTCACCAACCCGCAGACCGGCCAGGCCGACCGATCGGCCTGAAGCACAGAAACCGCTGTCTGCGCCGCCGCCTGCCATCGCGTGTGCGCCCGAGGGGGGACCGGGACCCCGTCCGTTCGCCCCACCGAACAGGCCAAGGGGGAACAGGCCACCTCCGCCGACACCCGTGCATTGACCACCGATGGTTTTGATTGAGCTTTGTACCATTTCGGAGAAACCGCTTCACTCAAACGCCGGTCGATTCCGATCGCTGGGTGTTAGAACTTGGCAACTGAACGTCGGGCTGCGCACAGCCCTGCGCACCATCCCTGTTGTGAAAAGGGACGATCTTGTCCAAGTCCAGACCTCTGACAAGCAATTGGCGCGTCGCGAGACGCCTCCAGGCCATTCTGCTCATCCCCGTGCTCGTCGCCCTCGGCCTCGGCGGCGTCCGGGTGAAGAACTCGATCGACACTCTGCAGGACGCCAACGACGCGGTGCGCGTGGCGGAGTTGGTGCAGGCGGCGAACGCCTACGCCAGTGACGCCATCAACGAGCGCGACGTGTCGGTCATCCCGCTCCTGCAGGGCAAGCGGGACGCGCCCGCCGTGGTGGCGGCCCGCAAGGTCACCGACGCCGACGCGAAGGCGTTCGACACGGCGGTGGCCCGGGCGCCGAAGACCGCGGGCCTCACCCGGCGCATCGAGCTGGTGCGGGCGGGCGAGAAGCAACTCACCGCGGTGCGGGCCAACGCGTTCACGGCCAAGGTGTCCGGGGTGCAGACGGAGGAGAGCTACCACGCCGTCCAGCACCCGCTCATGGAGATCTCGAACGAACTGGGCTTCGGCAGCAACAACCAGGCGAGCTTCGGGCGCACCCTCTATGCCATCTCGCTGACCCAGGCGGCCGAGTCCCTGGTGCGCGCCATCGGCACGCACCTGCTGGTCGAGGACCGCGACGCGCTCGCCGAGGGCGAACTGCAGACCCAGCTGGGCTCGTTCAGCTCCTACGTCTACCTGGAGCAGGTGGGCCTGCAGGAGTACGCGGGCGCCGGTACCGCCGGGGACATGACCCGGCTGCGGACGGCGCTGGCGGACGCGCAGAAGAAGGGCGCGCAGCAGACGGCCAAGGCCGCCGAGGAGGCCGAGGCGGCCGGACAGACCTTCGTGAAGCCGCCTGCGCTGACGAAGATGATCACCGAGATCGCCGCCGGGACGCCGACCGACCAGCTGGCCGCCGAGGGCATCACGCCGGAGTCGTTCTTCGCGGCGTCCGCGCTCGCCTTCGACGCCTACCGCGGTATCGAGGTCCGTCTCACCGACACGGCCCTCGCCAACGCCCGGAGCATCGCCGCCGACGCCAGGATGGCCGCGATCGTCAACGGTTCCCTGGCGCTCGGGGCCGTACTCGTGGCCGTCCTGCTCGCGGCGTGGGTGGCCCGCTCGATGAGCCGGGGCATGCGCAGGCTCAGTGCCTCGGCGATGGAGATCGCCGAGCAGCGGCTGCCCGCGGTGATCACCCAGTTGTCGCTGGCCGTGCCCGGCCAGGTCGACACCAGGGTCACGCCGATCCCGATCACCACCACCGACGAGATCGGCGAGGTCGCCCGTGCCTTCGACCACGTGCACCGGGAGGCGGTCCGGCTGGCTGCCGAACAGGCCCTGCTGCGCGGCAACATCAACACGATCTTCACCAACCTGTCCCGGCGCAACCAGTCGCTGATCGAGCGACAGCTCGCCCTGATCACCGACCTGGAGGAGCGCGAGGCCGACCCGGAGCAGCTGGCGAACCTGTTCAAGCTGGACCACCTGGCCACGCGGGTGCGCCGCAACGGCGAGAACCTGCTGGTGCTCGGCGGCGAGCGCCCCACCCAGCAGTGGGACCATCCGCTCCCGCTGGTCGATGTCATCCGGGCGGCGGCCTCCGAGGTGGAGCAGTACGAGCGGATCGAGCTGGCCGGCATCCCGGAGGCCGAGATCCACGGCCGTGCCGTCACCGACCTGGTGCATCTGCTCGCCGAGCTGCTGGAGAACGCCACCTCGTTCTCCTCGCCGCGCTCGACGGTCCGGGTCACGGCGACCCGGCTGCCGGACACCCGGATCATGGTCGAGATCCACGACAAGGGCATCGGTCTGGTGCCCGAGGACTTCGCGCTGATCAACCACAAACTGGCGAACCCGCCGACCGCCGACGCCGACGTCTACCAGTACATGGGGCTGTTCGTGGTGGGCCGGCTCGCCGACCGGCACGGTATCCGCGTCCAGCTGCGGCCGGCCGCCGGGGAGTCCGGCACGACCTCCCTGGTCATGCTCCCGGGCACCGTCACCTGGCGCAGTGACACCGAGTCCGACGACGACACGCTGGCGCTGGCGGCCTTCAAGGCGCGCGCCACGCCCGGGCTGGGCGCCCTGCTGGCGGCGGGACCCGCCGACCCGTTCGGCGCGCACGAGGCGTGGGACGACGGCAACCCGGCACCCGGCTTTGCCGCGCCGTCCGGCTTCGCCGCACCGTCCGGTGGTCCCGCCGCGGCCGGCGCTCCGGCCGCCGGTGGTCACGCCGCCTCGCGTGGTCCCGCCGCGCCGGACGTCCCGGCTCAGGCCGGCCCACCCGCGCCGTCGGCGTCGTCGGCGTCGTCGGCGTCGTCGGCGTCGTCCGGACGATCCCGTCGCGCGTCGAAGCGCGGCCGGCGCCCCGCCAAGGACGGCTGAGCCGCCGGCCCCAGCGGGTCAGGGCGGTGGCACCGGGCGCAGGGCCCGTACCACCGCCCAGATGACGGAGATGAACGGCACGGCGACGACGGCGCCGATCACCCCCGCGACGATGCTGCCGGCGATGACGGACACGGCGACGACGAGGGGGTGCAGCCGCACCGCCCAGCTCATCACCAGCGGATGCAGTACATGCCCCTCCAGCTGGCCGATGACGACGATGAGCACGAGGACGGCGGCGGCCGTGAGCGGACCGCGGCCGGCCAGCGCCACCACCGTGGCCACGCTCAGCGCGACCGGCGAGCCCACCAGCGGCACGAACGCGGCGAAGAACTCCAGCAGGGTGAGCGGCAGCGCGAGCGGCACCTGGAGCACGACCAGGGCGATGCCGACGAGGACGGCGTTGGCGGCGGCCACGATGATGATGCCGCGGGTGTATCCGGCGAACGTCCGCCAGGCCGCGTGCCCCGCCCGGTCCCAGGCGCTCCGGGCGCCGGCGGGCAGCAGTTCGCGGCTCGTCCAGGCCCACAGCCGTTCGCCGGAGTGGATGAAGAAGACCGAGGTGAAGAGTGCGAGTGCGCCCCCGGTGATCAGTTCGACGAGGGTGCCGAAGCCACTGAGCGCCCTGCTCGCCAGGTTGGAGCGGTGGGCCTGGATGTAGTCGATGATCTGCTGCTGGAGACGTGACAGGGCGCCCGGCCCGAGCCGGAAGGGCGGGCGCTGCAGCCAGACCTCGATGCGGTGGATGCCGCCGCGGAACTCGTCGGCCAGGGTCGCCGACTCCTGCGCCACCGCGTTGCCGACGAGAGCCAGCAGGCCGAAGAAGAGGCAGATGCTGCCGACCAGGCTGACCGCCACGGACAGCGGTCTGGGCAGCCACCGGGCCAGCAGGTCGGCGAGCGGGCGCAGCACCGAGGTGATGACCAGGGCCAGGAACACGGCGACGGCGATCAGCTGGAAGCGGCCGAGGATGACGAAGACGCCGTAGACGACGATGCCGACCACGACGAGCCGCCAGGCGTAGGCGGCGGCGATCCGGAGGGCGGGGACGACGACCGCGCCGGCGGTGGCGGTCGCGCGCGGGTCGCGGGGTCGCCGCGGGAACCGGATCGCGCGCCCGGTCCGGCTGTCCGGTGCCGCGCCCCGTGGACGGCGCGCGGGGCCCCGCCCGGCCGCCGGCCCGCCCGCACCCGCCACCCTGCCTCCCGTTGCCGGCCCCCGTCGCGCCTTCGTCGCCTTCCATGCACGTTAGGGGCATTTCGGGCGACGGGCGGGGTGCAGTGGGCCAAGGGGGTCAGTGGGCCAACGGGGTCAGTGGGTCGCCGTGTCGGAGACGGCGGTGCGGACGGCGCGTTCCACCAGGTTCACGCCGTCGGCCATGGACGTGTTGCCGTTGGAGAGGACCGCGACGAGGTAGTGGTGCCCGCCGGTGGTGATGCGGCCGATGCTGTTGATGTCCCACAGGCCGGTCGTGGTGCGCATGAGCCAGCCGTTCTTCAGCGCCCATCCGGAGTCGGCGGCGGCCGAGACGCCCCAGGACTGGTCGGCGGCGATCTCGGTCATCAACGTGTCGATACGGCTTCGGGACGCCGCGTCGAGAGGGGTGGGGCCGGCGCCGAAGACCGCGCGCAGCAGTCGTATCTGATCGGCCGCGGTGGTCCGGGTGAGCCCCCAGCGGCCGCCGGGGCCGCCCTGGGTCGAGGTCAGGCCGAGCCGCTTGTTCGCCGACTCCAGGCCGGGGGCCTCGCCGATGGCCCGCCACAGGGCGCTGGCCGCGGTGTTGTCGCTGTCGCGGATCATCACCTCCGCCTCGGCGCTCTCCCGTGCGGTGAGGTCGCGCCGGTGGTCGCGCGCGTGGAGAAGCATGGCGGCGAGGATGTCGACCTTGACGATGCTCGCCGTGTCGTACGGCGTGTCGTCGCCGTAGACGGCGGGTTCCCGGTCCGTGCCGTCGAGGTCGAGCACGGCTGCGGTCACCCGCGCCTCGCCCTGGGCCGCCACGGCCGTGCGGAAGTCGACGGGGCCGGAACCGGTGCCGGCGGCCATGGCCGCCGGCGCGGCTCCGAGGAGCAGGGCCACCGCCGCGGCCACGAGGGACAGGGTTCGCTTGTGCATGGCGGGAGCCTTCGCAGTTCGGATGGGAGGGACGGATGGGAGGGACACGGAACTGCGAACGTAGACAAAATGCCCGGCTCGCGACATGACCGGCGCCACGTCGGGAGCGGTTCAGGGGCATTTGTGAGCAGTCCAACAGAGCCGTCCGCCAGAACCGTCCACGAGCCGAAGCTTCCGGTGTACGGAACCCGAATTCCGCATGCCTCATCCGCGTCGGTCCGGGGGAAGAATGTGGTCAGAGTGACGGACCGGCCCCTGGGAGGTGCCATGAGCACATCGGCGGAACCGCGGGTGAGCGGTCTGGAGGTCCGGTCCATCGACTACGTGCCGCTGGACGAGCGGCACGGCAAGCTGTGGCATCTGGGTCCGCTGTGGTTCATGTCCAACGCGCAGATCGCCACCCTGGCCGTCGGGCTGATCAGCATCACGGAGGGCGGCAACCTGATCTGGTCGCTGCTGGCGATCGTCGCCGGCACCCTGATCGGCACGTTCTTCATGGCGTTCCACTCGGCGCAGGGGCCGCAGCTGGGACTGCCGCAGATGATCCAGTCCCGCCCGCAGTTCGGCTATGTCGGGGCGCTGCTGGTGTGGCTCTTCGCGTACGTGCAGTACGCGGGCTTCAACGTGTTCAACACCGTCCTGGGCGCTGAAGCCCTCGACACCACGATCCACGGCGGCGTGAAGCTCTGGGTGGTCGTGGTCACCGTGGTCGCGCTGGTCGTGGCACTGGTGGGCTACGACATCATCCACAAGGCCGAGCGGTTCCTGACCTACACGTTCCTGGTCATCTTCGGGATCTTCACCGTCGGCGTCCTGGTCACCCTGCACTATCCGGCGGGCTCCTTCGACCTCGGCGCCTTCAAGGTGACCCCGTTCCTGGCGCAGTTCGGCGTGGTCGCCGGTTACCAGATCAGCTGGGCCATCTACGTCTCGGACTACTCGCGGTACCTGCCGCCGGACGTCACCGTCCGCAAGACGTTCTACTGGACCTACTTCGGTTCGGCGCTCGGCGGCATCTGGCTGATGGTGCTCGGAACGCTGCTGGCCGCCTGGGCGGGCGACAGCTTCGACACGATCCCGTCGATCAACGCCGCCGGCGACAAGGTCTTCGACGGCTTCGGCGCGATCGTCCTGCTGTTCTCCGCACTGGGCCTGATCTCCGTGACCGCGCTGAACATGTACGGCGGCTCACTGACCCTGATCAGCGCCATCGACTCGTTCAAGCGGGTGCGGCCGACCCTGGCCGTGCGCCTGGTCACCCTTCTGGTGACCGCGGCGCTCTCGCTGATCGGCGCACTGGCGGCGACCACGAACTTCCTGACGAACTTCAACAACTTCCTGCTGCTGGTGCTGTATCTGTTCATCCCGTGGACGTCCGTGAACCTGATGGACTACTACGTGGTGCGCCGGGGTCACTACGCGATCGCCGAGATCTTCAAGCCGAACGGCATCTACGGCCGCTGGGGCTGGCAGGGGATCGTCTCGTACCTGGTCGGGTTCGCGGTCATGATCCCGTTCTTCTCGGTCGGCACGCTCTTCGTCGGCCCCGCCGCCAAGGCGCTGGACGGGGCGGACATCTCGCTGTTCATCGGCCTGCCGGTGTCGGCGCTGCTGTACTGGCTGCTGACCCGCTCGATCGACGTCGAGGCGGAGACCCGCGTCGCCGAGGCGGAGGCCGCGGCCCTGGAGCAGGCCGCGCACGAACACCGCGAGCCGTAGGACCCGGCTCCGGTCCGACGAGGTGCCGTCGACGTCAGTACGCGGAGTTGACGTTGTCGATGGAGCCGTACCGGTGGGCGGCGTAGTTGGCGGCCGCGGTGATGTTGGCGACCGGGTCGGTGACGCTGTGGGCGGTGCCGGCCACGTGGTACGCGTTGAAGGTGGGGTCGATGACCTGGAGCAGGCCCTTGGAGGGGGTGCCCTTCTGCGCGTTGACGTCCCAGTTGTTCTGGGCACTCGGGTTACCGCCGGACTCGCGCATGATGTTGCGCTTGAGGCCCTCGTAGCTGCCGGGGATGCCCTTGGACTTCATGATCTGCAGCGACTGCTTGATCCAGCCGTCGAGGTTGTTGCCGGAGCCGGTACGGCTGCTGTCACCGGAGGAGGCCGTGACCGCGGTGGAGGTGTGCACCTGCGTCAGTTCGGCGGCCTGTGCGTTCGCCGGCATCAGGGTGAGGGCGGCGGCCGCGGCACCGGTGGTGGCGAGGCCGGTGAGGCCGAGGGTGCGCAGGCGGGCAATGCGGGTGCGAGTGGTCATGGTCATGCGAATGCAACTCTCCGGTCTGGGACGGCGTCGGCGCCGGCCGCGGGGTGCGGCGGCGGTGGGCGGAGCCCGTACTACCGGCGGGAGTGGGCGGGTCCGGCGGGTTTCCGCTCGGCCCGTCGCCCGTCTCCCGGCGACGACAGCAATGGTTAGCGGCAGCCGGAGCGGGTGGCAATCATGTGACGTACTACCCGACTTCGGATTGAATGCCCGAAATGCCCATTAATAGGCGCCTTGCGTCCAGTTCAAGGCGTTCCGTGCCTACGATCCCGGATAGGATGTGATGTGGCTCCTATGGGGGGCGTCACGCGTTCAGGCCCTTTTCCGGGGTCCGCGGGAGGGTCCGGACTCGCTCCACAGCTCTCGTACAGGCCCCCGCGAGAGCATCCGCCCATGCCTGACACCTCCACACCGGCGCCGGGGGCGATCCGGGTGCTGATCGTCGACGACGAGCCCGAGCTGACCGAACTGCTCTCGGTCGCCGTCGGCGCGGCGGGCTGGCAGCCGTTCGTGGCGCGGAACGGGTACGACGCGCTGCGCGCCGCCCGCGCCTGCGAACCGCACGCCGTCGTGCTGGACGGCATGCTGCCCGACCTGGACGGAATCCAGGTGCTGCGCCGGCTGCGGTACGAGAACGCCAGGGTGCCCGTGCTGATGCTGACCGCCCGGGACGCGGTGGAGCACCGGCTCGACGGGCTCGCCACCGGCGCCGACGACTATGTGACCAAGCCCTTCTCCCTGGAGGAGGTGATGCTCCGGCTGCGCGGGCTGCTGCGCCGCTCCGGGGCCGGCGGGGACACCGCGGAGGACGGGGTGCGGATGCTCGGCGACCTGGTGCTGGGCGAGCGGACCCGCGAGGTGCGCCGGGGCGGCGTGCCGATCTCGCTCACCGCGAAGGAGTTCGACCTGCTGCGGTTCCTGATGGACCACCCCCGCCAGGTGCTCAGCAAGACGGAGATCCTCGACCACGTGTGGAACAGCTCGTTCGACGGCGGAAACCTGGTGGAGGTGTACGTCTACGGCCTGCGCGCGAAGATCGACAAGGAGCGCCGGCCGATGATCCACACCGTGCGCGGCGCCGGGTACGTCATCAGACCGGCGGACGACGAGGCATGACGGTCGCCGGGCGGGTCCTGAGCCGGCTCCGCGGGCGTTCGCTGCGGGTCCGGATGGTCCTCGTCCACTCCTTCACCCTGGCCGCCGTCTGCACGGCGATGGCCCTGGCGACCGTGCTGGTCCAGCGCTACTACCTGATCAGGGACCTGGACCAGCGGGTCACCGACGCCGCCCAGCACAGCCAGGGCGGCCGGGAACACGCACCGCCCGGGGCGAGCCTCGGCTTCCTCAACGAACGCGGCCAGCACACCGGCACCCTCGCCGCCCTCATGGGCGACGACGGGATCACCACGGCCGAGGTGGTGACCGACGACGGCCCGCGCTCCCTGACCGAGGCCCAGTGCGCCGCCCTCGACGGCATCCCGGCCGACGGGACCCTGCACACCCGGACGATTCCCGGGCTGGGCGCCTACCGGCTGACGGCCGTCAGCGAGGGCGGCACCGCGATGCTGGCCGGGCTGCCGGTGAGCGGCGTCCAGCACATGATCGACTCCCTGGTCGTGATCGAGGCCTGCATCGCCGGGGTCGGGCTGGTGCTGGCGGGTTCGGTGTCGGCCGTGGCGATCCGGCGTCAGCTGCGGCCGCTGCGGCGGGTCGCCGCCACCGCCGTCGAGGTCTCGCACGCGCCGCTCGACCGGGGCGAGGTCAGCGGGCTCACCCGGGTACCGGCACCGGACACCGATCCGGGCACCGAGGCCGGCCAGGTCGGCGTGGCCCTGAACCGGCTGATCGACCACGTCGAGTGGTCCCTGTCCGAACGCCAGCGTGCCGAGGAACACATGCGGCGCTTCCTCGCCGACGCGAGCCACGAGCTGCGCACCCCGCTCGCCTCGATCGCCGGGTACGCCGAGCTGATGCTGATGGACGGGGACACCCTGAAGATCGAGCCGGCGCTGGCCTGGCGCCGGGTCTCCGACCAGTCGGCGCGGATGACGGGACTGGTGGAGGACCTCCTGCTGCTCGCCCGACTGGAGGAGGGCAGACCGCTGGAGGCCGTCGAGGTGAACCTCGCGACCCTGGTGGGGGACGCGGTGTGGGACGCCCGGGCGGCGGGGCCCGGCCACCACTGGCAGCTGGTGCTGTGCCTGGACGCGCCCGCCACGGTGCTCGGCGACCCCTCCCGGCTGCACCAGGTGGCGGCCAACCTGCTGACCAACGCCCGGGTGCACACCCCCGCCGGGACGCGGATCACCGTCGCGGTGGAAGCGGCGGACGGGCACTGCGCGATCCGTGTGCACGACGACGGCCCGGGCATCCCGGCCGGCCTCCTGCCGACGGTCTTCGACCGCTTCACCCGGGGTGACGCCTCCCGCTCCCGCACCCCCGGCACCGCGGGCGGGGCGGGACTCGGGCTGGCCATCGCGGCGGCGATCACCCAGGCCCACGGCGGCCGGGTCGAGGTGGACAGCGCGCCCGGCGACACCCGGTTCACCGTCACGCTGCCGCTCGCCGAGATGCCGGCGACCACCAGGACAAGGAACTGATCCGCCGGCGCCGCCCGACGTACCGCAGCACCGGCGGCCCCTCCCCCGCGGGCTTCCCCACCGCAGATGAACCGAGCACGATATCTCGTATTTTTCACGGTCGTCATTTATTGTCTATACACCCGGCCGTGCGGCCAGAGCCGGACACCACCGAACCGGAGGCCCGATGACTCCCGTCGCCGTGAACCCGCCCGCCCTGCCCGCCCCGAGCGGCTACTCGCACGGAACCCTTGCCGGGAACACGCTCCACCTGGGCGGCCAGACCGCACTCGACGCCGACATGAAGATCGTTCCAGGGGGCATCGTCGAACAGTTCCGCCAGGCGTTCGGCAACGTGCTGACCACCCTGCGGGCGGCCGGAGGCGAGCCGGCGGACCTGGTGAGCGTGACGCTCTACCTCACCGACATCCCCGACTACCAGGCCCACGGCAAGGAGATCGGCAGCGTGTGGCGGGAGCTGGCCGGGCCGGTCTACCCCGCGATGGCGGGCATCGGCTGCACCGCGCTCTGGCAGCCGGAGGCGCTGATCGAGATCCTCGGCGTGGCCGTGATCCCGGAGGAGCGGCTGATCAGGCCGTAGGCCCTGGGCAGAGTGCCGGGCGCCCTAACGGGTGTGTATGACCGCCAGGGCGTGTGCGCGGGCGGGTTCCCGGAGGGTCCTGTCGAGTTCCTCGAAGAGCAGGCCGGCGGTCTCCCCCATCCAGCCCGGCGGCAGCAGGGACAGCGGCAGCCCGGGGTCGCGGTACGGGAGCCGGCGCCACTCGGTGAGCATCGGCAGATAGATCCCGAACGCCTCCCGGGCCGGGATCGCGCCCGCCGCCGCGCGCTCGCTCACCGGCCGGTACCGTTCCAGGAAGTCCCCGTAGAGCGTGGTCAGCTCGTCGAGGTCCCACCATTCGCGGACCTTCGCCGACAGGTCGCCGAAGGCGAAGTGGTCGCCGGTGAAGATGTCCACGTACGGCGTCAGCCCGAGGCGTTGCAGGGTGCGGCGGGTCTCGTCGGCCAGGATGCCGGGCGCCACCCACACGCCGGGGGCCGCGGTGCCGAAGCCCAGGCGGGTCAGGGCGGTGCGCAACGCGTGGCGCTTGTCGCGTTCGGACTCGGGCACGGAGAACACGACGACGAGCCAGCCGTCACCGGCCTCGGCCCGGTGCCGTTCGAAGATGCGCACGTCGCCGTCCTCCAGCACCTCCAGGGTGCCCTCGGAGACGGCGTACCCGGCGGCACCCTCATGGCGCTCACCGCGCAGCACCCCGCGCCGCTTCAGCCGGGAGACCGCCGACCGCACGGCCTGCCCCTCCACACCGAGGTCGGCCATGAGGCGTATCACCGAGGCGACGGAGAGCCAGTTGTGCTCGCGGCGCGCGTACAGCGCGAACAGGGTGATGATCAGCGGGCCCAGCCGGCTGTCCCGGCCGCCCGCGGCGACGGCGGTCGACGGCTCGACGTGCGCTGTCATGGTCCACCCACCTCCGGCCGATGTCATCCTGCTGATCGCGCAGCAGCCTATCGCGCGTGCGGGGGCCGCATCGGCGGTGCGGACCGGTGCTCCGGGCCCGGCGCGCTCATGTCGTACCGCGGGTCGCCCGCCGACGGCACATGGTGGCGGTACGGCACGGGCGGCGGCGTCCGACCGGGCATCGAACGCGTCGGCGCCGTCGTTGTCCCTGACACCTCTCGATACCTCTGATACCTCTAGTTCTTCAGATACCTCTGGTGCCTTCGCCGTCTCTGTTGGGGAGTCCGTCATGACCACACCCCGGGACCTGTTCCTCGTCACCGTGTACGACGCCGCCGCGCGGCCCGTCGAGCAGGGTGACCTCTCGCTGGCGCTCGCGGGAGCCGAACTGGTCGATCTCATCGACGCCGGGGCGGTCACGCTCGACGGCGAGCTCATCGTGCCCGCACCGGCGGGCGCGGCGGGTGACCGGCTCCTCGACGAGGCGGTGGCGGCGCTGCGGCGGGAGACGCCGTACGAGTCGGTGGAGGACTGGCTGTGGCGGCGGGGGCGCGGCCTGGGCGTCGCCTATCTGGAGGCCCTGGAGGCGGACGGGATCGTCGCCCAGCAGCGGCGGCGCTGGCTGTCACTGCCGACCGGGCGGACGGAGGCCGCCGACTCGCCCGAGCGCGCGCGGGCGCACGAGCGCTGGACGTCGGGCGAACCGGTGCTCGCCGCCCTCTCGGCCGCGGTGGGGATCCGGGACGAGGCGGCCAAGGACCTCGCGAGTGCGGTCTCCGACGCGATCGTGACGGTGGTGGCCGCCGTGGACGACGCAGTGACGGAACTGGCCGCCGTACGCCAGCGGAGGGAGATCGAGGACGCGGCGTTCGACAACGTCTGGCGCGGCCTGTGACGGCCGCCGCTGCCGTGCGGCGCCACCTCGATCGCTCGTGATCGCTGTCGGGCTGCCGTCCCGCCCCCGCGGCAGCACCGTTCCGCCCGTTACTGTGTCGCCTTCTCCCCGGTCGGCCCGACCGCGAACCACTTGCCGTCGAGCCCCTGGCCGTTCAGCTCGCCCGGCTTGCTGTCGCCCGAGAAACGGTAGACGGGCCAGCCGCCGACGGTGATCTGGACCTGGCCGTCCGGGCGGCGGATGGCCCCGACCTCCTTCGGGTTCACGCCCGCCAGATAGACGTTGCCGCCCTCCTGGATGGTCACGGGCGGCCACTTCACCGCGCAGGCACCGGTGCAGGACGACTTCGACGGGTCGGCGGTGTCGTCGTCGAAGCGGTACAGCGCCGCCTGGTTGATGTTGATCAGGTGCGCGGCGGACAGCGGCGCCGAGGTCACCGCGGACAGTTGCACCCACTTGGGCGGCGCTTCCTGCACGACCGCTCCGACCACGGTCCCGCCGGTGCCGCTGAGGCCGGCGTCCTGCGCGGTGGAGTCGACGACCTGGAGCGCCGAGTTGCCCGAGCCCTGGGCCGGAGCCGTGGTGGTGGAGGCGGCGGAGGGGGACGGCGACGGGGTGGACGAGGTGGCCGGGGACGAGCTGTCGCCGATGGTGATCGTCTTGCCGCAGGCCGTGAGGCCCGCCGCCGCGCAGAGGGCGAGAGCGGAGGCGACGACGGCACGGCGTGCCGAACCGCCGTGGGACAGCGGCCGGGTGAGGAGCGAGGTCATGCCTGCTACACGAGACAGGCACCGGCGAGGGTTCAATGCCCCCCGCGCCACGCGGGACCGCTCGGGCGGGCGGCACGGACCGTCCGCGACCGGTGAACGTTTCGCGCCGCCGGCCTCGTGTTCCCCGCAGAGACGAATCCTCACCGCACAGGAACGGGGGCCCGCAGTGGCGTCGGACGTCAACATCCCCGGGAGTGAACTCAAGGAGGCCCAGGACATGCTGGGCTTCGTGCACGACTTCATCGACATCGGACACCACACGTTCGACTTCGATGCCGCGTTCGGGCCCGAGCTCTCCCACGGCTCCGCACAGAACTTCGAGGACAGGTGGGAGGACGGCAAGCACCAGCTCCAGAAGCAGGTGCAGGGCATCCGGGACGCCATCGGCAACATCCTGGACTCCTTCGAGAAGACCGACCAGGACGCGGTCTCGAACCTCGACGACGGCAAAGGCCGGTGAACCCGCCCGGCGCATCCCCCGACCTGTCCGACACTCCCCCCGAAGGCGACGGCCGACCGATGAGCACCGCACAGCGTTTTCTGCTGGACATACCGGACCAGTGGCAGCAGGTGGACCTGAGCGGCGAGGAGCTGGCCAGGACCCGCGCCCAGGCCCTCGCCGCGACCGACGACCCGCGCGAGAAGGCACGGATCAACGACATGTTCCGGCAGGGCCGGGAGGTGACCCGGGCGGCCCGCCGCCACGGGGCGCTGCTGGCAGCCGGCACGGCGACGATGTACACCGAGGGCCTCTTCATGGCGTACGGCATGGTCTTCGCCGTCAGCACGCCCGAGGGCGAGGAGCTCACGCTGCCCGTGCTGTCCGCGCGGCTCGGGGTCTCCTCGGCGACCGGCGTGGCGCCGAAGGACAGGGTCATCGCCTCGGCGAAGGTGCCCCACGTGGGCACGGTGGCCCGGGTCACCGGCACCGAGGTGACCCGGCTGACCGGGGACATCGACGTCAAGCTGCTGACGATGCACACGATGATGCCGGTGCCCGGCAGCACCGAGGACTTCCTCGTGGTGACCCTCGCCAGCCCCAACCTGCCGTTGAAGAACGAGGTGTACGACCTCTTCGACGCCATCACC
>NZ_JBHXMA010000091.1:0-16554 GCF_042721035.1 Streptomyces sp. NPDC058464
GCCCTCGCCCACGCGGCCCGCGCGGTCCGCCGCGGCACGGACGTCATCGTGGCCGGCTCCACCGAGGCACCGATAGCTCCCTACTCGGTGGTCTGCCAGCTCGGCTACGAGGAACTCAGCCGGGAGACCGACCCGGCCCGCGCCTACCGCCCGTTCACCGAGCAGGCCTGCGGGTTCGTACCGGCCGAGGGCGGCGCCATGCTCGTCGTGGAGGACACCGGCTCGGCCCGCAGACGGGGCCTGCCGGTCCGGGCCACCCTCGACGGCCACGCGTCGACCTTCACCGGGGCCTCCCGCTGGGCCGAGTCCCGCGCCGGGCTCGCCCAGGCGATCCGCGGGGCGCTGGCCGAGGCCGGCTGCGCCCCCGAGGAGATCGACGTGGTCTTCGCCGACGCCCTCGGCGTGCCGGAGGCCGATCGGGCGGAGGCGCTGGCCATCACCGACGCCCTCGGCGCGCACGGCAGGCGGGTGCCGGTCACCGCGCCCAAGACCGGGATCGGCCGGGGCTACTGCGCGGCCCCCGTCCTCGACACCGCCGCCGCGGTGCTGGCGATGGAACACGGGCTGATCCCGCCGACCCCGGGCGTCTTCGACATCTGCCACGACCTCGACCTCGTGACCGGCAGCGCCCGTGCCGCGCGGCCACGCACGGCACTGGTGCTCAGCCGGGGCCTCATGGGGTCGAACTCGGCGCTCGTGCTGCGCCACGGCGCGGCCGAGTGAGTCGAACACACCAGCTGCCCCCGGCAGCGAAGCAGAAGGAGTTCCTATGAGCATCACCGTGGACGAACTGTCCGAACTCATGAAGAAGGCCGCCGGCGTCACCGTCTCCCCGGCCGACCTCCAGGACCGGTCCGACAGCGGCTTCGACGTCCTCGGCGTCGACTCGCTGGGCCTGCTCGGCATCGTCGGCGAGCTGGAGAACCGGCACGGCGTGCCCATGCCGGTGGACGCCGAGCGGTGCAAGACGCCCCGCCAGTTCCTCGACCTCGTCAACAGCGCCATGCCCGCGGGAGCCTGACATGACCGGACACACCCAGAACGAGATCACCATCGCCGCGCCGCTCGACCTGGTCTGGGACATGACCAACGACGTGGCCAACTGGCCCCAGCTGTTCAGCGAGTACGCCAGCGCCGAGATCCTCTCCGACGAGGGCGGCAAGGTCACCTTCCGGCTGACCATGCACCCCGACGAGAACGGCAAGGTGTGGAGCTGGGTCTCCGAGCGCACGGCGGACCGCCGCAACCTCCGCGTCAAGGCCCGCCGGGTCGAGACCGGCCCGTTCGCGCACATGGACATCCTCTGGCAGTACGAGGAGGTGCCGGCCGGCACCCGGATGGTCTGGACCCAGGACTTCGCGATGAAGCCGGAGGCCCCCGTCGACGACGACTGGATGACCGACAACATCAACAAGAACTCCAAGATCCAGATGGCCCTGATCCGGGACAGGATCGAGAAGGCCGCCACCGGCCGGCGCCCCGACCCGGCCCTGGCCGACTGAACCGGCCGTCGGCAGAACAGGCAAGACAGGAACGGAGAGACACGTGCACCAGGCCCTGATCGTCGCCCGTATGGCACCGGGCTCCGCCCCCGACATCGCGAAGGTGTTCGCGGACTCCGACCGGGGAGAACTGCCGCACCTCGTCGGGGTCACCCGGCGCAGCCTCTTCCAGTTCGGTGACGTGTACATGCACCTCATCGAGTCCGAGCGCGAGCCGGGACCGGCCATCGCCAAGGTCACCTCGCACCCCGAGTTCAGGGACGTCAGCGACCGTCTCACGGCGTACGTCAGCGCGTACGACCCGGAGACCTGGCGCTCCCCGAAGGACGCGATGGCCCAGCGCTTCTACCTCTGGGAGCGCGACGGCGGCGCGTGACCCCGCGTACCGCCGTACGCCAACGGTGCCGGACCCGCGTACGACGCGGGCCCGGCACCGGCGCGTGCCGGGACCTGCCTCAGGCGGGCACCGTGCAGTCGAAGGCGTGCAGATACGGGTTGACCGGCCGGATGTCGTTGACGCTCAGCCCCGCCTCCGCCAGCCGCCGCACCATGCTGTCGGTGGTGTGCTTGGCCCCGCCGACGTTCAGCAGGAGCAGCAGGTCCATCGCGGTGCTGAACCGCATCGACGGGGTGTCGTCGACCAGGTTCTCGATGATCACCACCCGGGCCCCGGGCCCGCCCGCCGCGACCACGTTGGCGAGCAGCCGCGCGGTGGAATCGTCGTCCCACTCCAGGATGTTCTTGATGATGTAGACGTCCGCGTCGACCGGCACGGCCTCCCGGATGTCACCGGGCACGACCCGCGCCCGGTCCGCGAGGTCCCCGCCCTCGCGCAGCCGCGGCAGGCACTTCTCCACCACCTTGGGCAGATCCAGCAGATAGCCCTTCATCGCCGGGTACTTGTCCAGCAGGCTGGCCACCACGTGCCCCTGCCCGCCGCCGAGGTCCGCGACCGACCGGCTGCCGGACAGGTCGAGCAGCGCGGCGACCTCGCGGGCCGACTGCTCGCTGGAGGTGGTCATCGCCCGGTTGAAGACGTCCGCCGACTCCGGCGCGTCCTCGTTGAGATAGACGAAGAACTCCTTGCCGTAGAGGTCCTCGACGACGTTGCGGCCGCTGCGCACGGCCTCGTCGAGCATCGGCCAGGCGTCCCAGGTCCACGGCTCGGTGCACCACAGGGCGATGTAGCGCAGGCTGTGCGGGTCGTCCTCGCGCAGCAGCCGGGAGGTCTCGGTGTGGGCGAACGTCCCGTCCGGCCGCTCGGCGAAGACGCCGTAGCAGGACAGGGCGCGCAGCAGCCGGCGCAGCGGCTTCGGGTCGGTCCGCACCGCGGAGGCCAGGGTCTCCACGGTCATCGGGGCGTCCCCGAGCGCGTCGGCGACGCGCAGCCGCGCGGCCGCGCGGACGGCGGCGGCACAGGCCGCCCCGAACACGAGCTCGCGCAGCCGCATCGACGGCGGCGGAGCGTCCTCCTCCAGCCCCTTGGCCGGCGTGTGGAGGTCGCGTGCTGGTGCGGTCATGTGCCGCCTTCCTTCCTTGTGGGGTGTCGTACGGCCGTCAGGTCAGCACAGACCCGCGGGCTTGGACTTCTTGCAGGTGTTCTGCTTGAAGCTGTTCCCGTGCTTGGTGGCTTCCTGGTTGACCAGGTCGGCGGGGGCGTTGCCCGACAGCTTGTTGCGGGTGACCTGGTTCTTGTCGCTGGTGGCGCCCACGAAGCTCTTGAAGACCACGACACCGCCCGACAGCGGGGACTTGCCGGAGTTGCCGGTGACCGTGTTCCCCGTCACCAGGGTGTTCTCGGTGCCGGTCAGCACGATCCCGGAGCCCTGCAGGAAGGCCAGCCGCGCGGTCTTCTTGCAGTACTTGTTGTTCTTCACGACCTTGTTGTCGGCGACGGTCAGACGACCGGCCTTCGGCTTGTTCTCGTCGCCGACGACGAACACGCCCGCGCAGTTGCCGGTCACCGTGTTGTCCGAGACGGTGAGGTTGCGCAGCCGGCGGACGGTGACGCCGATCCGGTTGCCCTCCAGGCGGTTGTGCTCGACGACCGTGCCTTGGGTGTCGACGGCGCCCTTCTCCGTGGTGACGGTGTTGGCGAGGAAGATGCCCGCGTCGCCGTTGTTGCGGGCGACGTTGTACCGGTAGGTGCTGTGCACCGAGCGCTCCTCGGCGAGGCCCCACTGCCCGTTCTTCACGGCTTCCACGCCGTGCACGTGCAGGTTGGCCGCGCCCACGGCCATGACACCGATCCGGGAGAACCCGGTCACGGTCATGTGGGCGATGGTGACGTCCTCGACGGGCTTCTTCTTGGCGCCGACCACGCAGATGCCGTTGCCCATCTCGGCGCAGGACTTCTGGGCGGCCTTCTTCGCGGTGCTCTTCGCCTTCTTGGCCTTCTTGGCCGGCTTGAGCACGGTCTTCGGGCCCATGCCGCGCAGGGTGAGACCGGGCGTGGTCACCTTGACGCTCTCGTGGTAGGTGCCGGCCGCGAGGAGGACCGTGTCGCCGGGCTGGGCGGCGTTGACCGCCTTCTGGATGGACTCACCCGGGTGCACCCGGAGCACGCGGTGCGAGGCGGTCGCCGGAGCGGCACCGATGAGGGAGCCGCACAGGGCGGCGCTGCACGCGAGGTATGCGATATGGCGTTTTGTCACACAAGGAAGGTTAGGAGCGGATGACCCGATAAACGGCTGGATACTCCGTCCGGCGGCGTGTCATCCCGGATCCGCTTCGAGCGCCCCGTAGCCGTAGGGGCGCGGGGCTGCGTCGACATGCGGCTCCGCCGCGTGGGCGCGACGGAACCCTGGTCCTGTCTGCCGACGGCACCACCAAGCCCGACGGCCCCCGGAAGCAATGGGGGACGGGCGCCGCAGAAAAATGCGGACCCGAGTCGGGGCTCGATTCACGCAAGGAAGTGGGCGACAATATGGCTATGGTGCACGCTGAGGCATGCGCGGAGGCGTGCTCATATTCGAAGGGGTTCCTTGGGTGAGGGTAGTGGAGATCGCGGGTCGGAAATATCGCCTCTTTCGCGTGGCCGGCATCCACGAAGAGGCCGACCATGTGGAATGCCGCGCCATGGATACCGGAGACTGCGTCTGCGAGATCCGCATAGATGGTGCGGATGCGCTCTACCTCATGCCGACGCCGAGGGAGGCCGACGCACATGTTGTGGCCGAGGCTATTGTTTACGCGAAAGAGATAGCACACTCTTCGGGTGGCGCGGGGAGCAGCTGGAAATCGAATTCGCTGAGGTGATTGTCGGGGGTGTTGGGTGGAAAAGATCCGGATTGCGAAGCAGGGGCGTATTCTGTCGGGGCTTTATGAGGGTTACTTCGTGAAGCTCCATGACGATTCCGATGCCACTGGCGGAACTCGAATCCTTTGTGGAGTCGTCCCGCTGGGAGATCCAGTGGATCGAGTGAGTCGCGGCCGACCCGTTCGCCGGCCGAACCGGTGGGCGCGCAGTGGTCCTACGCCGATGGGGCGCCCGGAGTGAGATCCGGGCGCCCCATCGGCGTAGGAGTCGGGTACGTGGGCTCAGCGGGCCTTGCCGCCGCCCTTCGGCATCCGCATGCCCTTCGGCATCGGACCCTTCGGCAACGGCATGTTGGACATCAGGTCACCCATCGCCCGCAGCCGGTCGTTGGTGGTCGTCACCTGGGGGCCGGTCAGCACGCGCGGGAACTTGAGCATCGTGGTCCGCAGCTTCTTCAGCTCGACCTGGCCCTCACCCGTGCCCACGATCACGTCGTGCACCGGCACGTCGGCCACGATCCGGGCCATCTTCTTCTTCTCGGCGGCCAGCAGGGTCTTCACCCGGTTCGGGTTGCCCTCGGCGACCAGGACGATGCCGGCCTTGCCGACCGCCCGGTGCACCACGTCCTGGCTGCGGTTCATCGCCACCGCCGGCGTCGTCGTCCAGCCCCGCCCGATGTTGTCCAGAACGGCGGCCGCCGCGCCCGGCTGGCCCTCCATCTGGCCGAAGGCCGCCCGCTCGGCCCGCCGGCCGAAGACGATCGCCGTCGCGAGGAAGGCGAGCAGCAGCCCCAGGATGCCCAGATAGATCGGGTGGCCGATCAAGAAGCCGATCACGAGGAAGATCGCAAGGGTGCCGAGACCGACACCGGCAAGCACCAGACCGATCACCTTGTCGGCCTTGCGCGTCATCTTGTACGTCAGGACGATCTGCTTCAGTCGTCCGGCATTCGCAGCGTCCGCTGCGGGTTCCTTCCTCGCCATGCCCCGAAGTCTACGTGGCCCCGGGAGTGCCTTCGACGGCAGTGTCCCGACAGGGGCGGCGGAAGGGGGCGGTCAGGAGCGGCCGGCGGCCTGCTCCAGGAAGCGCTGGGCCTCGACCCGGTCCTTGGCGCGACGGCGGTCCTCCAGTACGGAGGTCCAGGCGTTCTGGCGGGCGGTGCGCTGGCCGCCGCTCATGAGGAGCGACTCGACGGCGCGCAGCGCGTCGGTGAAGGACGGGATCGCGGTGGCGCGAACGGGCGCGGCCTGCATGGTGGAGGTCCCCCCTCGAAGTGGGTGTACGTGCTGTGATACCAGGGTCACTGTTCGGTGTTACCAGGGCGTGACCGACCGGTCAAACGCCAATGAAGCCTTGATACGCGGGCCCGGAACGCTGACGCGGCCCTGACGTACGCCCTCATCAGCGAGGACGGTCAGGACCGCGTCCATTCGGTCACTACTGACCGGTAATAGTTTGTGCGTGAATTCACACGCTCGGCGGCCGGGCCGCGCCGGTCGACTCGGACCCGGCGATCGGACCCGGCGATCAGACCGCCTGCGCGGCGACGAACGAGCCCCGCTTCTCCACGGCCATCTGGTACAGACGGCCGGCACGGTACGAGGACCGCACCAGCGGGCCCGACATGACACCGGAGAAGCCGATCTGCTCGGCCTCCTCCTTCAGCTCCACGAACTCCTGCGGCTTGACCCAGCGCTCCACGGGGTGGTGCCGGACGCTCGGGCGCAGGTACTGCGTGATGGTGACCAGCTCGCAGCCGGCCTCGTGCAGCTGGCGCAGCGCCTCGCCGACCTCCTCGCGGGTCTCGCCCATGCCGAGGATGAGGTTGGACTTGGTGACCAGGCCGAAGTCGCGGGCGGCCGTGATGACCTTCAGCGAACGCTCGTAGCGGAAGCCGGGGCGGATCCGCTTGAAGATCCGGGGCACCGTCTCGACGTTGTGCGCGAAGACCTCGGGGCGGGACGAGAAGACCTCGGCGAGCTGCTCGGGGACCGCGTTGAAGTCGGGGGCGAGCAGCTCGACCTTGGTGCGGCCGGCCTCGCGGCCCGCCGTCTGCTCGTGGATCTGCCGGACCGTCTCCGCGTACAGCCAGGCGCCGCCGTCCGCCAGGTCGTCGCGGGCGACGCCGGTGATGGTGGCGTAGTTCAGGTCCATGGTGACCACGGACTCGCCCACGCGGCGCGGCTCGTCGCGGTCCAGGGCCTCGGGCTTGCCGGTGTCGATCTGGCAGAAGTCGCAGCGCCGGGTGCACTGGTCGCCGCCGATGAGGAAGGTCGCCTCGCGGTCCTCCCAGCACTCGTAGATGTTGGGGCAGCCGGCTTCCTGGCAGACCGTGTGCAGGCCCTCGCTCTTCACGAGGTTCTGCATCTTCGTGTACTCGGGGCCCATTTTCGCCCGCGTCTTGATCCACTCGGGCTTGCGCTCGATGGGGGTCTCGGCGTTGCGGACCTCCAGGCGCAGCATCTTGCGTCCGTCGGGTGAGACTGCGGACACGACCGGCTCCCTAGCGATTGATTCTTCGGCGACCTTCAGGGTACGCCCGTTGATTTGAATGCCCGGTGTTGGCGCTGACCCCTGGGGGCTGCCGCCCCCAGGCCCCCGCTTCGGCCTGAACGGCCTCGTCCTCAAACTCCCCCGGAGGGGGTGCCCCCGGACGGGCTGACGGTTGCCGGTGTTCTCTCGATCACCCTCGGCTTGAGGTCCGCGTTCTCCAGGACGGCCTTCAGGTGCCGCTCCACCACCGGCAGGACCTCCTCGATCGCCACGTCCCGGCCGAGCTCTCCCGCGAGGGAGGCGACGCCGGCGTCCCGGATGCCGCACGGGATGATCCGGTCGAACCACTTGTTGTCCGGGTTCACGTTGAGGGCGAAACCGTGCATGGTCACGCCCTTGGCCACCCGGATGCCGATCGCGGCGATCTTGCGGTCCTCACGGCGCTGACCGGCGTTGGAGGGGGCGTACTCCGGGCCGTTGAGGCGGGGGTCGAACTCCTCGTCCGTCAGCCGGGGGTCGAAGTCCAGGGAGAGCCCTCCGAGGGCCTGCGGCCGCTGCTCCACCGGGTCGCCGAGCACCCACACCCCGCTGCGCCCCTCGACCCGGGAGGTCTCCAGGCCGAACTCGGCGCACACGCGGATCAGCGCCTCCTCCAGACGCCGCACGTGCGCGACCACGTCCACCGGGCGCGGGAGTTTCTGGATCGGGTAGCCCACCAGCTGGCCCGGGCCGTGCCAGGTGATCTTGCCGCCGCGGTCCACGTCGATGACCGGGGTGCCGTCGAGGGGGCGCTCGTTGTCCGCGGTGCGGCGGCCCGCCGTGTACACCGGGGGGTGTTCGAGCAGCAGGACCGTGTCGGACACCTCGTCGGCGAAGCGCGCCGCGTGCACCCGGCGCTGCTCGTCCCACGCCTCCTGGTACTCGACGGCATCCGCGCCGAACCCCATGCGGACGAACCGCAACTCACTCACGGCAAGCGCCTCCCTCGGCGATAAGGCGATAAGTGCGTCAGGCGCATAACGCGCCCAAGCCACTGTACGTCCGCCCGTCGCGCGTCAGCCCCGGGGGCAATCCTCACACGATCGGATGAATGAACGTCGAGATGTGCGATCGACTGCTCACTCTCCGCTACATTCGCGCCGTCCACGAGTGCCAAAAGGGCTGCTCACCGGCAATCCGGGCACAAGCGACCGAGCTGAGCCCGAAGGCAGGAGACCGCACTCCAGATGACGGACCGACCCGCGCAGCGCACCCCCAACCGCCAGCTCGCCGCGCTCATCGCAGAAGCGGGGTTCTCCAACGCGGGTCTGGCCCGTCGCGTCGACCAACTCGGTCTCGAACACGGGCTGGATCTCAGATACGACAAGACGTCGGTCACCCGGTGGCTGCGCGGCCAGCAGCCCCGGGGCACCACCCCGGCCCTGATCGCCGAGGTCTTCACCCGGCGCCTCGGCCGCCGGCTCACCGCCCAGGACCTCGGGCTCGACGCCTGTGCCCCGGTCTACGCCGGGCTGGAGTTCGCCGCCACCCCCGAGGAGGCCGTCGACATCGTCAGCGGGCTGTGGCGCAAGGACTCCGGCAGCCACGCCGAGCTCCGCAAGATCGCCTTCACCCCGGCCGGGCTGGTCGTCCCCAGCCGGGACTGGCTGATCGGCCGCGCCGACGACCGGGTGGCCCGTGGCGAGCCCGCGGCACCGGCGGTCACGGCCCGGGTGCCGGCGCAGACCCGGCCCGCCGCGCCCAGGTCGGTGCCGCTGGCACCGGTGCGCCCGCGCGGGCAGGCCGAACGCGGCCCCGGCCAGAAGGTGACCGGCGGCGACATCGCAGCGCTCCGCTCGGTCGGCGAACTCTTCCGCTCCCTCGACGACCAGTACGGCGGCGGCCATGCCCGGCAGGCCCTCGTCCGCTACCTGGAGCACGAGTGCGAGCCGATGCTGCGCGGCACGTACGGCGAGCAGACCGGCCGCAAGCTGTTCGGGGCGGCGGCCGACCTGACCCGGCTGGCGGGCTGGACGTCGTACGACATCGCCGCGCACGGGCTCGCCCAGCGCTACTTCGTGCAGTCCCTCCGCCTCGCCCAGGCGGCGGGGGACCGCGCCTACGGCTCCTACGTCCTCGTCACCATGAGCCGCCAGGCGGTCTACCTCGGCCATGGCCGGGAGGCGGTGCAGCTCGCGCGGGTCGCCCAGCAGGGCGTGGGCACGAGCGCCCCGCCGGTCGTCCAGGCCCTGCTCCACGCGGCCGAGGCGCGCGCCCACGGGGTCCTCGGCGAGGTGCGCGCCTGCACGGGTGCGCTCGTCCGCGCCGAACGTGCGCTGGAGACGGCCCGTCCCGGCGACGAAGTCCCTTACTGGGCACGCTTCTTCGACGAGGCCCAACTCGCCGACGAGTTCGGCCACTGCCACCGCGACCTCCAGCAGTTCCGGGCCTCCGCCCAGCACGCCGAGCGCTCGCTCCAGCTCCGTGCGCCCTCCTACGCCCGCAGCCGCCTCTTCTGCCGTGTCGTCCTCGCCACGGCCCGCCTGGGCCTCGGCGAGCTCGACCAGGCGTGCGCACTCGGCGTGGAGGCGGCGGGAGCGGCGGCGGAGATGCGCTCGGTCCGCGCGATCGAATACGTCAAGGACTTCGAACGCCGGCTGGAGCCCTACAAGGACGCGGCACCGGTGAAGGGCTACCGGGAGAGGGTCGCTGCACTGGGCTGACGAACTGCTGCGCAGGGCTGCGGCCGGGGGCTGCTGAGCTGCGCCCCGAGGCGTCAGTGCGCCGGGCGAGCCGATCTCCCACTCGGCTCGCCTCCCTTCCTTCCCGCCGCACCGGTGATCAGCCGCGATGGCCTTCTTCGGCGGTGCCGAGCCGGCCGTTGCCGCTCGCCGTTGCCGGTTCCGGTCGTCTGCCCGGTGTGGCGCCGTCGTGGTTGCTCGCGCAGTTCCCCGCGCCCCTGACGGGGCGCTGTGCGGCTCGCCCTTCCTCGAATACAGCCCCGAGCCCCGGGTTTCTACGCTGCCCGGCGTTGCAGAGGTTCTGCCCTGTTCAAGGAGCCTGCTGTGCCGAGGTCGGTCAGGATGGCTGCTGTTGCTCGGTGGGCTGAATGGAGGGCTCCCTGGACCGTGCTGGTGTCGCGGTGGTCGCCGCAGACGTAGAGGCCGGCGAGGAGGCGGACGGGGCGGCGGAGGTCGTGCGGGGGGCGCATGGCGGGGATGGCCTCGGGGGTGTGGTGGACGGCGAGGGTCTCCCAGCGGTGCGTCGACGTGCCGTAGAGACGGGAGAGGTGCATGCGGACCGCTGTGTCGATGTCGGAGGGGGGCGTGCCGAGGACTGTGGAGGAGATCAGGGCCCGGCCCTGTGGAGCTCGGCTCGGGTCGATGTTGCTGACCACGGAGGTGTGGGAGACGGGGCCGCCCCGGTCCGTGTCCAGGAGGAGGGACGTTCCGGTGGTGAGGCTCGCCGGTTCGTCCGTCGTGTGGTGGACCACCGTCACCCGGTGGAAGTCGGGGACGCGCAGGCCCGGGAGGAGTTCCGCGGCGGCCCGGGCGTCGGTGGCCAGGAGGACCGCCTGGCATCGGATCTCGCCGTGGTCGGCCGTCGTCACCGATGTCGTCGAGACCGAGGTGACGCGTACGCCGGTGTGGACCGTGCCGGGTGGCAGCGCGCGGGCGAGGAGGTCGGGGAGGACCTCGGCGCCGCCCTCCGGCACGCACAGCCGTCCGCTCGCGAAGGAGCGCAGGGCGAGGTCCGCACAGCGGCTGGACGTCGTCAGTTCGGGGTCGCAGAGCAGGGCCGCGAGCAGCGGGCGCAGGAAGCCGTCGATCGTGCGGGCGGGCACCCCGCGCTCCGCGAGGGCGTGGGCGGCGGGGAGTTCGGGGCGGGCCAGGATCCGTTCGACGGGAGTGACCGCCAGGCGGCCCAGCGCGGCGCCCAGGCGGGCCTGGTCGACCGCGCCGCCCATCGGTGCGGTCGCCCGCGCCGGCGCCACCGCCGAGCCGCCCCTGGGGGCGCTCGCCAGGGCGCGCACGGCGTACAGTGCGCCCCTCGCGCTTCCGCCGCCCGCCGGAGCGCCGGCCCGGTGCCTGCGCCCGTCGCGATGCAGCAGCACGCCGGGCGCGTACCGGCGTAGCACCAGGGCGTCCAGTCCCGGGGCGAGGCGTAGCTCCGGATAGGACGTGGACAGGAGCTGGCCGATCCGGTCGAGCCGGAAGCCGTCGACCTTCTCGGTCGACATACGGCCGCCCACGTAAGGGGCGGCCTCCAGGACCGCGGTCCTCACTCCTGCGCTGTTCAGCCGATGAGCCGCGGAGAGTCCGGCGATTCCGGCTCCCACGATGACGACGTCCGCCTGGTACGCGGGCTCATGCACGAGGCCCCTCCTCGATTGCGCGTCCGGTGGAGACGTGATGCCCCCAACCTGCTCCGGGGATACCCGAGTTCGGGTCGAGGTTAGGGCCGTGATCGGTCAAGGACAGTCGCGCATGAACAGGGCACGGTCGCACGGCGGTCGCATACGGTCACAAGGGTTGTCAGGCCGCGCGGATCGCGTCCTCGATGCCCGGGAACGCGAAGGTGAACCCCGACTCCAGCAGCCGCTTCGGCACCACCCGTTGGCTCCCGAGCACGTCCCCGGCCAGCTCGCCGAGCGCCGCCCGGAGCACGGGGGAGGGCACCGGGAAGAGGGCCGGGCGGCGCAGCACGCGGGCCATCGCCGCGGTGATCTCACGGTTCGTCAGGGGGTCGGGCGCGGTGAGGTTGAAGGGGCCGGCCAGGCCCTCGGTGTCCATCAGGAACCTGATCGCGGCCACCTCGTCGTGCAGCGCGATGAACGACCAGTACTGGCTGCCGTCGCCCAGCCGGCCGCCGAGCCCGGCCCGGAAGAGCGGGAACAGGCGGCCCCAGGCCCCGCCGCCGCGGGCCACCACCAGGCCCGTGCGCGTGAACACCGTCCGTACGCCCGCCTCCTGCGCCGGGGCCGCCGCCTCCTCCCACTCCACGCACAGCGACGGCAGGAAGCCGTCCCCGGGCGGCGCGTCCTCGTCCACGACCCGGTCACCGGTGTCGCCGTAGAAGCCCATCGCGCTGCCGCTCACGAACACCCGCGGCGGCTCCGGCAGGGCCGCCACGGCCTCGGCCAGCGCGGCCGTGCCGAGCACCCGGCTGTCCCGGATCTCCCGCTTGTAGGCGGCCGTCCAGCGCCGGTCGCCGACCCCCGCCCCGGCGAGGTTCACCACCGCGTCGCAGCCGGCCAGCCCGGCCGCGTCCACGTACTGCCCCTCGGGGTCCCAGCAGACCTCTCCGGTGCCGTGGGCCGCGCGCCGCACCAGGCGCACCACCTCGTGCCCGTCCGCCCGCAGGGACCGCACCAGGGCGCTGCCGATGAGACCGGACGCGCCGGCCACCGCGATACGAGAACGTTCCATGGGTCCCAGCATGCCGGGAAGGGCGGGGGAAAACCCGTGGGGCCCCGGTACCGGCCGACTTAGGGTGACCGCATGCCGGAACCCTACATACGCACCGCCCTGCCCGACGACGACGAGGAACTCTCCGCCCTCGACCGCGCCACCTGGTCGTATCTGCACGCGGTCCTGCCCCGGCCGCAGCCGCCGTACGACCCCTTCTTCAGCGAGCGCCACGCCCCCGAGGGCACCCTGGTGGCCGAGCTCGACCGGCGCATCGTCGGCTACGTCCGGCTCGGTCTCGCCTACAAGATCGCCTCCAACGCGCACGTCCGGCAGATCCAGGGCCTCGCGGTCGCCGAGGAGGCCCGCGGCCGGGGCGTGGCCCGGGCGCTGCTGCGGGCGGCGATGGAGGAGGCCCGCCGCCGAGGCGCCCGCCGGATCCGGCTCGGCGTCCTCGGGCACAACACTCCGGCGCGCCGGCTCTACGAGTCGGAGGGGTTCGCCGTCGAGGGCGTGCTGCCGGGGGAGTTCCTCCTGGACGGCGAGTACGTCGACGACGTGATCATGGGCCGGTCGCTGTGACGGCGACCACCGTGACCGTCAGGACGTGATCAGCTCGCCGGTGTCCACCGGCGAGGTGGCGGTCGCCCCGCGCGTGGCGTCCGAGGCGACCTCGTCGGCCGTCAGGACGTACCCCGTCTCGTCGTCCGACGTGGAGCGGGCGAACACCACGCCGTACACCTTGCCGCCGGTGGTCAGGAGCGGGCCGCCGGAGTTGCCGGGGCGGACCGTGGAGCGGATCGAGTAGATCTCCCGGGTCACGGTGGCGTCGTTGTAGATGTTCTGGCCGGTGGCCTGCACCCTGTTGGCCACCGTGGCCGCCTGGAGGTTCAGGTCGCCGTCCTGCGGATAGCCGGCCACCACCGCGGAGTTCCCGCGCGCCGCCGTGGTGTCGAACCGCAGCACGGGCGCCCGCAGCTGCGGCACGTACAGCACCGCCACGTCCCGGTCCGGGTCGAAGAGGACCACCTCCGCGTCGTACGACGGCCCGACCCCGCCGATCCGCACGCTCGGGTTGTCGATGCCGGCCACCACGTGGGCGTTGGTCATCACGTGCTCCGGCGCGAACACGAACCCGCTGCCCTCGCGGCCCTGGGTGCCGGAGGAACCCTCGATCTTGACCGTGCTGCGCTTGGCCGCGTTCGTGGCGGCCGCCGTGACGTTGTCCCCCGACGGCTTGGCGACCCGCGCCGTCGACTCGTTCTCGAACGGGTTGAAGACCTGCGGGAAGCCCGCCTCGGTCAGCGCCGAGGTGGCCCGCGAGAACCAGGCCGGCGTGGTGTCCGGCATGGTGTTCTGCACGGCGCCGAGCAGCCTGGAGTCCCGGATCGCCGTCGTCACCGCGGGCGACGAGGACGCGCCGAGCACGCTCGCCGCCACCCAGGCCACGATCAGCACCGCCACCGAGTTGGCGACCGCCCCGCCTATCCCGTCGGCCACCCTGAGCGGCCCCTGGTCCAGCTCCCGGCGCAGCCGCAGCGCCAGCCGCCCGGCCAGCTCGTGCCCCACCACCGCCGGCACCAGTACCGTCAGCACCGCGACCACCGTCGCCGTCGCCGTCCCGCGCGTGACCAGCTCCATCACCCACGGCAGCACCCATACCCCGATCACCGCGCCACCCACGAACCCGGCCAGCGACACACAGCCGGCCACCAGCCCGCGCCGGTAGCCGGACGCCGCGTAGACGAGGACCACCAGTACGAGCACCAGGTCGAGCAGGTCCACGGAGCCGCCTTTCTCTCGGTGCCCTTAATACGGCCGGGACAGGTCCAGTGATCAGTTCACGTGATCAGTTCACGCGCGCGAGGCCGCCCGGAACCGGCCACGCGTGCGTGTACCCCCTGAAACGCCCCGGACCAGGACGATGGTTCCACCAGGTGGCACAGCACACATCGCGGGCGCGGTCGATCAACCCGAGAGTGGGTGCCATGCGTGTCTTCCCACGAGCGGGGCGGCGCACCAGGATCACCCTCCTGGCGCTGCTCGGCTGCCTGCCCGGCCTCACCGCCGTCCTCGCGCTGGTGCTGAGCGACCGGGGCGCCGACCGGCCGGTCGCGATCCACCTGGCCGCGCCCGCGCCCGCCAGCCCCGCCACCCGCTACCGGGCACCCCGGCCGCACATCGTGCCCCGCTCGGCCTGGCTGGACGCCACCGTCGGCCGCAGCCAGCCGCCGCCGCGCTACGACGACAAGGTCGTCGCCGTCTTCGTGCACCACACCGACTCGCCCAACGGCTACTCCTGCGCCCAGGCCCCGGAGATCATCCGCCGCCTGTACACCGGCCAGACCGGAGACCGCGCCTGGGACGACATCGGCTACAACTTCCTCGTCGACCGGTGCGGCACCATCTACGAGGGCCGCGCGGGCGGCGCCGACCGGGCCGTCACCGGCGCCCACACCCAGGGCTTCAACCACCGCACCGCCGGCATCGCCGCGCTCGGCACCTTCACCGCCGGGGTGCCCGTGCCGCGCGCCATGGCCGACTCGATCGCCGCCGTCGCCGCCTGGAAACTCGGGCTGTCCGACGTCGACCCGCGCGGCAGCGCCCGCCTGGTCTCCAGCAACGGCCTCAGCCGCTACCGGGAGGGCGCGGTCGTCGCCCTGCCGGCCGTGGCCGGCCACAAGGACGGCTACCCGACCAACTGCCCCGGCGCCGCCCTCATCGCCCTCCTCCCGGAGATCAGGGAGAGCGCGGCCCGGCTCCAGGGCCGGGCCGCCGAGGCGGGAACCCCCCTGAGCACGCTCACGGAAACCCCCCTGGCAACCTCCCTGGGACCGCCCGCGAAAGCGTCCACAGGAACGCCATAGGCGGCACGCAGGCCGTTCAGATCCCCGCGCCCTACCGTCAGGTGCATCAGCAGCCGACTGGAGGTGGGGATCATGAACAGCAGTCGTACCGAAGCCCGTACGGAGGCCACGGAGAAGGCCGGCCGGACCAGGTCGTCCAGGGGGCCCTGGGCCGTGGTCTGCGCGGTCGCGACGGTCGTCCTCGGCCCGGCCGCGGTCACCGCGTCCGCCCTCGACCAGGCCAACGCGGCGCCCATGCACCACGCGGTCAAGGCCGAGCAGACGCAGGCGTACATCCCGTCCGACGTGACCCGTCGCCGTACCGCCGCCTGACCCCTGCTCCCTCTTCCCCTCGCTCCTCTTGTTCCTCTTGTTCCCTCTGTTTGTTCCCTCTGTTCCTGCTATTCCTTGAAGCGGTCCCAGAGCCTGGGGAACCGCTCGGCGAGCACCCGCTCGTTCTCCAGGTCGACCGGGGTGCCCTCGGGTTCGGAGGGCGCGGGGGCGATGCCCAGGTCCGGTGCCACGGTCCCGGTGAGCTGCTCGTACGCCTCGTCCGCCGCGTACCCCAGCTCCTCGCCGTCGCCGTCGATCTCCTCGTCGAAGTCGTCCAGCAGCTCCGCCAGCGCGTCCGGGTCGTGCAGGGCACCCTCGAAGATCTCCCGGCCCTGGGCGATGAGCCAGCACCGGAAGAAGTCGAACGCGTCGTCGCTGGCCCCGTCCAGCAGGACCCATGCGGCGCCCCACAGGTCCCAGCGGTAGGCGCGGTTGTAGCGGGCCTCGAAGTGACGGGCGAAGTCCAGGACCAGGTCCGGCTCCAGCTGGAGCAGCCGCTCCACGAGCAGGTCTGCCTGCTCCTCCGGGTCGCCCTCGGCGGCCTCGCGGGTGGCGTCGACCAGCTCCCAGAACTCCGTCTCGTCCATCACGGGTCCAGCATCGTGCCTGTGCGGCGGGGGCGCACGCGGAGTGGTGCGGATTGTTATCCACACCGTCCCGCGCGCGCCGGACGACACCGTCCCGCGCGCGGCAGACGCCGACGGCGCGGTCCGGCAACAGTCACATAAACACAA
>NZ_JBHXMA010000092.1:0-16019 GCF_042721035.1 Streptomyces sp. NPDC058464
ACCGGCGCTGGCCGGGTGCCTCCCCCAGCCTTCGGCCGGGGGGACCCCCAGCGCCCACCCGTGCCGCCCTGCGGCACGCCTGCCCGCAGCTATGTCTTTGGTCTTTTAGGGGCGCGGGGAACTGCGCGAGCAACCCCCACCGGGCCGCGGCCGCACCACCGCACAAGCCCCTACGGTCGTGGGCGCACTACGCCCGCACGACCATCGCCGAGTTGAACCCGGCATACCCGCGGGCCAGCACCAGCGCCGTGCGCACCTCCGTCTGCCGCGGCTCCCCCACCACCAGGTCGAGGTCGTAGCCCGCCTCCGGCGAGACGTTCACCGTCGCCGGCACCACCCCGTCCCGGACGGCGAGCAACGCCGTCGCCACGTCCAGCGGCGCCGCCCCCGAGTACAGCCGCCCGGTCATCGTCTTCGGCGCGGTCACCGGCACCCCGTGCGGCCCGAACACGTCGCTCAGCGCATCGGCCTCCACCCGGTCCAGCTCCGGCACGGCCGCCGCGTCGGCGAACACCACGTCGACGTCGGCCGCGTCGGCGCCCGCGTCCGCGAGGGCCAGCTCGATCGCCTTGCGCAGCCCCGGCGGCCGCCCGCTCCCCGGCGCCGGGTCGAACGTCGCGCCGTACCCCGCGATCTCCCCGTACACCCGGGCGCCCCGCCGTACGGCCGTCTCCTCGGCCTCCAGGATCAGGATCGCCCCGCCCTCGCCGGCCACGTGCCCGGCCGCCGCGGAGTCGAACGGCAGGTAGGACCGGTCCGGCTCCTCCGACGTGGAGAGCCGGTCGCTGGCGAGCTGGGCCACCCACCCCCACGGGCAGATGGACGCGTCGATCGCCCCGGAGACGATGAGCTGCGTCCCCTTCCGGATCTGCCGCCGCGCGTGCGCGAGGGCCTCCAGGCCGCCGGCCTGGTCGGAGACGACGACCCCGCTCGGGCCCTTCATCCCGTTGCGGATGGAGATCTGGCCGCTGTTGACGGCGTAGAACCAGGCGAACGACTGGTATGCCGAGACGAACTGGCTGCCCTGGCTCCACAGCTTCTGCAGCTCGCCCTGCCCGAACTCGAAGCCACCGGAGGAGCTGGCGGTGACGACGCCCATGTCGTAGGCGGGCAGGTCGGCCGGGCTGACGTCGGCGTCGGCCAGCGCCCAGTCGGTCGCGACGAGCGCCAGCCGGGTCATGTGGTCGGTCTGGGCGAGCAGCCGGCTCGGCAGGTGCTCCCCGGCGCTGAACCCGGGCACCTCGCCGGCGAGTTTCGCCGGGTATCCGGACGGCTCGAACCGCGTGATGCGGCCGATCCCGCTCTTCCCGGCGCGGGCGGCGGCCCAGTAGTCCGCCGTACCCAGGCCGTTGGGCGCGGCGATGCCGAGCCCGGTCACCACGGTCCGTGCGCTCATGCGGCCGCGCTCCTGTCCGGTCGGGCGAGCACCATCGCGCTCTGGAAGCCGCCGAACCCGCTGCCCACGGTGAGCACCGCGTCGGTGCGGTGCTCGCGGGCGGTGAGCGGCACGTAGTCCAGGTCGCACTCGGGGTCGGGGGTGTGCAGGTTGGCCGTCGGGGGCACGACGTTGTGCTCCATGGCGAGGACGGACGCGGCGATCTCGATGGAGCCGATCGCGCCGAGCGAGTGCCCGACCATCGACTTGATCGAGGAGACCGGGGTCCGGTAGGCGTGGTCGCCGAGGCTCTTCTTGAACGCGGCGGTCTCGTGCCGGTCGTTCTGCTTGGTGCCGGAGCCGTGCGCGTTGATGTAGTCGATCGCCTCGGGGTCGAGCCGTGCCTCGTCGAGGGCGACCGTGATGGCCTCGGCCATCTCCGCGCCGTCGGGCCGCAGTCCGGTCATGTGGAAGGCGTTGCAGCGGGAGGCGTACCCGGCGATCTCGGCGTAGATGTGCGCGCCCCGCCGCTTCGCGGCCTCCAGCTCCTCCAGGACGAAGACGGCCGACCCCTCCCCCAGCACGAACCCGTTGCGGGTACCGTCGAAGGGGCGGGAGGCGTGCTCGGGGTCGTCGTTGCGCGGGGTGGTGGCCTTGATGGCGTCGAAGCAGGCCAGGGTGATCGGGGAGATCGGGGCGTCGGTGGCGCCGGCGATCATCGCGCAGGCCGAGCCCTCCCGGATCAGCTCCACGGCGTGCCCGACGGAGTCGAGCCCCGACGTGCACCCGGTGGACACGACCGTGGCCGCGCCCTCCGCGCCCACCGACCAGGCGACCTCGGCCGCGAACGAGCTGGGCACCAGGTAGTTGTAGAGGTGCGGGACGGCGTAGGTGTGGTCGACGAGGTCGAGCCGGCCGCCGTCGCTGACCACCCGGTACTCCTGGTCGAGCCCCATGGTCGCGCCGACCGCGCTGCCGATGGTGACCCCGACCCGGTAGGGGTCGGCGCCGGACAGGTCGAGCCCGCTGTCGGCGAGGGCCTCCCGCGCACTGACGACGGCGAGTTGCGCCGCCCGGTCCATCCGGCGTATCTCCTGCGGGCCCAGCCCGTGCTCCTCCGGGTCGAAGTCGACCTCGGCGGCGACCCGGGACCGGAAGGAGGACGGGTCGAAGAAGGTGATACCGCGGGTCGCGGTGCGGCCCTCGCTGAGCAGGTTCCAGAAGTTCTTGGTGCCGACACCGCCGGGGGCGATGACGCCGACCCCGGTGATGACCACTCGCCTGGCGTTCACGCCCGGCCCTCCCAGTCGTAGAAGCGCGTGGCGACCGCGTCGGCGGGAGACCGCCAGGTGGCGGGGTCGTACGCCTGGATGAACGGCTTCAGGTCCTCACTGATCCGCACGAACCGCGGGTCGCTCTTGGCCTCCTCGATCAGCTCACCGCCGTTGTCGGTGTCGAAGTGCTGGAGGTGGAAGTACAGCCCGCGGTAGGCGAAGAGCTCACGGCGCCGGGTGCCCATGAGGCGCGGCATCTCGCTCCGGTCGAACTCTCCGAACAGCCGGGCGACCTCCTGGCTGCTACCCGGTTCCATCCGGGCGACGATCAGGGTGCTGTGCATGGGTTCACTCCTCAAGAGAGTCCAGCAAAATTGCCCCTTCAGGGGCGCGGGGAACTGCGCGACCAGCCACGACGGCGGGGCAGCCGCAAGACGACACGGCCCGGCAAGGCCTCAGCGGGCGGGCCCGAACCACCGCTCAAGCGCCATCGGCAGATCCGCGTGACTACCCGGCGCCGCCCACGCCACATACCCGTCGGGCCGCACCAGCACAGCCGTGGTACCGGCCAGCGGACCGTCGGCCGCCACCTCCGCCACCGCCGTCACCACGTCCACCCGGTCCCGCCAGGCCCAGGCCCGCTCCCGCAGCCTCTCGTTGTCGGCGAGGTCGAGCAGCACCCCCCGCCCGCCGCGCAGCGCCTCCGTGCTGGAGGCCACCCGCTTGTGCCCGGTGAGCGGCACGTTCGGCAGCCGCCGCCCGAGCAGCGCGCCGGCGCCCCCGTCGACGTCGTAGTGGATCTCGAGGCCGGAGACCATCGCCGCCAGGTGCCTGCCGACCTCCGGATACCGGATCAGCTCGTTCAGGACATCCCGCAGCGGCTGCACCTCGGGCCCGGACAGGAACAGCAGCCCCTGTGCCCGGGTGTTCATCATCAGCCGCTCCCCGACCGGGTGCCGTTCGTCGTGGTACGTGTCGAGCAGCGCCTCGGGCGCCCGCCCCCGCACCACCGCCCCCAGCTTCCAGCCGAGGTTCACGGCGTCCTGGATGCTGGTGTTCATGCCCTGGCCGCCGGCCGGGAGGTGGATGTGCGCGGAGTCGCCGGCGAGCAGGATCCGCCCCCGCCGGTACTCGGTGACGAGCCTCGTGCCGTCGCCGAACGACGACACCCACACCGCCTCGGCGTGCGAGATGTCGTCGCCGGTCAGCCGCTGCCAGGCCGCCGCGGCCTCCGCCCAGGTCGGCGGCTTCGCGCGGCGCTGCGGCGGGGTGCCGCGCTCGCAGATGATCAGCCGGGTGATGCCGCCGGGCAGCGGACCGACCATGACCATCCCGCCGGGCAGGGTCTCCCCGATCATCCGGGGCTCCAGCTCGATGCCCTTCACGTCGGCGAGGTACATCTCCAGCGTCGACGGCGTCCCCGGGAAGTCGAACCCGGCCGCCTTGCGGATGGTCGAGCGACCGCCGTCGCAGCCCACGAGGTACTCGGCGCGCAGCCGGTGCACGCCCTCGGGGCCGCGCACCTCGACCTCGACGCTGTCCTCCTTCTCCTTGACGGACAGCACCTCGTGCCGGCGCCGGATGTCCGCGCCGAGCCGGCCGGCCCACTCCTCCAGGACGGTCTCGGTGACCGACTGCGGGATCGTTTTGGCGGCCTGGTGGGCGCCGTCGAGGACACCGAAGTCGACCGGCAGGCCGCCGAAATGGCCCACGTTGCTGACCTCGATGTCCCCGAAGCGGGGCAGCAGTCCGCGCTGGTCGAAGACCTCCATGGTGCGGGCGGTGAAGCCGAGGCCGCGCGACTCCCCGGTGCGCGCGGGCAGCTTCTCCAGGACGATGACCTCGGCGCCCGCGAGCCGTAGCTCGCCCGCGAGCATCATGCCGGCCGGCCCGGCGCCCACGACGATGACTTGTGCGTCCATGACACTCCTCGGGAACGGTTCCGTACGGCCCCGTCGGGGAGACCGTCGGCGAAGACGAACTGTCAGCGGTACAGGCGCCCGATCGCCCGGTTGGCCACGTGCGCGGCCGCCGCGTGCCGCGGGTCGGGCGCCAGCGCCTCGTGCCGTACGGCGACTTCGGCGAGTTTGATGGCGTGCTCGTCGCCGATCCGGACGGCTTCGGCGAACAGGTCGGCCGGGTCGGAGGCGTCCGGCAGCGGGGCCGCGGGCCGGGGCACGGCGTGGAACCAGTCGAGCATCGTGCGGCTGACGGCCCGCGCCACCCGGTACGACGGCCACCGCTGGTCCTGCGGCAGGTGCTCCACCACCAGCCGTACGGCGGCGGGCCCGGTGACCGAGTGGATCAGCGGGATCGGGTGCGGGAGGGAGAGCGTGGCGTAGATCCCGGAGAACTCGGCGACGAGCTCGTCCAGCGCCCGTACGACGTCACCGCCGTCGCCCTCGTCCTCGCCCTCTCCCTCGCCCTCCTGGACCACGACTCCGCCCTCCGAGTACCGGGCCGCCCAGTACCCCAACCCCTGGGCTAGTTCCGCCAGTTGCAGGCGGTGGTCGGGGCCGGCGGTCACCACCGCGCGGACCGCGTGCGCGGTGCGGATCACCCCGTGCGTGAGCACCCCGGACATGCCGGGCAGCAGCCGGGGCCACCAGCGGGCCAGGACGTCGGTCCACTCGCCCTCGGCCAGCTCGCGCTCGAACAGGGCGGTCCAGTCGGCGACCCGGCCGAACGCGCCGAGCGCCTGCCGCCAGTCGGCCTCGTCGCCCGGGTCGATGGTGAACCGTCGCTCGGGCACGTCGTGGAAGGTGTGGCTGCGCAGATGGCCCTCCACCCAGCCGGGCACCTCCTCGGCGTACCCCATGTGGGCCAGGGCCTCGGCGGCCATCGGGGCATGGTTGACGAAGCCGCGCCCGTGCTCGTACCCCACGGAACGCAGCCGTTCCAGGGCGTCGTTCATGGCGTCGGTGTAGGTGAGTGCTGCCACAGCGATCAGTCCTCGATCGGTCCTTGATCAGTCCTTGATGTCGCAGACCGCGGCGCCGGCGGCGAGGGCCTGCCCCACCTCGGCGGCGATCCCGGTCACGGTGCCGGAGCGGTGCGCGGTGAGCGGCTGCTCCATCTTCATGGCCTCGAGTACGACGACCAGGTCGCCCTTCTCGACCGGCTGCCCCTCGGCGACGGCGACCTTGACGACGGTGCCCTGCATCGGAGAGGTGAGCGTGTCCCCGGAGGCGGCGGGCACCGAACCGCCGGCGTTGCGGCGGCGGGACCGGGGCGCGGCGGCCCCCACGAGCGTCCGGTCCGGGACCCTGCCCAGCACGGACGGCAGCGAGACCTCCAGCCGGTGCCCGCCTACCTCGACGACCACCGTCTCCCGGCCGGCCTCCGCCGTCTCGGAACCGGCGGCCGGGGCCGCCGTGAAGGCCTCGATCTCGTTGACGAACTCGGTCTCGATCCACCGGGTGTGGACCGTGAACGGCCCCTCGGCCGGGGCGAACGCCGGATCCCGTACCACCGCCCGGTGGAACGGGATCGCCGTGGCCATCCCCTCCACGCGGAACTCGTCGAGTGCCCGCGCGGCCCGCTGCAGGGCCTCCGCGCGGGTGCGGCCGGTGACGATCAGCTTGGCGAGCAGCGAGTCCCAGGCCGGGCCGATCACGCTGCCCGACTCCACGCCGGCGTCCAGCCGTACCCCCGGTCCCGACGGCGGCTCGAAGACCGTCACCGTGCCCGGCGCGGGCAGGAAGCCCCGGCCCGGGTCCTCACCGTTGATGCGGAACTCGAAGGAGTGGCCGCGCAGTTCGGGGTCGCCGTAGCCGAGTTCCGCGCCGTCGGCGATCCGGAACATCTCGCGGACCAGGTCGATGCCGGCGACCTCCTCGGTCACCGGATGCTCCACCTGGAGGCGGGTGTTGACCTCCAGGAAGGAGACCGTGCCGTCCTGCCCGACGAGGAACTCGCAGGTACCCGCGCCGACATAGCCGGCCTCGCGCAGGATGGCCTTGGACGCCCGGTACAGCTCGGCGGTCTGCTCCGGCGTCAGGAACGGTGCCGGAGCCTCCTCCACCAGCTTCTGGTGGCGGCGCTGCAACGAGCAGTCACGGGTCGATACGACGACCACGTTGCCGTACCGGTCCGCGAGGCACTGCGTCTCGACGTGCCGCGGCCGGTCCAGGTAGCGCTCCACGAAGCACTCGCCGCGGCCGAAGGCGGCCACCGCCTCACGCACCGCCGACTCATAGAGCTCCGGCACCTCCTCCAGGGTCCGGGCGACCTTCAGCCCGCGCCCGCCGCCGCCGAAGGCCGCCTTGATGGCGATCGGGAGACCGTGCTCCTCGGCGAACGCCACGACCTCGTCGGCGCCCGAGACGGGATCCGGGGTGCCGGCCACCAGGGGCGCGCCCGCCCGCTGGGCGATGTGCCGGGCCGCCACCTTGTCGCCCAGGTCGCGGATCGCCTGCGGCGGCGGGCCGATCCAGGTCAGGCCCGCGTCCAGGACCGCCTGCGCGAACTCGGCGTTCTCGGACAGGAACCCGTAGCCGGGGTGGACGGCGTCCGCCCCGGTCTCCCGGGCGGCCCGCAGGACCTTCCCGATGTCCAGGTAGCTGGTGGCCGGCGTGTCACCGCCCAGGGCGAAGGCCGCGTCGGCGACCCGGACGTGCAGGGCGTCCCGGTCCGGGTCCGCGTAGACGGCGACGCTCGCGATCCCGGCGTCCCGGCAGGCTCTGGCCACGCGTACGGCGATCTCGCCTCGGTTGGCGATGAGCACCCTGCGCATGTCAGGACGCCTGCCGGGTCTGCTGGAAGCGGTCCGCGCCGGTCTCCAGCGGGCCCAGGGAGCCGTCGAAGAAGATCAGCGGCTCCAGGCCGTGCTCGGGGACGCCCAGCTCCACCACCTCGCCGATGACGATGTCGTGGTCGCCGGCGCTGTGCACGTCGACCGTGGTACAGGTCAGGTGGGCGAGGGCCTCGCTGAGCACGGGCAGCCCGTCCTCGGTGAAGTGGTGCGGGACGCCCTCGAAGGCGGTGGCCTCGGTCCGGCGCCCGGCGAAGTGCCGGGCCAGCGGCTGCTGCCGGCCGGACAGGAAGTTCACGGTGAACCCGCCGCTCTGCTCCAGGAGCGTGTGCAGCCGGGACTGCTGGTGCAGGCAGAACAGCACCAGCGGGGGTTCCAGCGAGACCGAGGTGAACGAGTTGACGGTGGTGCCGTCCGCGTCGCCGTCGGGGCCGGTGGTGATGACCGTGACGCCGGTCGTGAACAGGCCGCACACGCGGCGCAGATCCAGCGGTTCGACGGGCCGGGTCTCTTCTTCGGCGCGGGTCAGCGACCGCGCTGCTGCGGACATGCGCATGCCTTTCTGGCGTTGTCTGGCAGTGGCAGGGGTCAGAGGAGCTTGCGGACCTTCGCGCCGGCCTTGAGGATGCCGAGCAGGAACTCGCGGCCGACGCTGTTCATCTCGGCGGGGGCCTCGACGGAGGCCCAGTACAGGAAGCGGGCCATGGTCAGCGTGGACGGGTAGATGAACCGCCGCTCCTCGTCCTTCCAGCCGAAGACCGGGTTGACGACCGGGGACTCCTTGAGCAGCCCGAAGACGATGTCGGCGGCCTCGTCGCCGGTGAGCGCGCCGGCCTCGTACTTCTCGCAGGTCTCGGCGGTGCTCTCCAGGATCCGCTTGAAGGAGTCGCTCTGCGGCCACCACAGGCCCGGGTGGGCGACCTTCTCCAGCTCGTCGAAGTGGCGTGTGTCGTGGTCCTTGAAGTGCTTGAGGCGGGCCCGCGTCAGCCGCATGGTGCCGGGGGTGATGAAGGAGCCCCAGACCCGGAAGACCGCGTTCCAGAGCCGGAAGTGGGAGAACGCGATGAAGGAGCTGTTGACCAGGTCGTCGTTGTACTGGAGCAGGCCCTGCTCGACGCGCTCGACGTACGCGAAGCGCTCCGCGGAGAAGTCGCCGTCCTTCAGGGCGGGGATCAGCCGGGAGGTGAGCGCGTCGACGACCTCCATGGTGTTGGACAGGCCGCGGGAGAACAGCGGGTCGAGGAAGCCGGCCGCGTGCGACATCAGGCACCAGCGGTCGCCGATGGTCTGCTTCGAGCTGTACTGCAGCCGGTCGGTGGAGATCCACTCGCGGACCCGGGTGGCGCCGTCGAACTGCCGCTTCACCGCCGGGTACTTGTCGAGGAAGGACTGGAACTCCTGCTCCGGGGTGAGGTCCTTGGGCTTCGGGTAGGTGCGCTCGTCCATCGTCAGGCCGACGCTGCACAGCGGGTTGCGGGACTTGGGGTGGTTGTCGAAGGGGATGATCCAGAACCAGCCGCGCTCGATGAGGTGGTGCATGGTGCCGGTGTGCCAGTCGGCCGGCGGGCGCAGGTCCTGGGGGTGGCCGCTGACGTCGTCGAACCGCTTGATGCCGACGTAGTGCGTGAACATCGAGCGGGAGTGGTGCTTGAAGCGGGCGGTGGGCTTGTCGCGCAGGTCGAACTTGTCGGCGAGCGGGGAGCGGAACCCGGAGGCGTCCACCAGGTACTTGGCCCGGTACAGCTCGGGCTCGGCGCCGGGGGCGGCGCTGCGGCCGAGGACGGTGACGCCGTCGTCGTCGAACTCGACCTCGTTGGCCCGCCAGTTCTGCCGGGGGGTGCAGCCGTATTTGATGGCCACGTGGAACATGAAGGAGTCACTGTCCTGCCGGAACATGTGGCTGTTCTGGTGGAATATCTTCGGCAGGGCGAGCTGGGTGGCCTCGCGCGGGTCGGGCTCTTTTCCGACCTCGTGCTTCATGAATCCGAAGTGTGCCTTCGTGCCGAAGGTCGGGCCGATGTCACGGGTGGAGGCCTCGACGCTGGCCAGGCTTTTCAGCTCGGGGATGTCGTGGCGCTCGGAGAGGATGTGGATCCATTCCACGAGCTGCGGGGTCATGGACTCGCCGATGGCGAAGCGCGGGTGCGCGGCGGCGTCTACCAGCAGCACCTTGGCGCCGTGCTTGGCCAGGACGGCACCGGTGACGGAGCCGGCGAGGCCCGAGCCGAGGATGATGACGTCGAAGGTCATGTCCTCGGGTGTGCGCGCCGGTTCCGGCGCGCCGTCGGTCTTCTTGGCGACCATGACTGTCTCCTTCGTCGAGGGGCGGTGCGCAACGGGAAATCAGCATGAAAAAAGGCCCCTCGCGGCCCTTCCTGAAGGAAATCGGAAGGGCGGTGCGAAGAGCCTGGAAAAGGGCGCGGGATATCCGCTGAATTAAGCGTGACATCCTTTGGCCAGAGGGTCAACCCCCGGCGGGAACGGATGACTTGGTGTTCTCGGCGAATGCCGGGCCGGAATGCGTCGGGGCGAGGAGTTTCAGCAGCAGTTCCCGCAGCTCGTCCTCGCCGCCGGGGCCGAGCATGGCGGAGACGTCCGCGGCGAGCCCCGCGACGGCCCGGGCCACGACACCGAGCCGCTCACGGCCGAGGTCGGTCACCTCGAGGGCGTACCGGCGCCGGTCGTGCGGGTCGCGCCCCCGGCGCACCAGGCCCAGCTTGACGAGTTCGTCGACGAGCTGGGAGGCGGCGGGACCGGTGATGGCGAGGAGTTCGGCGAGCCGCTGCTGGGAGATGGGTCCGAGGACGTCGAGGGCGGACAGCGGGCCGTAGTGACGCACCCGCAGACCGGTGCCGGCCAGCTTGTCGTCGCCGTGCTTGCGCAGCCGGTGGTGGGCCTGGGCGACCAGGTACTCGGTGCCCTGCACCAGCGGCTGCGCCGACTCGGGCAGCAGCCGGCCGAGCAGCTCGTCGAGCCGGGCGGTCTCCTCGTCCGTCAGTACGGCGGTGAGCCGGGCGTCCCGCTCGGCGACCGCCCGCCGGCTGGCCTCCACGGCCTCGCGTCCCCCGTCGGTCAGGGAGAGCACGTACTGGCGCCGGTTGTCGGGGTTACGGGTGCGCCGGACCTCGTCGCGGGCCTCAAGGCGGTCGATGACGCCGACCATGATGGTGCGGTTGATGCCGAGCCGCTCCGCGAGGTCGAGCTGGGACTCCCAGTCACGGCCGGTGAGCGCGTCGAGGACCAGGAAGTCACGGGGGTCGCTGTCGCCGCCGTCGTCGGTGGCGGAGAACTGCGCGTGGACGCGGCGCAGGAGGTAGCCGATGAAGTCCGTGAGCGCGTCCGGGAGGACACCGGGGACCTCCGCGGTCTGCTCGGTCCGGGTCACCGGGCCGCGATCGTCGTCGCTCTCGTACCGCAAGACAGCACCTCCTGCCCGAGTATATCGACGGCCCTCCGACCGGCACCGGCACCGGCACGGCCCCGGCACCGGGGAACCGGCGACCCCGCCCGGAGTGGGCAGGGCGGGGCCGCCGGGGTCGGTCACAGGGCGACGGGCGGGTGCTCGGCGTCCTGCTGCTGGGGGCGGGTGCCCGGGAGGGTGGCCAGGGCCACGACCAGGGCCAGCACGTAGAAGGCGCCGCCGAGCAGGAACCCGTACGAGTAGCCGGTGGTGAGGGCGTGCGGGACGCTGCCCGGCAGCTCGTGGTCGGTGATGGCGGTGGCCGCCGCGGCGAGGGCGGCCAGGCCGATGGCGCCGCCGATCTGCTGGGCGGTGTTGACCAGGCCGGAGGCGGCGCCGGTGGCCTGCGGGGCGACCCCGCGGACGCTGACGATGGTGACGGCCACGAAGACCATGCCGAGGCCGAGACCGACGACCAGCTGGGCCGGCAGCAGCGCGGCCCACGGGGTCTGGCCGGGCTCGATGAGGCTGAACCAGACCATGCCGACGGTGCCGATCAGCAGACCGAGGGCGATCACGTTGCGCTCGGGCAGCTTGGCGAGCAGCTGCGGGCCGAGGCCGCCGGCCGCGATGCCCATGCCGAGTGCGAAGGGCAGGTAGGCGACGCCGGTGACCATCGGGGCGTAGCCCTTGACGAGCTGCATGTAGAGGGTCAGGAAGTAGAAGGTGGCGAGCATGCCCGCGCCGACCAGGAACATGATCAGGTTGGCGCCGACGCGGCTCCTGTCGGCGAGCACCCCGCTCGGGATCATCGGCGCCCTGCTGGCGCGCTGGATGAGGACGAAGGCGAGGATCAGGACGAGCGCGGCGCCCAGGCCGATCAGGGTGACGCTGTCACCGAAGCCCTTGTCGCCGGCGCGGTTGATGGCGTAGACGAGCGAGCCGAAGCCCAGGGTGGCGGTGAGCGCGCCGGGGACGTCGACCTTGCCGCGCTCGCGCTCGCCCTCGACGAGGACGCCGGTGCCGAACAGGACGGCCAGGGCGATCGGGATGTTCACGAACATCACCCAGCGCCAGCTCAGGTACTCGGTGAGCGCGCCGCCGAGCAGCAGGCCGACGACCGAGCCGAGGCCGCCCATCGCGCCGTAGACGCCGAGCGCCTTGTTGCGGGCGGGTCCTGCCGGGAAGGTGGTGGCCAGCAGGGACAGCGCGGTGGGGGCGGCGATGGCGGCGCCCGCACCCTGGATCACGCGGGCGGCGATGAGCAGTTCGCCGCTCTGGGCGAGGCCGCCGAGCAGCGAGGCGGCGGTGAACAGGACCAGTCCGGTGCGGAAGACCCGGCGGCGGCCGAAGAGGTCACCGGCGCGGCCGCCGGCCAGCAGCAGACCGCCGAAGGCCAGGGCGTAGGCGGTGACGATCCAGCCGAGGCCGGACTCGCTGAGCCCGAGGGCGCTCTGCATGCTGGGCAGGGCGACGGCGACGATCGTGTTGTCGAGGACGAGCATGAGCTGGGCCGCGGCGATCACGAGTAACGCCAGTCCGAGTTTGCCGTCCTGCTGCGGCGGGGCCGCGGCCTTGGGGACGGCCTGAGTGCGGTCTTGCAGCGACATGGGATGTCTCCGTGTCTGTCTCAGGGTTGGGGGGGTGTCGAGCGGAGCGGAACCCCTCGGGATCCGGTCAGCGGCTGGTGAAGGTGGAGGCGGAGGCGGCCTTGGGGGTCCAGATGTCGAGGTCCTCGTAGGCCTTGCGCCAGTCGTTCTCGTAGGCGTTGCGCAGCGGTTCGGGCATGTTGCCGAGGAGCTTGGCGGCCTTCACGGCGTCGATGTCGTCGAGCAGCCAGGGCAGGTAGCGGGCGGAGTCGTCGCCGACCCGGGTGCGCTGCTCGCCGGCGAAGGTCGCCCACTGCTCCTGGGAGAGCGTGATGTCCATCAGCTGCAGGGCGTCCCGCTCCTCGTGGTCGAGGTGGCCGCCGAGCTTGGTGTAGAGGGTGTCGGTCAGGCCGGTCAGGCGCTCCAGGCCGGAGTCCCGGTCGGCCAGGGCCGCGTCGATGTCGGCGAGCAGCGGGTCGATGACGCCGTGCTCGGCCTCCATGTCGGCGAGCAGCGCCAGTTCGGAGTCCCGGCCGGCCAGCGCCGCCTCCATGACCGGCCAGATCCGCACGTCCTCGGAGGTGTGGTGGATGGTCAGGAACTTCTTGAAGAGCTCCCAGCCGACCGCGGTGCTCAGTACGTGCCGGGGGTCCTCGTCGACCCGTGCGGTGATCCGGGCGATCCGCTCCAGCTCGCGGCGGAGCGCGTCGTGGATCGCGAACATCATCGTCATGTCGAGGTTCTTGAAGTCCTGGCTCATCGTTCTCTCCCTCACTGCTTCGTCGTCGTACTGCGAGAGTATCGTCAACCTACTTATCTATCAAGCTTCCAACTAGCAGTCTTCCAACCATCAGGGCCGGAACTATTCGCCGGTCGTGGGCTGACGCCGCTGCCGCGCCCGAAGGCGCAGGTCAGCGGGTTCTCGCGATCTCCAGGGCGGGTTCGCCTTGGCCGGTTCCGGCCGGTTCCCGTCCGAGGTCCTCGTCGATCCCCTTGCGGATCCGGGTCAGCGCGGGGCTGGTCATGGCCGTGGTGAGCAGCGCCATCAGCACGAGGACGGTGAACAGCTCGGGCCCGATGACACCCAGCCCCAGGCCGATGTTGAGCACGATCAGCTCGGTCAGGCCACGGCAGTTCATCAGCGCACCCAAGGACATGGAGTCCCGCCAGTCCCGGCCGGAGAGCCGGGCCGCGAGCGTGCCGCCGCCCCACTTGCCGGCCACGGCGACGGCGAGCACGGCACCCGCCCACAGCCACTGGGTACCGCTGCCGCCCAGCAGCCCCACATCGGTCTTCAGCCCGGTGCCGACGAAGAACAGCGGCAGCAGCGTGGGCACGGCGAAGGCCCGCATCCGGGCCGCGGTGGCCTCGATCCGCCGGCTGCCGCGCGGGGTGACCACGCCGAACAGGAACGCGCCGAACAGCGCGTGCACCCCGATCCGGTCGGTGGCGTAGGCGGCCAGGCTCAGTCCGCTGAACAGCACGACCAGCACGACCCCGTCGGCGTACCGGCGTTCCGCCCGCGCGGCCCACCGGGCCAGCAGCGGCCGTACGACGAGGAACATCACGGCGGTGAAGACGAGCGCGTACCCGGCCGTGGTCAGGGCCTCCAGGGGCGAGTTGCTCTTCGTCACCGCCACCACCGCGGCCAGCAGGCACCAGGCGCTGACGTCGTCCACGGCCGCGCTGGCCATGGCGAGCGCGCCCACCCGGGTCCGGTACAGGCCCCGGTCGGTCAGGATGCGGGCCAGCACGGGGAACGCGGTGATGCTCATCGACACCGCGATGAACAGCACGAACGGCAGCCTCCCGGTGCCGGGCGGCGCGAAGTCGCCGTACATGCCGAGGGCCAGCAGCGTGCCCAGCAGCAGCGGCAGCGCGATCCCGGCCTGGGACACGGCGACGGCCGTTCTGCTGTTGCCGCGCAGGGACTTGAGGTCGAGTTCGAGTCCGACGAGGAACATGAACACGAGCAGGCCGATGTTCCCGAGCACGCCGATGTAGGGCAGCGCCGACTGCGGGAACAGCCATGTCTGGGCACCGGGCCAGAGCCAGCCCAGCAGGGACGGGCCGAACAGGATGCCGACGAGGATCTCGCCGACGACAGGGGGTTGCCCGAGCCGCTTGAGCAACTGGGCACCGGCCCGGCAGGCGAGGATCACCACGGGCACGGCGACGAGCAGAGGGGTGAGCGGATCCGGGGCGGCGGCAGCCATCGCGTTCTCCTGTGAAGAGAGGTCAGGTTTTTTTTGGGGGCGCGGGGAACTGCGCGATCAGCCGCATCGGACCTGCGGACGCTCCACCACGGATCGCGGCACTTCCTGCGCATCGCCGTGCCGGGTGCGGTCGTCGGGCGGCTGCGGCGCCGTCGTGGCTGGTCGCGCCCACGCGGCGGTAGCCGCACATTGAACACAGCCCCGCGCCCCTTTCGGGGCGCTGTACTGGGCGGCGTCTTCAAGTCCCGTAGGGACGCGTCGCCTTGGCCTCGCGGAGCGCGGTCGCCCACCATGTGAGCTGGTCCAGCATCAGCTTGGCCGCGGCCTCGGCCCCCTCCGGCTCCGCCGGAAACGTGCCGTCGGCGTCGTAGTGCTCCAGCACCCGCGGGAACGTCACGACGTCCTTCATCCCCACGCAGTGGAACTCGGCGAAGATCTGCCGCAGATGCTCGATCGCGCGCACCCCGCCGGCCATGCCGAGGCCGTAGCCGACGAACCCGACCGGCTTGGCCTCCCACTCGGTCTGGAAGCTGTCGATGAGGGTCTTCAGCGGCCCCGGGACGCTGCGGTTGTACTCCGGTACGACGACCACGTACGCCTCCGCCCCGCCCAGCCGGGGCCGCAGCGCCGCCGCCCGCGGGTCGGCCTCGTCGAGGCTCGCCGGCAGCAGGTGCTCGGCCACGTCGACGACGTCGAGGACCAGGTCGTCGCGGCGGGCGGCGACCCGCGCGAACCAGCCCGCGACGTCCGGCGCGAGCCGCCCGTCCCGGGCGGAGCCGACCAGCAGCGCCACCCGGACGGGCCGGGTGACCGGGCCGGCGGCGGTCACGGCCGGGCCGCCCGCACCCGCGCCGGTGCCTCGACCGGCGTCAGTGCGAGGAACTCGGTGGCCTCGACCCGGGAGAGGATCCGGCGGGTCAGGGCGGGCATCTTCGTCGTACCGTCGTCGGTGAAGACCACCGGCCCGGTGACCCGGATCCGGCGGCCGCGCGTGGTGATCTCGCAACCGCCCGCCGCCAGCACGTTCTTGACCCAGTCGGAGCCGGGCCCGTACGGCAGCGTGATGACGATGTCCGCGCCGCGCCGGAACAGCTTGACGGGCGTGGCGAACTCGCGCCCCGACTTGCGGCCGCGGTGGTGGACCTTCCCGAAGCCGGGCAGCCGGCTGAACAGCGGCCCGACGAGATGGTTGGCGAACCGCCTGTTGAAGCGGGCGACTTTCCTGTCGATCGGCATGTCTCACGTCCCTTGCTCCGTAGGGCACTTCGATTCCATTCCATGGCCGTGGGGGGGGGGGGGCCCCCCCCGGCCCCGGGGGGCCGGCCCCCCCCCGCCGCCCCGGGGGGGGCGGGGGCGCGGGCGGCGCCCCCCCCCGCGCCCCGGGGGCGGGGGGGGCCCCCCCGGCGCGCCCC
>NZ_JBHXMA010000093.1:0-15111 GCF_042721035.1 Streptomyces sp. NPDC058464
GTTCTCAGTCCCCCTCTCGGTCGAGAGGGGGACTGAGAACGGTCTGGTGCGGCGCGAAGCCGGTCACCGCTCCCTCATCGACTCGCTTCCGACGGGTGCTGAGGGCGGCCGCGGGGGCCGGGGTCAGGACCGGCCCCCGCACGGCGTGGTCAGCTCTTGCCGAGCAGCTTGTTCATCTCGGTGATCTCGGCGTTCTGCGCGGTGATGATGCCGTCGGCCATGGAGGTGGCGGCGGCGTACTTGCCCTTGTTCTTCTCGGTGGTGGCCATCTCGACGGCGCCCTTGTGGTGCTCGACCATCATGGTCAGGAACATGGTGTCGAACTCCTTGCCGGACATCTTCTTCAGCCCGGCCATGTGGGAGCTGCTCATCATGCCCGGCATGTCGGAGTCACCCATGCCGGCCATGCCGGCCATCGGCATGCTCTTGCCCCAGGACGTCAGCCAGCCCGTCATGGTCGAGATCTCCGGGTCCTGTGCCTTCTCGATCTGTGCGGCTAGGTCCTTGACCTGGGTGGAGGACGCCCGGTCGGCGGCGAGTCGCGCCATCTCGACGGCCTGCTGGTGGTGCGGGATCATCCCCTGGGCGAAGGTGACGTCCTGGGCGTTGTACGTGTCGCCGGCGGTGTCGGCACCCGCGGCGGCCGACGTGGCGGCGCCGGCGGACGCGGCGCTGCCGCTGTCGGTGCCGCCGCCACAGGCGCTGAGGACGAGCGCGGCGGTCGCGGTGACCGCGATCAGCGCGGCGCGGCGAGTGAGGGTGCGGGGGGTTGCGGACATGCTTGAACTCCTGTGGTGGGAAGAGAGATTCCTGGACTGCTTGAGCACCTCGCCGGTTGACGGCGTGGTGTCCGAGCGGCCTCTAGATCCGCAGGAGTTGGAGTTCCGCCAGAGAAGGCGGCGCACGGGGGGCGTCCGGAGACCCGGCCGGGTGCGAGCATGCGGCGTCGGCCTGCGTGGCGGCGGTCACCGGATCGGGCGTGGGCGCGGGCAGTTCCGGGCCGCCGGCGACGGCTGCCGACACGCAGGCCGAGTCGGCGTGCTGGACGACGCATCCGCCGCAACGGCCGCCGGAGCAGTCACCGTCGTCCACCGCAAGGGAAGTCACCAGGGGACGGGAGTGGGCGCGATCCGGGGCGAGACCGCCGGGGGCCAGGGCGTGCATGCCCAACAGCCCCGCGAGCAGGCCCAGCACGAGCAGCACCTGCCACCGCCGCACGGGCGGTTGCGCTGGGTACTGCGCGGGACTGGGCATGGGGCTTGTCCTGGGTCGGCGGTCGCAAGTGGCTCGTGATGCATACGGTTGTGGCCCTGCCCGTGTTCACCACGGCGCGCCTGAGCCGAGAGCGGCCGTCACGGCCTATATACCCTAGGGGGTAAGTCGGTGTGGGTGATCTGGGTGAGGACGTCCATGCAGTAGCGGTCGGCGGTGACCATGCGGGAGATGCCGCGTATCTGGCCTTCGATCTTGTGGGGCAGCGGTCCGGGTCGGCGTCGAAGGCGGCGGCGCAGCGGGCGGAGCACAAGCAGAGGGTGCCGTGTTCGGTCTGCCGGTGCTCGGCGGCGGTCGCTCCGTCCGCTTGGTCGCTCCGTCCACTTCCATGCCGCACACCGGGTCCGCGACCGTGCCGCTGCCCCGGGACGCGGGCGCATGGTGCCGATGGGCCGCCGTGGCGTCCGCGTCCGCAGCCGCTGCCCGGTCGGCGGCGGACTTGACGTCAGGGCTGTAGCCGCCCCGCACCGTCACCTCGACCCGTCGCACGCCTCCAGCCTGAACCCGGGTACCCCTAGCAGGTAGAGGCTGAACGGCCTGCTGGCCATGGACCATCCGGCCCCTGACCGCCACGCCGGGCAGCGGGACGATGGGTGTGAAGGCAGAGGCCCCCGGGAGCCCATCAGCCCCCGATCTCCGAAAAGCCGAAGCAGGTGAGTGGCGATGATGTTCTGGTACGACCATGACGTCAGCGGCTGGGGCTGGTTCACCATGTCCGTCGGCATGATCCTCTTCTGGGCCCTGATCGTCTTCTTCGGTGTCCTGCTCTACCGCGCCCTTGCCCGGCCGGGCGGCACCGGGACGACGGCCGGCACCTTGCCACACGAGCCCACCCCCGAGCAGCTCCTCGCCGAGCGGTTCGCCCGCGGAGAGATCGGCGAGGACGAATACCACCGCCGTCTGACCGTCCTGCGCGGCCGCGCCGGCGACGGCACTCGGCTGAGCAAGGGCTGACCACGCACCTGAAGGGCACGCTCTCAGGAGGCCCGTGATGAACACCACCCAACGCAACTACGGCCTGTACGCCGTCGCGGCGGCGATCGCCGTGGTCGGCGCCCTGGCCCTGGGGGTGCCGGTGGGCACGATCGCTCTCCTGGCGATCGTCCTCGTCTGCCCGCTGATGATGTTCTTCATGATGCGCGGCATGCATGGTGACGGCGGCCACGGCACATCACACGAGTCCCCGCCGGAGGACGACTCACCGGCCAAGCACCACAGGCCGCCCTACGGCAGCGGCCGGACCTGACCGGTCTGGCCGGCCGGGAATGTGCGATGCCCGCGGTGATCGCCCCCTGCCCGGCCACCGAGCGGTGAGGCACCGCGCACGACTGGATCGAGGAGTTCTGCGACCTCGAAGTGCTCCCGAGCGGTCACTCCGTGTTCCATCCGACGGGCGGCATGCCGGCGGCATTCATCGGGCTCTGGCGGGAGGGCGTGCAAGGACCTGGGCAAGTACGGCGACAGCGATTGGAAGGAGCCGTTGATGGAGTGGTGGGCTGTACGCCAACGGTGCAGCCCATTGCCCGTTACGGACTCGTATGCGTCCCTTCGGGAGGTCGCTACCAGGCGCCGACGGATTCCAGCAGGACGTGGAGGTCGTGGGCGGCTTCGGCGGAGGCCAGCATCGCGGCCGCGAGGGCGGTTGCGGTAGCGGCCGGGAGAGCCGGATGGCGGCCCAGCGGCGGGGCGAGGAGCGCGGCGACGCGGCGGGGCACGGGACCGGCGGAAGCGAGCGGTCCGCGGCGGCTACGGAGGCCACGTACACCGAGGATGCCGACGGCGGCGCCCGCGGCGCGGGCGAGGGCCGGGACCTGGTGGGCGGCGAGGGCGGCCTTGCCGACGGTGCGGGCGACGCGGCGGCGGTCGCCGGTGGCCCTGACGGCGTTCTCGTCGGCCCAGCGCTCGATGGTGTAGGCGACGGCGGTGGCGAACGGACGCAGGAGCGGGTTGGCGCAGGCGCCGAGCTGGGCGAGGGCGACGAACGCGTAGTGGTGGGCGGTCAGATGGGCGCGTTCGTGGGCGAGCAGGATGGTGTGCTCGGTCTCGTCGAGGGTGCGCAGCATGCCGGTGGAGACGACGATCCGGCCGGGCAGGCCGGGTAGCGCGTAGGCGTCGGGGGCCTCGTCGTCGACGACGACGGTGCCGTCGGGGGTGGGCATGCAGGCGGCGTCCAATGCTGCCGCGGCCAGGGTGCGGGCTCGGCGCCAGAGCATGCGGGCCGCGGTGAGCACGGCAGCGCCGAGCAACAGGCCGGCGATCAGGGCGACGGAGAGCTGGGCGGGGTCGTCGTGCTGCGCGGAGTGGGCGGACCAGTGGCCGAGTGCGGCGAGTTGCGGGATGCGGATCAGGCCGGTGACGGCCAGTAGGCCCAGGGAGATCGTGCTCGCCGTGCCCAGGACCAGGGCTGAGGCGGTGAGCAGCCAGGTGGCCAGGCGGGGTTCGCAGCGCTCGGCCAACGGGCGGGCGGCGAGCGGGGCGACGAGCGAGAGCAGTAGCGGGATGTAGACGGCGATGCGCATCGGTGCGTCGCCTCCTATCGGCCGGGGTCCTGGTCGGGGCCGAGCAGCTGGCGCAGGAGGTCGGCGTCGGTGTCGGACAGTTCGTCGGCGAAGCGGGCGAGGACGGCCTCGCGGTCGGGGCGTTGCTCCAGGACGGTGCGCATGCGGCGGGCGGCGAAGCCGGCGTCGTCGGTGACGGGGGCGTAGGCGTAGGCCCGTCCGCGCGGGGTGCGGGTGAGCAGGCCCTTGGTGTGCATGCGGGTGAGGATCGTCACCACGCTGTTGTACGTCAGCCCGTCACCGAGGCGTTCGGTCACCTCGCCCGGGGTCAGTGCGATGCCGGCCTGCTGGAGGAGGTCGAGGAACTCGGCCTCGCGGGCGCCGTTCGCCCGCTTCTGGCCCCGGCCGTGTGCGTCGGCTGCCATGGGTTTGTCGTTCTCCCGTATCGCCCTCTATCTTTTACACCCGTGTAGGAGTTTTACTCCCGTGTAAAAGCTTTCGTGCTGCGAGTGTGCCACACAGAGGGGTCCCGTATGAGCGCCATCAGCGTCGGCCAGGCCGCCGTCCTCGGAGTCGTCGAGGGGGTGACGGAGTTCCTGCCCGTCTCCTCCACCGGGCACCTGAAGATCACCGAGGGGCTCATGAACATCCCCGTCGACGACACCTCGGTGGTCGGCTTCACCGCCGTCATCCAGGTCGGCGCCATCGCCGCCGTGCTCGTGTACTTCTTCAAGGACATCAAGCGGATCGTCTCCGCGTGGGGCCGTGGTCTGGCCAACAAGGAGGAGCGACACCACCACGACTACAAGTTCGCCTGGTGGGTCATCTACGCCACGATTCCCATCGTGGTCGTGGGGCTGGCCGCCAAGAAGCTGGTGGAGGGGCCGCTGGGCTCGCTGTGGGTGGTGGCCGGTTCGCTGATCGTCGGCTCCGGTGTGATGTGGGCGGCGGATCAGATGGGCCGCCACAAGCGTGGTGAGGACGACACCACGTTCAAGGACGCGATGCTGGTCGGCTGCTCGCAGATCCTCGCCCTGCTCTTCCCCGGCTTCTCCCGTTCCGGCGCCACCATGTCCACCGCGCTCGTCCTCGACCTGGACCGCGTCGCCGCCACCCGCCTCTCCTTCTTCCTCGGCATACCCGCGCTGACCGGGGCGGGCCTGTACGAACTCAAGGACGCGGTGGGCGCCGGCGTCGGCGCGGTCCCCCTGGCCGTCGGCACGGCCGTCTCGTTCGTGGTCGCCTACGCCTCCATCGCCTGGCTGCTGAAGTTCGTCGCCAAGCACTCCTTCAACGCGTTCGTGATCTACCGCGTCGTCATCGGAGTGGCGCTGCTGGGCCTGCTGGCGACCGGTGCGCTCAATGCCTGACGTCATGCCGTACAGTGTGAGATGTAACGCGTGCTACATTCCGCTGCGTGTCTGATGTGGAACCCGGGAGCCGCTGGCTCGTCCTCGTGGTCAGGCTGCCCGCAGAGCCGTCCCGGCACCGGGTCGCGGTCTGGCGGGAGCTGCGCAAGGTCGGCGCGCTCTCGCTGGGCCAGGGCATCTGGGCCGTGCCGGACGTGCCGGTGTTCGCGGACGGCGTCGGCCGGGCGATCGCGCTCACGGAGCGGGCGGGCGGACAGGCGGTGGCCCTGACCGCGTCCGGGCGCGGGCCCGAGGACGCGGCCCGCTTCCAGGCGATGTTCACCGCCGCGCGCTCCGCGGACTGGGCGGAGTTCCTCGCGGACTGCGGCAAGTTCGAGGCGGAGCTGGCCAAGGAGATCGGAATCGCCAAGTTCACGCTGGCCGAACTGGAGGAAGAGGAGCAGTCGCTGGAGCGGCTGCGGCGCTGGCACCGTGACCTGACCGCGCGCGACGTGTTCGGAGCTCCGGAAGCGGCCGAGGCCGGCGAACGGCTCAAGCAGTCCACCGCCGCCTGCGAGGACTACGCCGAGCGCGTCTTCGCCGCGCTGCACCAGACTCCGGAGGGGGACCGGTGACCGCGCGGCCCGCTCCGGCCCGGCAGATGTGGCCGCTGTACGCGGCCGGGTTCACCACCGCCTTCGGCGCGCACGGCATCGCCGCCAGCCTCGGCGGCCACAGCGCGGACGCGGTCACCTCGCTGCTGGTGCTGGGCGGCCTGCTCGCGCTGTACGACGGCGCCGAGGTGGTGCTGAAGCCTGCGTTCGGCACCCTCGCGGACCGGATCGGCGCGCGTCCCGTCCTGCTCGGCGGCCTGGTCGCCTTCGCCCTCGCCTCCGCGCTGTACGTCCTCGCCGACAGCCCCGGCTGGCTGTGGGCCGCCCGCCTTGGCCAGGGCGCGGCGGCCTCCGCCTTCTCCCCGTCGGCCTCGGCCCTGGTGGCCCGCCTCAACCCGGCCGCCAAGCACGGCCGCGCCTTCGGCAGCTACGGCTTCTACAAGTCGATCGGCTACACCCTCGGCCCACTGCTCGGCGGGGGCCTGGTGTGGGCCGGCGGCCTGCGCCTGCTCTTCGCCGTCCTCGCGGTGCTCGGTGTGACGGTCGCCGTCTGGGCCGCGCTCGCCGTCCCCGTCGTACCGCCGCTGCCCAAGGCCCGGCAGACGCTCCTCGACCTGGCCCGCCGCCTCACCGAACCGGTGTTCCTCGCCCCGACCGCTGCACTGGCCGCAGCCACCGCGGCACTGTCGGTCGGGGTCGGGTTCCTGCCGGTGTCCGGCCGCGTGGCGGGGCTGGGCACGGTCGCCACCGGCGCCGCCGTGTCGGTGCTCGCGGCGACCGCCGCGCTGATACAGCCGCGAGCCGGGCGCGCTCTGGACGAGGGGCGCCTGACGACACGCGCCGGCCTCATCGCCGGGCTGCTGCTCACCGCCGTCGGCCTGGCCTGTGCCATGCTGCCCGGTCTCGCCGGCATTCTCTCCGCCGCCGTCCTGACCGGCGCCGGTACCGGCCTGATCACCCCGCTCGGCTTCGCCGCGCTGGCCGCAAGCACCCCCGCGGAACGCCTCGGTCAGACCATGGGCGCCGCCGAACTCGGCCGCGAACTCGGCGACGCGGGCGGCCCGCTGCTCGTCGCCGCCGTCGCCTCGCTCGCCACACTCACCTACGGCTACGGGGCCCTCGCGGCGGTGATCGGGCTGGGCGCGGTGGTCGCGCTCGTGCGCCGTCGCCGGGTGCCGGCCGTACCCGAGCCGGAAAGCTGAACGGATTCCGGGTCAGTCCCGCTGCCGGCGGCGCAGTACGTGCCGCAGGACGAGGGCGGCGACCAGGACGCCGAGGGCGATGAGCGCGTACAGCTGGTAGCGGCTGATCTCGTCGTAGATCGCGGTGATGTGGGTGCCCGCCACATAGGCCAGGCTCGCCCACAGGCCGACCCACAGTGCGGCGCCGAGGGCGTTGAAGACGAGGAAGCGGCGCCAGGGCATGCCGCTGGTGCCCGCGATGATGCCGTTGACCTGGCGCAGTCCCTCGACGAAGCGAGCGAGGGTGACGATCTTGCCGCCCTGGCGGGTGAAGAACTCCTCGGCCGCCGCGAAGCGCTTCGGCGTCAGGAACACGTAGCGGCCCCAGCGGTGCACGAAGGCCCGTCCGCCGGTGTGGCCGATCAGATAGCCGATGTTGTCCCCGACGACGGCGGCGGCGAACGCGATGACCGCCACGGCCACGATGTTCAGGTCTCCGGCCCCCGCGTAGACCCCCGCGGCGATCAGGATGGTCTCCCCCGGCGCGGGCACGCCGAAGTCCTCCACGAGGACGACACCGCCGACGGCCCAGTAGCCGTAGTGGGTGAGCAGCGGGGCCAGATGGGCCAGCGGGCCCGGCAGAGGCGGCGCCATGCCCACCACCGTACGCGGCCGGCCAAGCCTGCGTGCCGGTCAGCAGGGCAGGGCGAGGACGACGCAGACCCCGTGCTCGGTGTTTTCGGCGTGCGCGGTGCCGCCGTGGGCGGTGGCCACCGCCTGGACGAAGGCGAGTCCCAGGCCGGAGCCCTCGCCGGTGCGGCTGGCCTCGGCGCGGGCGAAGCGGTCGAACGCCCGGGGCAGGAACTCCGGCGGGAAGCCGCTCCCCTCGTCCGTGACGCACAGCCGCAGCCCGCCCTCGTGGACGGCGGCCGTGAGGCGGACGGTCCCGGTGCCGTGCCGGAAGGCGTTGTCGACGAGGTTGCCGATGGCGGGCCGCAGCCAGCGGTCGTCGACGTCGACGACCGCGCGGGCGACGTCGACGGTCATGGCCCGCCCCTCCCGCTCGGCGGTGCGCCGATGGGGGGTGACGGCCGCGCCGACGAGATCGGCGAGGTCGGTGGGAGCCCGGCTGAGGTGCTGGGCGGTACCGAGTTCCTCCAGGTCCAGCAGGGCATTGGAGAGCTCGATCAGGCGCTGGACCTCGGTGTCCACCGAACGGAGGGTCTCGGTGAGTTCGCCGGCGGAACGGGGACGGTGCATGGCCACGTCGAGTTCGGCCCGCATCAGGGTGAGCGGGGTGCGCAGTTCGTGACTGGCGTCCGCGACGAACCGGCGCTCGCGTTCGGCGGACGCCGCCAGGCGGTCGAGCATCTGGTTGAGGGTGTGGCCGAGACGGGTGATCTCGTCGTCGCGGTCGGCGGGCACGTCCAGGCGCAGGTTCTGGGCGCCGTCCGCGAGACCGGCGGCACCGCCGCGATAGCGCTCGACGGGACGCAGGGCGGCGCGTGCGGTGCGGTAGCCGACGTAGGAGGCGGCGATCAGGGTCAGGCCCGAGGCGAAGGCCAGCTGGGCGAGGAGTTCGCGCAGTGCCTCGTCGCGGTGCCCGCGCCGGACGGCGGCGACCACGATCCGGATCCGCCCATCCGCCGTGACGCGCCTGGCCTGGAGACGCAGGGTGTCCGAGGTGATCGGCAGGAGGGAGCCGACGTCACGTCGGACGGTGGCTCCGTGCGCGGCGGCGCCCAGCTCGGCCGGGGCCAGCAGCGACCGGTCGTGGAAGGCGTCGCTGGAGACCAGGACCCGGCCCTGTGCGTCGAGGACCTGCCGGAGACTGCCGCTGGGGCCGGGCGGGAGCTGTCCTTCGGCCACTACGGCCTGGTCGAGGCTGCGTTGGTACGTGGTCAGGTCGTCGTTCAGCTGCCGGTCCAGGGCGGCCTGGACCCGCCAGTAGACCAGGCCCGCCGCACCCGCCAGCACCAGGGACATGGTGACGGCGACGGCCAGCACCAGGCGGGCGACGACGGGCAGCCGTCGGAACCACGGCCACGACCGCAGCCGCAGCCGACCGGGAAGACGGCTCACGGGGCGGTCTCCAGGCGGTAGCCGCGTCCGCGCAGGGTCGTGATCGTCGTACGGCCGAAGGCCCGGTCGACCTTGCCGCGCACCTTGGAGACGTGCACGTCGATGGCGTTGCTGCGCAGGTCGGTCTCGCCGTCCCAGACCTCGTCGAGCAGCTGGAGGCGGGTGACCACGCACCCGGCGTTCTCCATCAACACCCGCAGGACGTCGAACTCCCGGCGGGACAGCTCCAGTTCGGCGTCCGCCCGCCAGGCCCGCTGCTGCTCGGGGTCGAGGACGAGGTCGCCGACCCGCAGCCGCCCGGAGGACTCGGGGCGCCGCCGGGATATCGCCCGCAGCCGGGCCAGCAGCTCCTCCATCGCGAACGGCTTGACCACGTAGTCGTCGGCACCGGCGTCGAGCCCGGCCACCCGCTCGCTGATCGCACCGCGCGCGGTGAGCAGGATCACGGGAACGTCGATGCCCTCGCCGCGCAGCGTCCGGCACACCTCGACGCCGTCCATGCCGGGCAGCATCACGTCCAGCAGCACGGCGTCCAGGCGCCGATCGCGGGCGGCGGCGAGGCCGGAGAGCCCGTCGTAGCGGCCTTCGGCGGTGTGGCCGGACTCGGTCAGGTAGCGGACGACCAGATCGGTCAGGCGGGTCTCGTCGTCGACGACCAGGCAGTGCATGCCGGTCAGGCTAACCGTGCGCCGGACCGACCACGGCCACCGGGAAGGCTTCATGGTCTGTTCATGTGACATCCCTACCGTCCTTCAGGTCGCGGTGCTCCGCGGACCGCGACCGGTCCCCGTCCGACGTGCCGTGACGGAAGGGACCCCCATGCACGCATCGGTGCTCGCCGCCAAGGGCATAACGGACCATCTCACGGTCACCGACCTGATGACCCGTGGCGGTCTCGACGTCCTCGCCCTGCTGCTCCTGGTCGGCTGGCTCTACCGGCGCCGACCCAGCGTGCCCGCGATGCCGCTGGTGCTGGCCGCCCTGAACATCGGCCTGTTCGCCGCGCTGAGCACGATCAGCGCCGGCAAGTTCCCGGCAGGGGTCGGCTTCGGCCTGTTCGGCATCCTCTCCCTGGTCCGGCTGCGCAGCGCGGCGTTCACCCTGCGGGACGTCGCCTACACCTTCGTCAGCCTGGTGATCGCCCTGTGCACGGGGCTGCCGCAGCGGCAGACCTGGCTCGTGGTCGCGCTGGACGTGGTGGTGCTCGTCGCCGTCCTCGTGGTCGACGACCCCACGTCGTACGAGCCGCCGACCCGGACCGTGAAACTCACCCTCGACCGGATCTACCCGGACCCCGCCGTGATCGCCGCCGACGTGGCCTTCCGCTTCGGTCAGGCGCCGCTGTCGGTGGTCGTGGACGAGGTCGACTACGTCCGTGAGACCACCCGGGTCTCCGCCCGTTACCCCGCCGAGCCGGCCCTCGCTTCGGACTCCGAGCCGCGCGAGCCTGAGCCGGTGATGGCCCAATGACCGTCGCCCCGCCCCTCACCACCCCACTCGCGGTCCGGCTGGGCCTGGCGGAGTTGCGCGGCGCGACCCTCGCCGAGGTGGACGCGGCGGCGGCGCTCCAGCACCGCGTCGACCGCAAGTACCTGGTCCCGCTCGACCGGGCCCGCCGCCTCGTCGCCCGTCTCGCCGACAGCCACCACGTCCTCGACCTGGGCGACGACCGTCGTACGACGAACTACCTCAGTACGTACTTCGACACCCCGGAGCTGGCCGCCTGGCGCGCCCACGTCCAGCAGCGGCGGCGGCGCTGGAAGGTCCGCACCCGCCTGTACGCCGAGGACGGTCTGTGCCGGGTGGAGGTGAAGACGAAGGACGGCCGCGGCGCCACGGTCAAGCACGCCCTGCGGATCCCGGCCGCCGGGTACGGCGAACTGACCACCGGCGCGGCCGAGTTCGTCGACGAGGTGCTGGCGGGGGCCGGCGTCCCTGTCACGGTCAAGGAGCTGTCCGCCGCCGTAGAGGTCCGGTACGTCCGTGCGGCCCTCGCCGACCTCCGCCACGGCAGCCGCGTCACCCTCGACTCCACCCTCAGCTGCCGCCACGACGACCGCACTGCCGCGCTCGACCCCGGGCAGGTCCTGGTCGAGACCAAGGGCGGAGCGCGCCCCGCCCTCGCCGACCGCCTGCTGCTCGGCATGGGGGTACGGCCGGTCTCGCTCAGCAAGTACGTCATCGGCCAGTCCCTGCTCTCCCCGGGCCTGCCCGACAACGACGTACGCCGCCTCGCCCGCGCCCACTTCACCACCGAGACGCACCCGGCACCGCTCCCGGCACAGCTCCCCGAAAGGATCCCCGCGGCATGAACGTCCTGCGCGGCGTCAAATGGCGCTACCCGCTGATCGCACTGCTCGCCGTCGCGGCCGTGGCTATCAGCACCATGCGACCGCAGCTGGTCACGGCTGTCACCACCGCGGTGAAGAACCCGAGTGCGACGGACCTGATCAAGCAGGACCCGCCGCCCACGCTCTTCACCGACGCCGAGATCGCGGCGATCGGCAGGGCGGCCGACGCCCAGCGCACCAAGGCCGACACCCTCTTCGCCCAATGGCAGAAGGGCCACGGCACCACCCGCGACGACAAGGCGTTCACCGCCTGGGCGGCGCAGCAGGTCCCGGCCCCACCGTCGGCGAAGGAGCGCACCGCCGAACTCCGCCAGGACCAGGCCCTCGCCAAGACCCGCACGGGGGCGGGGAAAAAGGCCGCGACCTGGCTGGAGCTGTACGGCAAGAAGGATGTCTGGCAGCTCTACCTCCACGACCAGCGCGAACTGATCCCCACCTCGCGCGGCAAGACCGAAAAGGCCGAGCTGAAAGCAGCCCTGAAGCTGGCCAAGACAATCAGCGACCAACTGGCGGCAAAGGACAGGCAGCCGGCCCCGTTCGTCCTCGACCTGACCCTGCGCCCGGACAAACACATCCAGCCCGGCGCCAAGGGCCCCTACTCCTACCCATCCCGGCACGCGACCCGCTCCGCCGCGGCCGTGACCTTCCTCAGCGCCCTCTCCCCGCACCGCGCCGCGGACTACCGGTGGATGCAGGACGAAGTCCTCTACTCCCGCCTCTACATGGCAGGCCACGTCACCAGCGACCTCACCGCCGGCACTCTGCTCGGCGACCTGATCGGCGACTACGAACTCGCCGTCAGCGGGCACTGACTGGCCGACGTCAGGCGGCCGTGTGTACATGGTGGCCACGACCCTCGCCGTCCTCCCCGTGCCCTTCGCCTTCGGCGCCGCGCCGGCCGGGGCGCTGCTGCGGGCCATGACCTTCATGATCGTCGCCTCGCCGTGCGCGGTCGACCTGGCCGCCATGCCGCCGCTGCTGTCGGCGATCGCCAACGCGGGACGGCACGGTGTGCTGGTCAAGTCCGCGGTGGTCATGGAACGGCTCGCAGAGGTCGACGCGGTCGCCCTCGACAAGACCGGCACGCTGACCGAGGGCACCCCGCCGACCTGGTCATGGCGGACGGCAAGCCCCTCGGCGCCCTCGGGATCGCCGACCGTCTTCGCCCGGACGCCACGCCCGCCGTCGCCTCCCTCACGGCGCTGACCGGAACGGCGCCTCTCCTGCTGACCGGCGACAATCCGCGCGCCGCGGCCCTGTTGGCCGCCGAGGTCGGCATCGAGGACGTGCGCGCCGGGCTGCTCCCCGAGCACAAGGTGCGGGCGGTCCGGGAACTGGAGGCGTCCGGCCGCAAGGTGATGGTCGTCGGCGACGGCGTCAACGACGCGCCCGCGCCGGCCGCCGCCCACACCGGCGTCGCGACGGGCCGGGCGGGCTCGGACCTGGCACTGGGGACCGCCGACGCGGTCGTCGTCCGCGACGAACTCGGCACCGTCCCGGCCGTGATCTCGCTGTCCCGGCGGGCGCGCGGGCTCGCCGTCCAGAACCTGGTGATCGCGGGAGTGTTCATCGCCGCCCTGGTCGTCGGGGACCTGGCCGGGACCCTCCCCCCTTCCCCTCCCCCTTCCCCTCCCCCTGCCGCTCGGCGTGGCGGGCCACGAGGGCTCCACCGTCGTCGTCGGCCTCAACGGACTCTGCCTGCGGAGTGGGTGTCCTCTTGTGGGCTGATCGGCTCACGCCATCGGGTTTCGGTCGAACTCGCTGAGCGCTCCGCGTACTTCCTCCGGATGCCCCCGTCGAACGAGGGATTTCGGAGGGGGCGGTGATGGGGCCGAATCCGACCGACCGATGCCGGGCCGGGTCGACGACATCTCCTGTCGTCGTAGGGTCAAGTCGAGTCGCGAACCAAACAGAGCTCGACCGCTGCTGGCGGGCTGACGACATGAGCCCTGGCACTTCGGTGCAATGGCTCGTCGATGAGCTAGTGGATCCACCTCATCGTCGACCACCGCGGCCTGCCTCCGGCAAGTTCCACGGGTGCACGGGATAAGACTCGGTACCTGCGGCGTCGGCTGTCCGGCTACGGACGCCTCCAGCGCCGCTATGAACGTGGGCCCGCACGCTCCTCGCGTTCGCTGCCATCGCTGCGACCCAACTGGAATGACGTGGTACGGGCAGCAGACGGAGTGGGTGCGCCCTCTCCTGGCACCTTCTGACCCCTTCGCGTTCCACCGCCGTCTTCCCGAGGGGACTGTGCTGTCTCGCAGTGACACTCGTTTGACGCTCCGAGTGCCGAACAGCTCGCTCTCCGGGGCGAAAAGCTGTATCTGACCTGCGCGTTCCGGCGGGGCATGGGCCCGACGTGTTTCCGGGCGTGCAACGTGTGAAGGGTGGCGCTGTCTGCCGGAAACAGCCTGACCTGCGGTTTCAGCAGGGGACGACGATCCCTTCGCTAGCAGCATCAGAGCGATTCCTCCGACTGTTGACGCTCAAATGACACACGTTCTGAAGCCTCATCACGTCGGCCCGGCCGCGTCCACGGAACCTCGCACGGCCTGCAACCAGGACAGCGCACTGCCGCCGGAAGCCGCCGCGGAGGCCCTCACCGACCTTCGGCCGGGCATCGTCGATCCGCTGAGTGTCCTCGGGCAGCGGGCGTTGCACAGCCTGCGGGCTGACCAGGAGAGGGCCCACTCGCTGATGCTCGTACCGCTGGTCGCCCAGCACCGAGCGCTCGGGCTCGCCACGTTCTGCCGCTGGTGAGAGCGCAGGCTGTTCGAACGTGACGATCTGACCCTGGCCGGAGAACTCGCCCTGCGTACCGCCGCGTGCCTGGACAACGCCCGCCGATACCTGCCCGAGCGTAATTCCCTGGTCGCACTGCGGCGCGCCCTGCGTCCGGGCGGACTCTCCCTGAGCACGCCCTGGATGTGGCGCACGAGTACGTGCGCGCCGGCTCCAGCGGCGACTGGGTCGACGCCGTGCCGCTCTCCGGAGCCCGGGTGGCCCTCGTCGCCGGCCGGGTGCCCGGCCGCGGCGTACAGACAGCCGTGGCCGCGAGGCGGCTCCGCGCGGCGGTGCACACCCTGTCGGACCTGGACCTGGAACCGGACGAACTGCTCGCCCGGCTCGACGACCTGGTGCGCCACCTCAAGGGTGACGACAGTCCCAAAATGGCGGGCGGCCGACCCTGGCCGACGCCGCAGCCCCGGAAGTCCGCCGCCGGAACTGAGGTCCGCGCGACGTGCCTCCACCTGATCTACACACAGCATCGGCATCCCGGTGGATGCGGAACGTTGGACTGGATCACCAGCAGGGGATTGGCATCAGCGCCCGCGAGGGCGCCGGGAGATCACCTGGGGGAGGCTGCCGGCTTTCCAGTAGCCGTCGAGGATCGTGAGAAGTCGTTCTGGGGCGCGGAAGATCTCGGGGACTCGGTCACCGTATTCGGCGAGGAGCGGGTCGCTTTCGACCATCTTGCGGCCGGCGCCTGTGAAGGACGACGAGTAGGCGTGGCAATGGCCGCACCACAGGTAGTTGATCCATGACGGCTCGGTCCGCCCGTACTTCTCGTGGTGGTAGTTGCGCAGGCCGACATGCCCGCAGACCGGGCAGATCCGCTCGGTCACCGGAAGCTGCAGTTGCGCGAAGAGCGCCTCACGATGGTGTTCGTCGTAGGGGCGGGCCATGGAGGGGACCTTTCTGGGGTGTGCGGGATCATGCGCCGGTCGGGGGGGGGGGGGGGTGGTTGGGCCGCCGCCCCA
>NZ_JBHXMA010000094.1:0-14250 GCF_042721035.1 Streptomyces sp. NPDC058464
GCGGGGGCCGGGCCGCACGGCCGGGCGCGGCTCAGGCCGCGGGCTTGCCCGCCGGAGTCAGCGGGCCGACCGGCTTGCCGCCGGACTGGAGGAACTTCTGCAGGGCGAAGTTGTCGACGATGCCCCAGCGTTCGGCGATCCGGTCGCCCTCGAAGCGGAACCAGATGATCGCCTGGTGCTGCACCTGCAGCCCGGTCGGCTGGATGCCGATGAACGGGCCGGTGTGGCGGCCGTGCATGACCCAGCGGATGGCGGCCTTGTCGCCCATCGCTATGAAGTCGAGGATCTCGTACTTGATGTCGCTGAACGCGGACTGCTGGATCCTGATGGTGTGCTTGAACGCCTCCGGGCCGCGCATGGAGTCGTCGTGGCTGCCGTGGTTGCGGAAGTCGGCGGTCAGGTAGCGGTCGGCGGCCGACAGGTCGCCCAGGTCGAGGCCCTCGTGGAAGACCTTCTCGATCAGTTCCTTCTGCTGGTCGGCGGTGAGCGTGGTCGGCATGGGTGCGTTCTCCTCTGCTGAAGTTGCTGCTGAAGTTGCTGCTGAAGCGGCTGCTGAAGCGGCTGCTGAAGTGGGCGCTGAGGCAGGGGTGTTGCCCCGGGTGTCGAGGGTCTGTCGGTCGACCTGGGTCACTCCCCTGGGCACGGCACCGGTGGTCCACACGATCCGCAGCCGCAGCCGGTCGAAGCGCCAGCCGTCGGGGGTGCGCCGGGCCGTGCCGGTGAACCGGCCGCCGAGCTGGAAGTACTGGGTGGGGTCCGGCGGCAGCGGCGAGCCGTGGTGCACGTGGGAGGCGATGAGGCTCCAGCTCAGCTCGGCCAGGTCGCCGTCGACGTCGACCTGGGTCTCCGAGCCGTGGTGGTGGGTGCGGCCCCAGCGCGCCATGATCTCGGTGGTGAAGCCGGCCACCCCGGCGAGGCCCCGGTGGCTGCCCACCGGGAACGTCATCTCGACGTCCTCGGTGAACAGGGACCTCGCCCAGGTCTCGTCGAAGCCGCCCTCGTCGAGGCCGGCCAGGTAGCGCCCGGCGAGGTCCCGCAGGCTCAGCACATCGGTGAGCCGGGCGAGTTCGGCCGTCATGACACCCGGCGCGCTTCGGTCCGGGCGTCCGTCGCGTAGATCACGACGCCGTCGGGGCCGTGCACGACGGCCTTGCCCTCGCCGGTGAGCGCGTCGCCGTCGTGCCGCGCGGTGATGTCGATCTGGATGTACGCGGCCCGGTGGCCGTTGGGGCTGATCTGGGTGACGTCGAGGTTGAAGTCCTCGCGCAGGGAGAACTCCAGCAAGTCCTCGCCGGTGACGGTCCAGGCGCCGGTTCCGGTGCTCTTGCGCGTGGTGACCGAGAGCGAGCCGTCCGGGGCGAAGGCGACGGTGTACTCGTCCACCTCGCCGTCGTGGGTGACCGTACCCGTCCATTGGCCGACGGGTGTCCAGGTGGAAACAGGCATGGACCACACTTCCTCAAGTCGGGGCGGAGGGAAAACAAAAAATCCGCGCCCCCGATGGGGACACGGATTTCGAGAAGGGTGCCACGGGCTCGAATGCAGAAGCCCGGGAGAAGCGCCGCCGCCGTCAGGGCATGGGGGCGCCGGAATGAGTGTGACACCCCTGTTCGGATGCGTCAACTTTCCTTTTGCTAAAGTGAGTTGATTGTCAGTCAACCAAAGCAACCCCCGCGGCAGGGGGGTGGGCCGCGGGGGCTGCTTCGCACCGGATCCCCGCACGGATCCGGTTTCTTGCGGGTGGTGGTCGGTAAATTCCGTGCGGCGGCGCAGAGTTACTCGAATTCACTCCGGTTACAGGGTCTCGCGCCGCTTATTCGGTCTCGCCCCTGCGGGCCAGTGCGAAGAGTTCGTCGAGGTCGTACTCGGCGCGCCGTGGGCCGCCGTGCCGGGTGAGTTTGCCGCGGCTCGCCCATTTCCGGATGGTCGCCTGGGTGACGCCCATCGCAAGGGCCGCCAGCTCCGTCGGGACCGTGCGCGGCTTCGACTTCGGCGTCGGCCGACTCGGCTCGGTCATGCCGGTCGCCTCCCTCCCTCTCCCCGCGTCCCCCTCGTCCCGCTCATCCCGCTCGCCCCGCTCGTCCCGCCCGTCCCGCTCGCCGGTCCACATCAGGCCGCCTCCCGTATCCGGCTCGCGACCAGCAGCCACTGGCGCGGCGGCAGCGCGTGGCCGGCGTCGCAGGTGACCTGGTCCGGCACCCGGTCGCCGCCGTCCGCCGGCAGGACGCCGTGGAGCGTCCCGGCGCACTCCGGCCTGGTGCACGGGCCGAGGGCGAACCGGCGCACCGGGCCCGGGCCGAGCAGGTGGCGGAAGTCGGCGAGCAGTTCGGTGAGTTCCTCGTCGAGGTCGGCGCCCGCCGGGTGCCCGGCGAACCAGGACAGCTGCCCGCGCAGGAACCCGACCAGCGCGTCCACCCCGCGCCCTGCGGGCCGGGCGCCGGTGCGCTCGTCCACGACGAGCCGCGCCCACAGCGCCATCACCTCGCTCGCCCGGGTCCGCAGGGCCAGCGCCCGTTCGTCGAGCACGATGCCGACGGTGGCGCGGCTGCCGCTCACCCGCTCCCGCAGTACCGGCGCCCCGGGCGCCAGCGCCTGGTCGCTCTCCCGGTACAGGTCGAGCAGGGTGCGCAGGCCGCCGTCCATCCGGTCCAGGCAGCGGACGCAGATCCGGCCGCAGCGCCTGCCGCAGTCGCGGCCGACGTGGTCGTCCGTGAGTCGCTCCGGCTCTTCCATTCGGATCCCCCGAATCCTCGGTCCGTGTGGAACTGCGTCCAGTCTCACGGGGGCCGCCGGGCGCTTCAACGCACGGCGGTTCAGGGTTCCCACAATCCTCCGCAGCTCTGTCAGCGGAGTGTCAAACCTGTGTCAAGTGGCCGGATTTGAGCACTGTTACAAACAGACCTGTCTGATTGAGGATCAACCCGAACGTTCGCTCGTCGCGCATGTTTCCAGACAACCACCCCTACAACCTGGGAAGTTGAGATCCTGTGTAGATCACGAGGAGGTAGACCCCCACCGGGGTCCTCCCATGAAACAGGCATGGTTGTATGATTCTTTCCACCATTGGCACCGGTGCCCGCAGGCAGTGCATGTACCGGGCACACTGTTGGCAGGGAAGGCAGGTGCGACCTGATGCAGGCGCGATCCGAGCAGACGCGTCAGGCTCTCGTCCACGCCACCGCCGAGCTCATCGCCGACGGCCGGCTCTCCGACGCGGGCCTGGTCAACATCTGCCGCCGGGCCGGGGTCAGCCGGGGGGCGCTCTACCACCACTTCTCCTCCACCACCGCCCTGACCGCCGCCGTGTACGAGGAGGCGAGGCAGCGGGTGGAGGCGCTGACCGAGGAGGCCTTCGCGGGCCCGGTGGCGGACGCGCCCGAACGCTTCCTGTTCGCGCTCGGCGAGGCCATGCGCACCGAGAAGGTCGTCCGGGCGGGCATGCAGCTGGCCGCGGACGGTTCGGCCGAACCGCCCCGGCTGCGCGACGACCTGCTGGCCGCGGTCCACGAGCGGGTCGCGGAGGCGCAGCAGGGGGCCGAGGAGCCGGCCGGGGACCTCGCGGACCTGACCGTGGTGATGGCCGCGGGCATCGAGACCCTGGGGCACTCCGACCCGGGCTGGTGGGACGGCGAGATCACCCAGCGCCTGTGGCGGCTGCTGCGTCCGCTGTTCGACCGGGACCGGCCGCCGGGCCGGGGCGGCGAGCGCAGGATCTGAGCGAGGGCCGGTCACTCCTCGGGCGGCGTCGTGCGCAGCCGCCCGACCAGGCCCGGTGTGGCGAGGCCGGGCAGCAGGAACTTCCAGAAGACACTGGTGCGTTCGGGCAGGTCGGCGCGGCCCGTGTAGGCCTGGGACATGATCTGCAGGCCGGTGAAGGAGCCGACGATGAGCGAGGTGACCTCGCGCACGTCCACCCCCGGCAGGATCTCGTCCCGCTTCTCGGCTTCCTGGAGCAGCGTCAGAATGGTGTCCATGGACTGCTCGTAGGTGGTCTGCGGCGGGCAGTCGAACGACGTCTGCTCCGTGGTCAGCCGCACGCTCGCGCGCAACACCGCGTCGTGCTGGAGGCGCCGGGCGAACTCCAGGGTCAGGTCGATCACCGACTGCAGCCGGACCGGTCGCTCGGGCACTTCGAGGGCCTCGGCGTGGGCCTGCACCAGGGCCAGCGCGATGGCTTCCTTGGAGGGGAAGTGGTGATAGAGGGACCCCCGGGTGAGCCCGGTGCGGGCCAGGATCTCGTTGGTGCTCGCGGCGTCGTAGCCGCGCTCGTCGAAGACCTGGGCCGCCGCCTCCAGGATCGACCGCCGTGATCGCTTGCCGCGTTCCTGCTGAGCCATGCCAGATCCTTACGTTCTCCCACCGAATTCAACAGACTGGTCTGTATCGTAAGCCGCATGGAGGGCCTACGGTCAGTACCGCGGCGGGAGTTGTCAGAAAGCGGTTCCGGGGCCGGGCCCCGGAACCGGGCGTGACCTCGGAGAACGCGCCAGGGGCCTAGGGACCGCCGATCCGGAATCCGACCCCCCGGACCGTGACGATCCAGGCACTGGAGCCCAGTTTGCCGCGCAGGGTGCCCACGTGGGTGTCGACCGTGCGGCCGCGCGGCGACCACGCGTCCTCCCACACCTGGGCCATGATCTGGCGGCGCGGGACCACCGTGCCGGGCTGCGAGGCCAGCAGGTGGAGGAGGTCGAACTCCTTGCGGGTCAGGTCGAGCGGCCGGCCGTCGAGGGTGGCCGCGCGGGCGCCCGGGTCGATGCGCAGCGGCCCGTGGGCGACCACCCGGCCGGCGGCCGGCCCGGCCGCCGGCTGCACCCGCACCCGGCGCAGCACCGCCTCCATCCGGGCCAGCAACTCCCGGAACCCGTACGGCTTGACGAGGTAGTCGTCGGACCCCGCCTGCAGGCAGAGCACGCAGTCGAGTTCCGAGCCGCGCGCGGTGACGGCGATGATCGGCAGGTCGCTGACCGCCCGGATGCCCCGGCACACCTCGAGCCCGTCGAGGTCGGGCAGGTCCAGGTCGAGCAGTACCAGGTCGGCCTCGCGGTGGCCGCGCAGCGCCTGGGCGCCGGTGGTGGCACCGTGCGTGGCATAGCCGTGCCGGACCAGGCCCTGCCGGAGGGTGTCGGCGGCCCGCGGGTCGTTCTCGACGACCAGGACGTTCAGCGCTCCCGCCCGGGGCGCGCCGTGGGCGGGGGCCGGGCGGGCCGGGTGACCGGCCGGGACGAGCGGGCCGTGCGAGCGGTGGCGCCGCGGCGACGGCGCCACGAGGTCCGCGTACTGGCGGTTCATCTGCTCCCCCTGAGGCACATCCACGTCATCTCGGACTGCGGGTTCACCACCCGACCGTACCAAACAGACTTGTCTGATTGTCAACTGCCAAGGTCGGGTGGCGCGGCGTCGAGGCCACCTCTCGCCACCCCTACCGTGAGCTGCAATTTCGTCGGAATACCGGACAAGTGGGAGGCGATACTCCGTTAAGTCGCCCCACGGAAAGACTTGACCAAGGACCATGCACCTTCAGCGAACCATACAACCTTGCACGTTTCGCGGTTGCATTACCGGCAAAACGGTCAGCTGACATCGATGGCAAGCCTCCAGGTCACCCCGACTCGCCCAAGAAATCGCCTCGCCCCTTGCAAAACCGGACCGACCTGTCTGTATCTTGTGGTGCAGAACGTCGGCCACGGGGGGTGACAGCCGACGTACGGCCTGTTGCCCCCTCCTTTCCGTCACACCGACACAGGAGCGCTGCAGATGCCGCACCTCACCGACCGGGCCATCGCCCCGAAGCCCCTGCTTCCCGGACTGACCACCACTGTGCCGCGTGAGTACGTCCACCGCGCGGCGGTCTCCGAAGTCCTGCTCACCGGCTGGGAGCGCGACGAGTCCCCGGGCGCCGACGGCTTCGACGGCTTCGTCGTCCGGGCCCAATGGCCGCGCAGTCACGCGCTGTTCGCGCCCGACGCGGGCTACCAGGACCCGATGCTGCTGATCGAGTCCGTCCGCCAGATCGGATCCCTGCTCGCACACGCCGAGTTCGACGTCCCGTTCGGCCACCAGTTCCTCATGTCTGACATGTCCGTGACCGCCGAACCGGACCTGCTGGTCACGGACGCGGTCCCCACCGACGTCGAGATGCACACGGTCTGCCGGGACGTCGTCCGCCGCGGCGGCCGGCTGCGGGAGATGCGCTACGACGTCACCGTGGTGCGCGAGAACGGGGCCCGCGCCACCGCCTCGGCCGCGTTCCGCTGCATGAGCCCGGAGGTGTACCGCAGGATGCGCGGAGAGCGCCCCACCACCACCGACCGCACCCCGCCGCCGGCCCTCGACCCGGCGGCCGTGGGCCACGCCGGCACCCGGCACGTCGTCCTGTGCGAGCCGGTACCCGGCACGTACGACAGATGGGAACTGCGGGTCGACACCGCGCACCCGACCTACTTCGACCACCCGGTCGACCACATACCCGGCATGTTCCTCCTGGAGGCCGCCCGGCAGGCCGCGCACGCCCGCACCGGGGCACCCTGCGCCCTGCTGCTCGGCATGCGCAGCGAGTTCACGCGGTACGCCGAACTGGACGCGCCCTGCTGGATCACGGCCGAACCCGAGCCGTACGGCAGCACCGGCGACCTGCTGGTACGGGTGTGCGGCAGCCAGCGGCAGGAGACCGTCTTCACCGCCGAACTCGTCCTGCGGCCCCGTCTCCGCTGACCCCGACCGCACCCCGGGAGAGTCCCCGTGCCCATTCTTCTCATCACCGGCGCGTCCGGGTTCGTCGGCACCCACGTGACGCGCGAGGCGCAGCGCCGGCGGGCCGACCTCAGACTCATGAGCCACCACCGGTCCCTGCCCCGGTCCTGCTCCGGAGCGCGGACCGTGTACGCCGACCTCACCGACCCCGGCTCGCTGCGCGGGGTGTGCGACGGCGTCGACGTACTCCTGCACTGCGCGGCGCAGATCGGCGGCAGCGCCACGGCCAACGAGGCGGTCAACGCGCGCGGCACGGCGGCGCTGGTCGCCGAGGCGCAGCGGGCCGGAGTGCGCCGGATCGTCCAGCTCAGCACGGCCTCGGTGTACGGCCGCGGCACCTTCCGCGGCGACCGGCCCGAGGAACTCACCCGCAATCCGGTCTCCGTCACCTCCCGCACCCGCGCGGCGGCGGAGGACACGGTCCTGGCGGCCGGCGGTGTGGTGATCAGGCCCCATCTGGTCTTCGGAGCGGGAGACACGTGGGTCGGCCCGAACCTGGCACGGCTGCTGCGGGCCCTGCCGGGGGTGGTGGCCGACTGGCTGTCGCTGGCGTCGGTGATCGGGGCGCCGGACCTGGCACGGCTGCTGGTCGCCACGGCGCTGGCCCCGGACGGCGTCCTGTCCTCGCGGGTGTACCACGCCGCGGATCCGACGCCGGTCACCGTCGGCAGCGCGCTGCGGGCGGTCGCCGACTGTGCGGGGATCACCTGGCCGCGTGACAACCTCACCGTCGAGGGGGCCAAGGCGATCCTCGCGGCCAAGGGGGTACCGCCGGCCACGCTCGACATCCTCACGACGGACCACTTCTTCGAGTCCGACGCCCTCTGGGCGGATCTCGGTCAGTGTCCGGGGGGTGGCTTCGCCACGTGGTTCGGCCGTGCCGAACAGTGGTATCGCTCGACGCTCGTGACGAACTGAATCTCCGCCCGGCACCCGCTGCGCCCGGTACCGGGTCCGGTGGCCCCACCCACCGGACCCTTTTGCCGCCGCCCTGATCAGGGGCGGCCTTTTGTTGTGCGCCTACGGGGGTGAGGGGGCGGGTTGTCGGGCGGGTGCGGGTGGGTGGGGGCTTGTCGCGCAGTTCCCCGCGCCTCCCGCGCCCCTAAAAAACGGGGCGCCAAGGCGGCCGGTACTGTGACGCAATGCGTCTTCGTTGTGCTCTGATCGACGACTTTCAAGGGGTGGGCGGGGAGTTCGGGGACTGGGCCGCCCTCTCCGGGCAGGTCGAGGTCGTCTCCCTGCGGGACCATCTGGGCGGCGAGGACGAACTCGCGGCCGCCCTCTCCGACTTCGACATCGTCGTCACCCTGCGCGAGCGCGTCGCCTTTCCCGGGGCGCTTCTTCGGCGGCTGCCGCGGCTGCGGCTGCTCGTCGCCTCCGGGATGCGGAACAGCGTCATCGACTACGCGGCCGCCGAGGCGCTCGGGATCACGGTGTGCGGTACGGAGAGTTCCTCGGCCCCGCCGGTCGAGCTGACCTGGGCGCTGCTGCTGGGGCTGGCCCGGGGGCTGGTCCAGGAGAGCACGGCGCTGCGGGCCGGTGGGCCCTGGCAGTCCACCGTCGGTGCCGATCTGCACGGGCGCCGGCTCGGGCTGCTCGGGCTCGGGAAGATCGGCAGCAGGGTCGCGCAGGTCGGGCTCGCCTTCGGGATGCGGGTGAGCGCCTGGAGCCAGAACCTCACGAAGGAGCGTGCGGAGGAGGTCGGCGTCGGCCTCGCGCCGAGCAAGGAGGACCTGCTCGCCACCAGCGACTTCGTCTCGGTCCACCTGGCGCTCGGCGACCGCACCCGGGGTCTGCTGGGCGCCGCCGAGCTCGCCCTCCTCAAGCCCACCGCCTACCTCGTCAACACCTCCCGCGCGGCGATCGTCGACCAGGGCGCGCTGCTCGCCGCGCTGCACGAGGGCCGGATCGCGGGGGCCGGCGTCGACGTCTTCGACGTGGAGCCGCTCCCGGCCGACCACCCCCTGCGCACCGCCCCCCGCCTGCTGGCCACCCCGCACCTCGGCTACGTCTCCTACGCCAACTTCACGACGTACTACGGCCAGGCCGTGGAGAACATCCGGGCCTTCCTGGCCGGTGCCCCGGTACGACAGCTGCCCTAGGGGGTGCCCGGCGGATCATGTCGGCGACGCGGGGTCTGGCACGCACATCTGCCGCGTTGTCGTCACTCGCCGACGCTCCGCGTCGACTCCCTCCTCCGCCTTGCAGCTGCACGCACCAGACCCCGCTCCGAGTCGGCATCAATGCGCGGTTGTTCCCCGCCGACCTGATCCGCCGGGCACCCCCTGACTCCGGCCCTTGGAGTGATCGTCCCGTGATCGGCGTGACCAGCCGCAGGTCGGGGCGTTGAACGGGGAGTGCGGTGGCTGGTCCGGCCGCCGCACTCCCCGAGCAACAAGAAGGAGAACGTGATGTCTCGCATCGCGAAGGCCGCTGCCGTCGCCCTCGGCACCGGCGCAGTGGTGATCGGCGGGGCCGGCCTGGCCCTGGCCGACGCGGGTGCCAACGCCGAGGCCGTCGGTTCGCCCGGCGTGCTGTCCGGCAACGTCATCCAGGTCCCGATCAACATCCCGATCAACCTGTGCGGCAACACCGTCGACCTGGCTGGTCTGCTGAACCCCGCGTTCGGCAACACCTGCGTCAACGCCGGCGGCCACCACAAGGACGGCGACCACAAGGACGGCGACCACAAGGACGGCGACAACAAGGGTGGCGGCTACGGCCACTGAGTCACCCTCCGCGGAAGAGCCCCGGCGCACTGTGCACCGGGGCTCTTCCCGTGTCCGGGAGGTGTCCGGGGACGGGTCAGGCGTACCGGTAGATCCGGCTCACGTCCTCCAGGGACTGCGGGGTGACGTCCCACGGGGGCAGCTTCTCGCCCCGGGCGACGACCCGGTCGTGCTGCGGGTCGGTGACCCCGGGCGGCCGCGCCGGCCGGTAGCGCTGCCCGCGGTGCCGGGCCTGCCAGCGCTCCCACTGCAGGTCGATGAAGGCGTGGTGGAACCAGAAGACCGGGTCGTTGACGGAGGCGCCGCCGAGCATCGCCCCGCCGACCCAGCGGTGCACCCGGTTGTGGTTGTGCCAGGACGCGCTGCCACCGCCGGTCCCCCAGCCCTCCAGCCGGTTGCGGAAGCCCCGGGTGACGGTCGAGTCCCAGGGCGGGACGTCGTACACCGGGTCGGCGAGCGCCCGGTCGAGTTCGGCCCGGGTGGGCAGGTCGATGGGGTCGCGGGCCCGGCCCAGGTCCCGGGTGAGGAACTTGCCGTCGGTGATGCCCTCCTTGATGGTCCAGTGCCCGCCCGTGTAGGCGAACGGACCGGTCATCACCTGCTGGTCGCGGGCCCGGCCGTTCCCGCCGAGCAGGTCCTTCGTCCAGGGGACGGAGGACCTTCCACGGTCCCGGGTCCAGTCCCAGTACGGCACGGTCACCGACCCGTCCACCCGGCGCAGGGCACGCTCCAGGTCCAGCAGGAAGCGGCGGTGCCAGGGCAGGAAGGAGGGCGCCATGTGGGCGGTGCGCAGCCCGTCGTCGCCGTCGGAGGTGTAGTACTCGATGTGCATCCGCACGAACTCGTCGTACTCGCCCCGCCGTTTGACCTCCAGGAACGCCTTCACGAGCCGTTTGCGCTCGTCGGCCGTCAACCGGCCGGCGTCCTTACGCACGTACGCCATGGTCTCCCCCCATGTGCAGGTGTCCCCCGCTCATCGGCCCCGGCGCCAGGTCGCGCAGCCGCTGCCCGGGCCCGATCTCGTCGACGGCCGCCCGGGCCGCCTCCAGCGGGGTCGGGTACGAGCTGTAGTGGTCGACCATGCTGAGCCAGGTGCCGTCGGCCCGCCGCATCAGGTGGAGCGGCCGGCCGTCCACGGTGACCTGCCACTCGCCCTGGCCGACGGCCCGTCCCGCCGTCGGTACCAGGACCCCGTGGATACGGCGGCCCCGGTAGGTCTCGTCGAAGGACGTGCCGACCGGCCCCTCCGCCGAGGGGACCGGGCGGGAGGCTGCGACGACCGGCGCGAGCGCCGTGGCGGCCGCGGCGGCGAGCAGCCCCCGTGTGACCTCGCGCCGGGTCGGTCTGCCCGCCCCGGCTCTGTCCGGCTGCCCGGCGCCCGGCTCCGCGCCCACCGCCACACCACCGAATCCGACGACCATGCTCACTCCTCGTACGGTTCACCGTTCGCTGTCGGTACCGGTAACCGTCCGAGGGGCCGCCCGGTCACCGCCGGGCCGCCATCCGGTGCACGGGCGGGCCGAAACGGCCGTCCCGCGAGGGGAGTTACCGACCGGGGCCGGCGCCCAGGTCGCCGCCGGCGACGGTCTGGACGACCGGGGCGAGCACACCCGCCCTGGGGAGCTGCAGGCCGGGCAGGCCGAAGTTCTTCGGGTCGGGCGCGGTGAGCGGGGCCTCCACCGACAGGCCGGGGGCGAGGGTGCGCAGGTCGCCGGCGGGGGCGTCGACGCCGACGTGGTCGAAGTCGTCGCCGAGGACGTGCGGGAGCGGGGCACGCAGGCCGAGGCCGGGCAGTCCGCCGCTGATCGGCAGCTGGGGCAGGGCGCGGTCCGGGAGCAGCCGGCCCTCGACGTAGCGCGGCCCGTCGGGGGCGCCGGGCGTCAGCAGCGGCAGCTCCATGCCGAGCTTGGGCGCCTCCATGCCGAGGGACTTCTCGACGCCGTCCAACGGCACGGGGACGGGGACCGTGCCGGCCGCCGCGGCGGGCACGGCGGCGGCGCCCACGGCTGCCACGGCGGCCGCGATTCCCGTCACTGCGGCGGCAAGGGTTCCTCGGGTGGTCGGCTTCATCTCAGGCACGGGCCCTTTCAGGATGCGGGGGAGCGACGTCCGTACCGGGTAACGAGCCTGAAAACGGCATCAGTTCACAATTCGCCCGGGTGCAGCATTTGTCGGCTGGTCACTCATCGGTTCGTCACTCATCAGCTCGTCACTCATCGGTTCGTGCGCTCGTCCGCTCGTCCGGAAGCCGGCTGGTCAGCTCGTCCAGAAGTCCCACCAGCGGGTCAGGACCAGCATGCCGACGATCCCGATGTGCAGCAGCGGGAGCACCCAGGTGAACTCGCCGAGGAACGCGCTCAGCCACTGCGGCGCGGGCAGGAACCCCTGCCGTACGACGTGCGAGGTGACGTACCAGAACAGGAGGATGGTGGCGACCCAGGCCAGGCAGCACCACAGGCACAGCGCGTTGATCCGGTACAGCGACTCGAACTGCAGCCAGGACACGAAGCCGACGCCGAACAGGCAGCCGGCGTCGAAGGTCAGCCAGTACCAGGCGGGGAACCGGGCGCCGGCCAGCAGGCCCATGCCGGCGCAGATCACGATGCCGTAGGCCACCAGGCCCAGCATCGGGTTGGGGAACCCGAACGCCGAGGCCTGGTCGCTCTTCATCACGCTGCCGCAGGACACCACCGGGTTGAGACTGCACCCGGGCACGAAGTGCGGGTTCTCCAGGAGTTTGAACTTGTCCAGGGTGATGACCCAGGAGGCCAGCAGCCCGGCCGCCCCCGCGATCACCGTCAGCAGCGCGAACCCCCGCCCGGCGCCCGCGGCCTTGTCCATCAGCCGCGCAGCCTGCGGGCCGGCAGCACGACGTGCGCGGCGGCCGTCAGGGTCTCCTCGGCCCCGGCGAAGTCCCTCAGCGCCTCGGGGGTGACGGGCTTGCCGGGCTCGCCCTCGGGCCACGGGCGAGTGGTGAACACCAGGTAGGCGTAGCCGCGTGCGCCGACCGCGGCGAGCCACTCCGCGGGCGCGGGGCACTGGGCGTTGAGCGGGGCCAGGTTGAGGACGGCCTGGCCGGCCTCGACGAGCAGGGTGACGGGCAGGCTCGGCCGGGCGGTGCCGTCGACGACGTCGCCGCCGACCGGCAGCCCGTTGTTGGCGAGCAGCGCCTCGACCGCGGCCGAGGTGGCCTCCGGGCCGCCCTCGGCGTCACCGAGGGAGTAGGCCAGCAGGTACGGCATGTCGCTGCCGTCGGGCGCCTCGCCGCTCCAGGCCAGCACGACGAGGGTGCCGAGGTCGGCGACGCGGAAGGGGCGGGTCTCGCTTGGGGTTGAGGTCACCGCGCGACCGTATCGCCGGGCCGCCGGGCGGCCGGGCGTCCGCTCACCCGACCGGCGGACGCCCGCGGGGCTCCGCCACACGAACGAGGGACACCCCTCGATATCACTCGAACGGTGTCCCTCGGACGGCCGCCGGAGATCCCCGGTCGGCGTCGCTCAGCCCTGCAGGGGCAGGCCGCCCAGCAGCGGGTTGTGCTGGTTGAGGCTGCCGGCCGCACCCTTGACCGTGCTGAGCACGGAGTTCTTGTTCTCGGTGTCGAGCGCGTTCGACTGGTGCTGCAGCGGCATCGCCTGGTCCAGGTCCAGGGGGCCCTTGGTCAGCGTGTTCACGGCGCCGTTGAGGCTGGTGGGGGTGAGGTCGGCGGTGTTGTAGGCGAACGCGGGCGCGGCGACGCCGGCGAGAGCCACGGAACCGGCAACGACGGCGACGGCCTTCAGGGACTTCATCGTGTTCCTTCCTTCGGCGACTTTCGGCGTGCCTAACGATGTCCTGGCGGGCCGGAAACCCCGCGCACGGAAGACATATGAGATCAAAGTCCTGAAAAGGCCCGGCCAGAAGGCCCGGTCGGAGGGCCCGGTCGGGAGGCCCGGTCAGGACGGGGGCAGCGGCAGCGGCGTGGTCGCCGGGAGGCTGGGCAGCGCGGGCAGGCCGGCGAGGCCGGGAGCGGGCAGGCCGCCGCCGAGCAGGAGCGCGGCGAGGTAGTCGACCAGGCCGGTCAGGACGGCGGTGACGGCCGGGGCGACCTGGCCGGCGTCGCCGGAGGTGACGGCCTTGACCAGGTTGTCGACCGCGGCCTGGAGGGCCTTCAGGGCGTCCCCGGCCAGGTCCTTGACCGCGGGGGCGTCGCCGAGCCCCTTGGCCTGGGCGGCCGCCGCGGCGGCGGCCGCGGCCGACAGCGCCGGGGTGCTCGGCAGCGCCGGGGTCGAGGGCAGGGCGGGGGCCGGGGCCGCCGCGGTGAGCTGGACGATCGCCGTCTTGGCCGCGTCGGCGAGCCGGGTGGCCCGGTCGGGGGCCAACTGGCCGTTGTCCGCCTTGAGGGCGGCGGCGAGCAGGTCGGTGACCGGCTTGAGCACGGCGGCGAGGCCGCCGAGCGACCTGGTCCGGCCGAGGAGCGCGTCAGCCCCGGGGACGGGCGCCTGCGACATCGCACGGGTGCGCTCGCGGGCCGGGTCGGCGGCCACGGCCGCCGGACCGGTGACCCCGGCCAGAAGGGCGGCGCAGAGCGCGGTGGACGCGAGACGCCGTGCGGGCAGAGCGCGCATGGATGTTCCTTTCGGTGTGCGTCGGATCCTGCTGCCCACCGTGAAATCACCCGTGACGGCCCGCAACCGCTCGTCCGCGCGCCGCCGCCCGTCCGGGGGAACGCCCGTACGGACGCAGGCCGGCCGCCCGTCCGCCGGGTGCGCGGGCGGGCGGCCGGCCCAAA
>NZ_JBHXMA010000095.1:0-13472 GCF_042721035.1 Streptomyces sp. NPDC058464
GGGCGGGATCGTGTCGGTGCCGAGGACAACTTCTTCGAGCTGGGCGGGCATTCACTGCTCGCGACCCAGGTGGTCTCCCGGATCCGTGAGGTGTTCGGCAGCGAGATTGCCCTGGCTGCCCTCTTCGACCATCCGACGGTCCGCAGTCTGGCCGCGGTCATCGAGCAGGCGGTGCCCGGGATGGTGCTGCCGGCGGTCACGTCGGTCTCCCGGGATGAGCCGTTGCCGTTGTCGTTCGGCCAGCAGCGGCTGTGGTTCATTGAGCAGCTTGAACCGGGTTCGGTCGAGTACAACCTGCCGTCGCTGATACCGGTGGACGGCCTGGTGGATGTGGCTGCACTGGAGGCTGCGTTGACGGCTGTGGTGGCGCGGCACGAGGTGTTGCGGACCCGGCTGGTGGCGGGCCCGGACGGGGTCGCGTACCAGGTCATCGACCCATCGGAGCAGGTTCCGTTGCCGGTGGTGGACGTCTCCGGTGTTGCTGATCCGATGGCCGTGGTCCGGTCTCTGGTCGAGGCGGATGCGGTGGCGCCGTTCGACCTCGCGGCCGGGCCGCTGATCCGTACCTGCCTCGTGCGAGCGGGTCTGGACCGCAGTGTGCTGGTGCTGTCCCTGCATCACGTGGTGTCGGACGAGTGGTCGGGCCGGATCCTCCGCCGCGATCTGCAGGTCCTCTATCGGGCGATCCGTGCCGGTGAGCCGGATCCGTTGCCGCCGTTGCCGGTGCAGTACGCCGACTTCGCCGTCTGGCAGCGTTCCTGGCTGACCGGCGAGGTCCTCGACGGCCAACTTGCCTACTGGCGTGACCGGTTGACCGGAGCGCCAGTGCTGGAACTGCCCACCGACCGGCCCCGTCCCCCCGTGCGGTCCAGTGAGGGCGCGGCGGCACACTTCACCGTCCCCGCCCCGGTGGCCGACGGGCTGCGGGAGGTCGCCCGACGGAGCGGCGCGACCATGTTCATGACCTTGCTGGCAGGCGTCGGCGTGGTTCTGGGCCGTTACACGGGACTGGACGATGTCGTCGTCGGCTCACCGGCGGCCAACCGGGCGCGTACCGAGACCGAGGACCTGATCGGGTTCTTCGTCAACACGCTAATACTCCGCACCGACTTGTCCGGAGACCCGTCCTTCACCGACCTGGTCGGCCGGGTGCGGGAGACCGCGCTGGGCGCCTACGCCCACCAGGACCTGCCCTTCGAGCAACTCGTGGACGCCCTGATCACCGAACGCGACCGCTCCCGCACCCCCCTCTTCCAGGTCTTCTTCAACTACCTGCGCGACGAGGGCGACGGCCCGACGGTCGAGAACGGACCCGATGGCACGCAGACGTCGTCCGGGACGGTGAAGTTCGACCTGGCGGTGAACCTGGTGGACACCGGCACCGGACTGGCCGGATCGATCGAATACAGCACGGCGCTGTTCGACCGGGAGACGGCTGACCGGATGATCGGCCACCTGGTCACCGTACTCGGCGCGGTGGCGGAGGACCCGGGCAGGCGGCTGTCCCGGCTGCCGATGCTGACCGCCGCCGAACTGAACCTGATGCCGGCGGCCTGGAACGACACGGCGACGTCGGTGCCCCGGGTGGCCGGGGTGCACGAGTTGGTGGCGGCCCAGGCGGCCGCACGGCCCGATGCCGTCGCGGTGGTGGCGGGCGGGACCATGTTGACGTACGGCTCGCTGGAGGAACGGGCCGACCTGCTCGCCGGCCGGCTTCGTGCACAGGGCGTCGGTACCGAGTCGGTCGTCGGCCTCTGTCTCGAACGCGGCCTGGACACGGTCGTCGCGATGCTGGCGGTGTGGAAGGCGGGCGCCGCCTTCCTGCCGCTGGACCCCGACTACCCTGCGGAACGGCTGGAGTTCGTCCTGGCCGACAGCGGAGTCCGCGTACTGGCAGGCCACCGTGGCGTGGCCGACGGCCTGCCCGCCGAGATCCGGATCTGGCTGGACGACCCGGCCGGAGCCGCGAAGCGGGATCCGGCACCCGAGCCCGAGGCGGAGCCGGCCGCGGACCGCCTCGCCTACGTGATCTACACCTCCGGGTCGACCGGGATCCCGAAGGGAGTGCAGGTCACCCAGCGCAACCTGGTGAACTTCCTGGCCTCCATGGCAGATCGCCCGGGCCTCACTCCTGCCGACGTTCTGCTGGCCGTCACCACGCTGGGATTCGACATCGCAGGCCTGGAACTGCTGCTTCCGCTGACCGTCGGTGCCCGGGTCGTCGTGGCGGACCGGGACACGGTCCGCTCCCCGCGGCTGCTGACGGGAGAACTCGGCAGGAGCGGTGCCACCGTCATGCAGGCCACCCCGTCGACCTGGCAGATGCTGGTCGCCGACGGCTGGCGGGGCTCGGCGCGGCTGCGTGCCCTCTGCGGTGGTGAAGCGCTGCCCGCCGAACTGGCCGGGGCGATCCAGGCACGTACCGCCGGCGTGTGGAACATGTACGGGCCCACGGAGACCACGATCTGGTCCACGTGCGGGCCCGTGCCGGGCGACGGGCCGGTCACCCTCGGGTCGCCGGTGGCGAACACCAGTGTCCACGTGCTGGACCGGCACCTGTGCCCGGTGCCCGTCGGGGTGGCCGGTGAACTGTTCCTCGGCGGCGCCGGAGTGGCCCGTGGCTATGCCGGGCGTCCGGCGCTGACGGCGGAGCGGTTCGTCGCCGACCCGTTCGCTGCGGACGGGGGGCGGCTGTACCGGACCGGGGACGTCGTCCGCCATCGGGCGGGCGGGGAACTGGAGTTCCTCGGCCGGGCCGACGACCAGCTCAAGGTGCGCGGGTTCCGGGTCGAGCCGGGCGAGGTGACGGCGGCGCTGGCGGCGCACCCCGGGATACGGTCGGCCGCGGTCGCCGCCTGGGGCGAGGCCGGGGACCGGCTGGCCGCCTACCTGGTCCCGGCGGACCAGGCCGAGGGCATCCCCACGGCGGCCGACCTCCGTGCCTTCCTGCGGCGGACCCTGCCGGAGTACATGGTGCCGTCCGTCTTCACCGAGCTGGCCGCCCTGCCCCTGACCCCCAACGGGAAACTGGACCGGGCCGCGCTGCCCGCCCCCGACGCCGCCCGTCCCGAGCTGGGCGCCTTTGTGCCGCCCACCGGGGCGACCGAGGAGCTTCTGGCCGGAATCTGGGCGCGGTTGCTCGGGGCCGACCGGGTCGGCGCCCTGGACGGCTTCTTCGAACTGGGCGGGCACTCGCTGCTGGCCACGCAGGTGATCTCCCGGATCCGGGAGGTGTTCGGCGCCGAGATCGCCCTGGCCGCGCTGTTCGAGCACCCCACCCTGCGGGCGCTGGCCGCGGTGGTCGACGAGACCGGCCACGGGTCGGCTGCGCCGCCGATCACACCGACGTCCCGGGACCGGGCACTACCGCTGTCGTTCGCCCAGCAGCGGCTGTGGTTCCTGAACCAGCTCGAACCAGGGTCTGCCGAGTACAACCTGCCGTCGCCGATCCCGCTCGCCGGCCCGGTGGACGTGGCCGCGCTCGGTGCGGCGTTGACGGCTCTGACGGCCCGGCACGAGGTGCTGCGGACCCGGCTGGTGGCGGGCCCGGACGGGGTCGCGTACCAGGTGATCGACCCGCCGCGACCGGTTCCGCTGCCGGTGGCGGACGTGTCGGACGTGGCCGATCCGCTGACCGCGGCCAGGCGTCTGGTGGCGGCCGACACAGCGGAGCCGTTCGAGCTGGAGTCCGGGCCGCTCCTGCGGGCCTGCCTGATCCGGCTTGCGGCCACTCGTCACGTGCTGGCGCTGACCGTCCATCATGTGGCCTACGACGACTGGTCGGACCGGATCCTGCGACGCGACCTGTCCTCGCTGTACGAGGCGTTCCGGGCGGGCGAACCGGATCCGCTGCCGCAGCTCGCGGTGCAGTACGCGGACTTCGCGGTGTGGCAGCGCACCTGGCTGGCCGAGGGCGTCCAGGATCGCCAACTCGCTTATTGGATGGACCGGTTGGCGGCACTGCCGGTCCTGGAGCTTCCCCTCGACCGGCCGCGTCCGGCGCTCCGCTCCGCGGTGGGGGCGGCGCTGCGCTTCACCGTGCCGGGCGAGGTCGTGCGGGGGCTGCACGAGGTGACCCGCGCGGGCGGCGCGACGATGTACATGACCCTGCTGGCCGCGTTCAGCGTGCTGCTGGGCCGGTACGGGGGTCAGGACGACATCGTGGTGGGCACACCGGTCGCGGGCCGGAACCGTGCGGAGACCGAGGACTTGATCGGGTTCTTCGTCAACACGCTGGTGCTGCGGACCGACTTGTCGGGGGACCCGTCCTTCACCGAGTTGCTGGGTCGGGTGCGGGAGACCGCGTTGGGTGCCTACGCCCACCAGGACCTGCCCTTCGAGCAACTCGTGGACGCCCTGGTCACCGAACGGGACCGCTCCCGCACCCCGCTCTTCCAGGTCCTGTTCGACTACTACCGGCAGGAGACCGGCGCGAGGAGCGACGCGACGGAAACCGCCGACGCGACGGAAACCGCCGACGCCACGGATACTGCCGACGCGACGGACACCGTCCAGGCAGGTGTGACCGCCAAGTTCGACCTGCGTCTGGTCGTGGTCGAGGACGACGACGGCCTCACGGCCACGATCGAGTACGCGGTCGCCTTGTTCGACGCGGCGACGATCGACCGGCTGGCACGGCAGCTGCGGATGCTGCTGGCAGAGATCGGGGAGAGCGCGAGCCGGCCGGTGTCCGAGCTGTCCGTGCTGTCGGCGGCCGAGCACACCGAACTCCTGGAGCTGGGGACGGGTGCCGCACGGCCGGTGTCTGCGACCGGCGGAGTGCCCGGACTGGTGGCCGAGCTGGCGGCTACCGACGGGGACACGGTCGCCGTCGTATGCGGCGAGGCACATCTGACCTACGCAGGCCTGGTACGGCGGGCGTCACGGCTGGCGGGCCACCTTCGAGGCCTCGGAGCGGGCCCCGAGTCGGTCGTGGGCATCTGCCTGGGCCGCGGCCCGGATCTGGTGGTCGCGGTGCTGGGCGTGTGGTTCGCCGGGGCGGCTTTCGTGCCGTTGGACCCGGAGTACCCGTCGGAGCGGCTGGCGTTGATGCTGGCCGACAGCGGTGCCCGGGTCGTGGTCGGAGACCGGGCCGGAGCGGCCGCACTGGACGGGGACGCAGTGATGGTGCGAGTGGACGACCCGGCCGCGTGGACCGATCTGGACGTGCCGGAGCCGACGGCGGTGGAGCCGGATCAACTGGCGTATGTGATCTACACGTCGGGGACGACGGGTGTCCCGAAGGGCGTCCAGGTGGGCCATGGTGGGCTGGTGAATCTGGCGGCCGGTCTGTGGCCGTTGCTGGGCAAGGGGTCCCGGGGCTTGTTGCTGGCGCCGTTCAGCTTCGACGCGGCGGTGTGGGAGCTGGTCATGACCTTGTCGGGTGGTGGCACGCTGGTCGTGGCGACTGCGGAGGAGCGGACCGAGCCCGGTGGGTTGGTCCGTGCGGCAGGGGTGGAACTGGCCTTCGCCGTGCCGTCGTTGTTGCGGGTGCTGGCGCCGGCCGATCTGGCCGGGGTGAAGACCCTGGTCACGGGCGCCGAGCGGGTGGATGCGTCATTGGCGTCGGTGTGGCGGGCGGAGGGGCGGCGGTTGCTGAACGCCTATGGGCCGACCGAGGCGACGGTGGTGGCGAGTGCCGGCGTGGTCGAGGACAGAGACCTTCCTCCCTCGATCGGAGGGCCGGTTCCGGGCGCCCGCCTCTACGTGGTGGACGGCGCGCTGAATCTCGTACCGGGGGGTGTGGCCGGTGAGTTGCTCGTGGGTGGCGTGGGTGTGGCGCGTGGGTATGTCGGTCGTGCGGCGCTGACGGGGGAGCGGTTCGTCGCTGATCCGTTCGCGGCTGATGGTTCGCGGGTGTATCGGACGGGTGACCGGGTGCGGTGGGGTGCCGACGGGCGGCTGGAGTTCGTGGGGCGGGTGGACGAGCAGGTCAAGGTGCGCGGCTACCGCATCGAGCCGGCGGAGGTCGAGGGGGTGCTGGCTGGTCATCCGGGTGTTGGTGCGGCGGTGGTGGCGGTGGTCGGGGAGGGGACGGGGGCCCGGTTGGTGGCGTATCTCGTTGCGGCCGATCCGGCCGAGGGCGTTCCCGGTGTGGGTGAGTTGCGTGCGTATCTGGGGGCCAGGCTGCCCGCGTTCATGGTCCCGGCTTCCTTCACCGAGTTGTCGGCGCTGCCGTTGACGCCGGGCGGGAAGCTCGACCGGGCCGCCCTCCCCGCCCCCGACCCCGGCCGCGTCGACCTGTCCGGTCGGTACGTCGCTCCCCGGACCAGGATCGAGCGGGTGGTGGCCAGGGTCTGGGCCGAAGCGCTCGGCCTGGACCGGGTGGGCGCGGAAGACAACTTCTTCGAACTCGGCGGGCACTCACTGCTGGTGACCCAGATCGTGGCCCGGATCCGGGCCGCCGGGCACGACACCAGCGTCGGCGACCTGTTCGACCGTCCGACCGTCACCGGCGTCGCCGCGCGGATCGAGGCGCACCGGGCCGAGGCCAGACTGCGCTCGGCCGTCCGTGTCAGGAGGGGGCACATCGTCCCCGCCGTGCACGCCGTGCACTCGATCACCGGTGAGGTCGCCGCCTACGCCGGACTCGCCGGGCATCTCGGCGAGGGCCAGGAGTTGATCGCGTTCCAGGAACGGGGACTGGTCGGCGACGACCGCCCGCTGCGCTCCGTGAGGAAGATGGCGGCCGCCTATCTCAAGGAGGTGTTCCAGCTCCAGCCGGACGGTCCGTACCTGTTCGCCGCGCAGTCCGGAGGCTGCTACATCGCCCTGGAGATGGCCCGGCGGGCGGCCGCCGCGGGCAGGGAGGTGGGCGGTGTGTTCCTGATGGGTCCGGCCTTCCTCGGCACCCCCGCCCCCGGCCACCGCGCCGCCGCCCAGGAGACCCGCCGGCTGCTGGACCGTCTGGACGACACGATCCAGGCCCCGGACGGGACCCGGCTCTCCCCGGCCGACGAGGACCGGCTGCTGCGGTTCCGCGAGCCCGACGACAAGATCGCCGTCGCGGTCAGGGAGGGCGACAAGCACGGGATGCGGATCATGCGTGTGGTGACCATCAACGGCCTGGCCTACAGCACCTACGGTCGGAGCATGCACCGGGAGCCGTACGACGGCAGGGTGGTGCTGTTCATGCCGGGCGAGGACCCGGACGAGATCCGGCAGCAGGCACTCGACCAGTGGCGGGCCGCGCTCGTCCGGGAGCCGGAGATCGTGGACGTACCGGCGGAACACTCGACGGTGCTGCGCGGCGACAGCGCCCGGGTCATCGGGGCGCGGCTGGCAGCGGAGATCACCCGCAGGCGGCGGCACTGAGCCGGAAACCGGTGTTCAACTGATGCGATGCCCCGGTTGAACACCGGCCGTGCCCGGTTCACGGGTCGGTCGGTTGAATTCACGGCGGGGAGGCAGAAGAATTGCGGCCATGCTGGATATGGCCAGAATTGCCGTGAGTCAATTCATTGAGATGAGCGATTCCAACGAACGGGCCATGGCCGCCCGCCTTTCGTCCGCAGGCTTCGGTGACATCGCTTTGGGCGATGTGCTTTTCCTGACGGCGCTGCAGATGCGAGGCAACTCCGGCAAGAGCGCGGGACAGCAGGCGAAACCCGGCGGCGACGTTTCACGGGAGATGACCGAGAAGCTGTTCGCGCACGGGTACCTGGCGGACCGCAGCGAACCGGACGGTCGCGATCGTACGGGGACCGTGCTCACCGCCCGGGGGCGCCTGGCCGTCGACGTGGTCATGGACGGGGTGCTGGCCGAACGCTGGGTGTCCTTCCCGTTCCGGCCCGGGGACATCGTCATCAGCGCGCCGGGCAAGTGCGGCACCACATGGGTGCAGATGATCTGTGCGCTCCTGGTCTTCCAGACGCCGGAACTCCCGGCCCCGCTCAATGAGCTGTCGCCCTGGCTGGACGATCCGACGGGCATACGCCACGAGGTCTTCGAACGGTACGCCGGCCAACGCCACCGGCGGTTCATCAAGACGCACAGCTCACTGGCGGACGTTCCCGCCCTCCCGCAGGTCACCTACATCGCGGTCGCACGGAATCCGCTGGATGCCGCCGTCTCCTCCTACCACCAGCAGAAGCGTCTGGAACAGGCCGCCGGACCCGCTGACGGGGGCGTCGGCGACTCACCACGGGAGTGGCTGCTCGACTGGATCACGGAAGAGCCGGCCGCACCGGCACGGCCGAGCCGCCTGGACGGCATTCTCGGGCGCGTCGCCGCCGCGTGGGAGCGACGCGACGAGCCGAACGTCGTCCTCACCCACTACGAGGACCTCTCCGCCGACCTGGAGGGACAGATGCGCATGCTCGCGGCACGGCTGGGGATCGCGGTCGCCGAAGAACTCTGGCCCGGTCTGGTGAAGGCCGCGACGTTCGAGCGGATGCGCGCCTCCGCGGACCGGATCGAGCCCTTCGGGGGCCTGCTGGACAACAGCGCGTCCTTCTTCCGCAAGGGCGTGTCGGGCTCGGGGGCCGAACTCCTCACCGAGGCCGAACTCGCCGACTACCGGGCGAGGGTCGCACGGGTCCTCCACCCCGACGTGCAGGCCTGGCTGCACCGGTCGGCGTGAGACCTGAGACCCGGAGACCTGAGACCGGAGATCTGAGATCTGAGACTTGAGACCGGAGAAGGGCTGATGCGATGTGCGCCGCTGAGCGACGACCTTCCACCCGGGAGGACCGCTACCGTTCGGTACTGGCCAACCAGGGTCGCGGCTCCACACTCCAATCCATCTACCAGGACGTCTACGGCGCCGACTATCCCAGCGAGGCGGAACCCTTCGGTTTCGTCACCCTGAGCGACCTGCGCCTCCTGGCGGAGATCCTGGCGCAGTCGCACACGACCCGCCTGCTCGACGTGGGCTGCGGCCGGGGCGGCCCCGGTCTCTGGATCGCGCGTGCGCTCGACGTTCCCCTGGTCGGCGTGGACATCATCCCCGAAGCGGTGGCCGCCGCGGCGGAACGTGCGGCCGGCTTCGGCATGGCGGCCCGGGCCGGTTTCTACGTGGCCAGTGCCACCGACACCGGACTGGCCGCCGCGGGCTTCGACGGGGCGGTCAGCGTCGACGCGCTGTGGATGGTGCACGACAAGCCGGCCGCGTTCCGTGAGCTGGCACGGGTGCTCCGCCCCGGTGGTCGGCTCGTGTTCACCAGCTGGGAGCCGGCTCTCCTGCCCTACGGCTCCTTCCTCGAAAGAGCCGGATTCACCGACATCACCACCCAGGAGATCGCGGGTTCGCGGGACCGGGAGATCGCCGTGCACGAGGCCGTCCTGCGCAACTGGGAGGCCATCTCCCTGGAACTGGGAAAAGAGGCCGCCGAAGTGCTCATGGCGGAGGCGGCACACACCCCTGCCTTGTTGAACGACACACCGCGCGTCATGATTTCGGCCGTCCGCGGCAATACGTCGCGTGTCAGACAGCCGCACTGAATGCCATATTGAGACGGGCGACCGGATCCCCTGACCATGGATTCCCCGACCGTGCATTCCTCGGTTGCGGCGGATGAATCGCGGGTTTGGTTCGGCATTCTCACGGTGGAGGACAAGTGACGCTTTCCCGGGCCAAGCAGGAATTGCTGACGCGACGCCTCAAGGGTGAGCGGTCGCCCCTGCGGGGGTGGGGAGAGCGCCCCGGCACCCCGCTTCCGCTGTCCTTCGCCCAGCAGCGGCTGTGGTTCCTCGACCAGCTCGAACCGGGCTCGATCGAGTACACGATGCCGATGCGGGTGCCGCTGGGCCGCGACCTCGACACCGGGGCGCTGAACAGGGCCGTGGACGCGGTGGTGGCGCGCCACGAGGTGCTGCGGACCCGGCTGGTGACGGGCCCGGACGGCGTCGCCCACCAGGTCATCGATCCCCCCGGTCCGGTCTGGCTGCCGGTCGCCGACGTCTCCGCCGAACCGGAACCGGCGCGTGCCCTGGAACGGCTCGGAGCCCAGATGATCATGTCCCCGTTCGATCTGGCGACGGGGCCACTGGTGCGCTTCTGCCTGGTCCGACTGGGCGATCAGGGACACGTGCTGATCCTGACGATGCACCACGTCGTCTTCGACGAATGGTCCGAGCGGGTGCTACGGCACGAACTGCTCGCCCTGTACGAGGCGTTGTGCGCGGGTGACCCGGATCCGCTGCCGCCGCTCGCCGTGCAGTACGCCGACTTCGCGCTGTGGCAGCGGTCGTTCCTCGCCGGGGAGGTGCTGGAGCAGCAACTCGCCTACTGGCGGGAGCGACTGGCCGGGGCCCCGGTGCTGGAGCTGCCCACCGACCGGCCCCGCCCACCGGTCCGCTCGACGGAGGGCGGGGCGGTGCCGTTCACCGTCCCCGCCGAGGTGGTCGACGGCCTGCGGAAGGTCACCCGCGAGAACGGCGCGACGATGTTCATGGCGTTGCTGGCCGGGTTCAGCGTGCTGCTGGGCCGCTACTGCGACACCGAGGACGTCGTGGTGGGCACCGCGGTGGCGGGCCGGAACCGGGCCGAGACCGAGGACCTGATCGGCTTCTTCGTCAACACGCTGGTGATGCGCACCGACCTGTCGGGCGACCCGACGTTCGCCGAGGTCCTGGCCCGGGCCCGGGAGGCCGCGCTCGGCGGCTACGCGCACCAGGACCTGCCGTTCGAGCAGTTGGTGGACGCCCTGGTCACCGACCGGGACCGGTCCCGCACCCCCCTCTTCCAGGTCTTCCTGAACTACGGACAGGAAGACGACCCCGGACGCCCGGCCAGGGAACGCCGGCAGGACCGCGACGACGACGGCGTCGCCCGGCAACTCACCACGGCCGACCTGCAGGTGAACTTCGGCGACGCGGGCGAGAACGGCCTCTCCGGAGTGATCGAGTACAGCACCGCCCTGTTCGACGAGGCGTCGGTACGGCGGCTGGCCCGGCACCTGGTCACGGTGTTGCGGGCTTTTGCGGTGCCCGGGGGGCGGGTGGCCGAACTGGAGTTGTTGTCGGAGGCGGAGCGGGGGGAGTTGGGGTCGTGGGGTTCGGGTGCGGAGCCGGTGGTGGAGGGCTCGGTGCTGGAGTTGATCGGGCGGCAGGCGCGGTTGCGGCCGGATGCGGTTGCGGTGGTGTCGGGTCAGCGGCAGCTCACGTACGGCGAGTTGGCAGCGCGGTCGAACCGGTTGGCGCGGCATCTGATGGCGCGGGGTATCGGTCGTGAGGACGTCGTCGGCGTGTGCCTGCTGCGCGGCACCGGCCTGATGGTGGCCGTCCTCGGTGTGCTGAAGGCGGGCGCCGCCTACCTACCGATGGACGCCGACCACCCCGACCAGCGCATCCGGTACCTGCTCGAAGCCTCCGGCGCACCCCTGGTCATCACCGAGACCGCGCTGGCCGACCGGCTGGGCGCAGACGTGGACCGCCTGTTCGTCGACGCGGACACGGCCGCCATCGCCACCCACGACTCCGACGACCTGCCACCGCAGGCGCAGCCGGGGAACCTGGCCTACGTCATCTTCACCTCGGGCTCCACCGGCCGGCCCAAGGGCGTGCTCATCGAACACCACTCGATGACCGTGCGGCTGACCGAGATGGGCCGCCGGTACGCGATCACCCCCGCCGACAGCACCCTGCAGTTCGCCTCCATCACCTTCGACGCTACGGTCGAGCAGCTCTTCCCGGTCCTCATGCACGGCGGCCGGCTGGTGCTGCGCGGCGCCGAACTCTGGACCCCGGCCCAGGTGTTGCGGCAGATCCGGGCACAACGGGCGACCATCGCGGAGATGACCCCCGCGGTCTGGGAACTGGCCATCTCCGACCTCACGGCCGGCGACGGGCTGGGCCCGGACTTCCGCCTGCTGGTCCTGGCCGGTGAAGCGATACCGGCCGCGGTGCTGGCGCGCTGGTTCGAGCGGACCCAGGTACCGATCTACAACACCTACGGGCCGACGGAGGCGACCATCACGGCGGTCGTCGCGGTGCTGCGGGAGGCGGTGTCGCCGGTGCCGATCGGTGTGCCGATCGCGGCGACGACGGTGCATGTGCTGGATGCCCGGCTGCGTCCGGTGCCGGTCGGGGTGGCGGGCGAGCTGTTCATCGGCGGTCCCGGTGTCGCGCGTGGCTACGGCGGGCGTCCGGCCCTGTCGGCGGAGCGCTTTCTCGCGGATCCGTTTGCGGGGGACGGTTCGCGGATGTACCGGACGGGTGACCGGGTGCGGTGGAGTGCGGCGGGCCGGATGGAGTTCCTGGGCCGGGTCGATGATCAGGTGAAGGTCCGGGGGGTGCGGATCGAGCCGGGTGAGATCGAGGCCGCGCTGGCCGCGCATCCCGGGGTGCAGGTGGCGGTGGTGACCCCATTCGGCGAGTCCGCACAGGCGCGTCTGGTGGCCTACGTCGTTCCTTCCGACCCCGCCGAAGGCATCCCTGACACGGGGGAGTTGCGCGGCCACCTTCGCGAGAGCCTGCCGGAATTCATGATCCCGTCGGTGTTCACCGAACTGGCCGCACTGCCGCTGACCTCCAGCAGCAAGCTCGACCGCGCCGCACTGCCGGTCCCCGACGCCCACCGCCCCGACCTGGCCGCCACGTTCGTCGCCCCGGCCACCCCCGCCGAGGAGTCGCTGGCGCAGATCTGGGCCGAGTTGCTCGGCGTGGACCGGGTCGGCACGGAGGACAACTTCTTCGAACTCGGCGGCCACTCCCTGCTGGCCACCCAGGTGATCTCCCGTATCCGCGACGCGTTCGGGACCGAGGTGCCCCTCGCGACCCTCTTCGACCAGCCCACCGTCGGCGAACTCGCCCGGGCCGTCGAACGATCCGCGCACGGTACGACGGCCACACCGATCACGCCGGTGCCGCGCGACCAGGTGCTGCCGCTGTCCTTCGCCCAGCAGCGGCTGTGGTTCCTGGACCAGCTCGAACCGGGAACGACCGAATACAACGTGCCCCTCCGCACCCGCTGGCGCGAGCCGTTGGACACCGAAGCACTGAACGCGGCCCTCGGCACGATCGTGACCCGGCACGAGGTGCTGCGGACCCGGCTGGTGGCCGGCCCCGACGGCACGGCCCGTCAGCTGATCGACCCGCCCGGCCCGTTCGACCTGCCGGTGGCGGACGTGTCGGGCACCTCCGACCCGGAGGCGACAGCCCGCGACCTGGCCTCGGCAATCGCCGACGCCCCGTTCGACCTGGCGGCCGGCCCGCTCATCCGCGCCTGCCTGATCCGCCTGGGCGCCACCGACCACATGCTCTGCCTGTCGCTGCACCACGTGGTCTTCGACGAATGGTCCGGCACGGTCTTCTGGCGTGAACTGACCGCGTTGTACGGGGCGTTCCGGGTCGGTGCGGCGGATCCGTTGCCTGGGTTGCCGGTGCAGTATGCGGATTTCGCGGCGTGGCAGCGGTCGTGGCTGTCCGGGGACGTGCTGGATGGTCAGTTGGGGTATTGGCGGGAGCGGTTGGCTGGGTTGCCGGTGTTGGAGTTGCCGTTGGATCGGCCGCGGTCGTTGGTGCGGTCGAAT
>NZ_JBHXMA010000096.1:0-13469 GCF_042721035.1 Streptomyces sp. NPDC058464
CCGGTGACGTGTTCGCCGCCGAGGACCGGCTCGGCACCTGGCGCCACCTGCTGGTGGCGGTCCGCTCGCCCGCGCGGATCTTCGTGGCGAAGTCGCTGGCCAGCCTCACCGTGATCCTGCTGCTGGTGGCCGGACTGGCCGCCTCCAGCACGCTCGGCGGGCTGGCGTCGGTCGGCGACCAGCCGCTGGTCGGCCTGGACGGGCATCTGCTGTCCCCCGGGGACGCGGCCGGACGGGTCCTGCTCGCCTGGCTCGTGGCCCTCGCCCCGACCCTCTCCCTCGCCGCGATCGGACTGCTCGGCTCGGTCGCCCTCGGCCGCTCCCCGATGGGCCTGCTGCTGCCCCCGATCGTCGCGCTCGCCATGTCGGTCGCCCAGATGCTGCCGCTGCCCGTCGCCGTGCGCCTCGCCCTGCCCGGCTACGCCTTCATCTCCTGGAACGGCCTGTTCACCAGCCCCGCCCAGCTCGCCCCGCTCCTCATCGCCGTCGCGGTGAGCCTCGCGTGGGCGGTCCTCGCCACCGCACTGGCCTATCTCCTGTTCGTACGGCGGGACTTCACCAACCCTGCCTACGACGGCTCCGGGCGCCGCGCGCTCACCCTCGGTGTGCTGCCGCTGGCCGCGCTGACCGCCGTCACCGTCGGCGCGGTCGCCGTGGCCACCCCGTCGACGGGCTCCGGGATCGAGCAGGACAAGGTGCAGAAGTCCCTCGCCACGGTCTTCGGCCACCTCTACCGGCTGCAGACCGGGCAACTGCACCGGCCCGCCGTCACCGAGGCGCAGTTGAAGGCCACGGCGGCGTGCACCAAGAGCGACGGCCAGGCCGCGCAGGAGGGCGCGGGCAACGACTGGCGTTGCGTCGTGAGCTGGCACCTCCCGGGCGTCGCGGCGGTCACGGGGACGGCGATCTACCAGCTCGACATCACCTCGGACGGGCGGTTCGTGGCCGACGGCGACGGTCCCAAGGAAGTCAACGGCTACTTCCTGGTGCGGACCTCGACCGGCGACGCCCCGAATCCGCTGTGGCAGTTCGACGGCAACGTCGATCTGCTCGAAACCCAGTGAAGGGAACAGTTCCGTGCAGGTAACACGCCAGCGTCGGATCAACGAGAAGAAGCAGTTCAACGTCTTCGGCAGACACGTCGGCCGCCGGGCCCTCCTGGTGACGACGGGTATCGCGGTCGCCCTCGGCATCACCGGCACCGCCGTCGCCTCGACGTACCAGTTCGGCACCCAGCAGGTCGGCCAGACCACCGCCAACGGCCAGGTCGTCTCCGCCGATCAATACATCAACCCGTACGGCACCCGCAGCGTCATCAACGACGGCAAGATCATGTCGTCGGTCGTCAGCCCGGACGGCACCCACCTCGCCGCCTCGATCGCCGACGGCGACGCGTCCCTCGTCATCGTGGACCTGGCGACCGGTCAGGTCACGCAGAAGATCGGCACCAACGCGGCCGACAACCTGCGCATCAGCAGCGGCGCGGTCGGCCAGGAGGGCCCCACCTACTCGCCCGACGGCAAGCAGCTGTGGCTCGGTCAGGCGGGCGGCTACACGAAGTTCACCGTCAACGCGGACGGCACCCTCGCGAGCCCCACGGCCGTACCGATCGCGGCCGACGGCTCCAAGCAGGCGCTGGTGGGCGCGGCCGTGTTCTCGGCCGACGGCTCCACCGTGTACTCCGCGGTCAACGGTGAGAACAAGGTCGTCGCCATCGACGCGGCTACTGGAACGATCAAGCAGACCTGGGCGGTCGGCAACGCCCCGCGCGGCCTCGCCCTGGTCGGCGGCAAGCTCTACGTCAGCAACGAGGGCGGGCGCCCGGCCAAGGCCGGCGACACCACCATCAACTCCTACGGCACCGACGTGGTCGCCGACCCGAAGACCGGCGCCAGCACCACCGGCACGGTCAGCGTCATCGACACCGCGGACCCGTCCGCCGCCGTCGGCACCGTCGACGTCGGCCTGCACCCGACCGCCGTGTACGCGAGCAAGGGCGCGGTGTTCGTCACCAACACCGCCGACAACAGCGTCTCGGTCATCGACAGCCGCAAGGACAAGGTCGTCCAGACGATCTCCACCCAGCCGTGGCCCGAGGCGTCCGTCGGCTACGAGCCGAACGCGGTCACCCTCACCGACGACGGCCGCCTCCTGGTGACCCTCGGCCGCGCCAACGCCGTCGCCGTCTACCGCTACACCTCCGCGCAGCAGCCGGCCCGCTACGTCGGCCTGGTCCCCACCGACTACTTCCCGTCGGGGATCACCGCCCTGGGCAAGAAGATCGTCGTCGCCAACACCCGTGGCATCGACGCGCTGCGCCCCGACGCCGCCGGCCACAACACGCACGACACCACGTCGAGCATCACCCAGTTCACGATGCCGAGCGACCAGGTCGTCAGGTCCGAGACGAACAAGGTGTTCAAGCAGAACGGCTGGACGTCCAACTCGGTCAAGACGGCCAAGAGCAACAGCCACAAGAAGGCCGTCCCGGTCCCGAAGCGGATCGGCGACCCGTCGACGATCAAGCACGTCTTCCTGCTCGTCAAGGAGAACCGCACCTACGACCAGGTCTTCGGCGACCTGCCGCAGGGCAACGGGAACTCCGCGCTCACCCAGTTCGGCGAGAACGTCACGCCGAACCAGCACGCGCTGGCCCAGCAGTTCGGCCTGTACGACAACTTCTACGACATCGGCACCAACTCCGCCGAGGGCCACAACTGGCTGATGCAGTCCGACAACCCGGAGTACACCGAGTCGTCGGCCGGCGAGTACACGCGCAGCTACGACACCGAGAACGACGTCCTCGGCCACCAGAAGACCGGCTTCCTGTGGACCGGCGCGCAGGCGGCCGGCCAGACCGTCAAGGACTTCGGCGAGTTCCAGTCGTACGAGAGCAAGCCGGCCGGCGCGACCTGGCAGAACCTGTACTGCGACAGCAAGAACATGGCCGCCACCGGGGCGCAGACCGCCTACCCCATCAAGACGGGCTCGGCGATCCCCTCGCTCAACGACGTGTCGGTGCAGGGCTTCCCGCTGTTCGACCTCGACGTCCCGGACATCTACAAAGAGCAGATCTGGAAGCAGGACTTCGAGAAGAACGGCCCGGCGAACCTGAACATGTTCTGGTTCTCCAACGACCACACCGGCGGACCCGCGAACGCGGCCGCCGAGGTCGCCGACAACGACCTGGCGGTCGGCCGCATGGTCGACGAGATCACGCACAGCAAGTACTGGAAGGACTCGGCGATCTTCGTCGTCGAGGACGACTCCCAGGCCGGCCTCGACCACGTCGACGGCCACCGCGCCCCGGTCCAGGTCATCAGCCCGTACGCCCAGCACGGCAACGTCGACGACCACTACTACTCGCAGATCACCATGGTCCGCACCATCGAGCAGATCCTCGGGGTGCACCCGATGAACCAGCTCGACAGCGCGGCCACCCCGATGTACGGGGCGTTCACGGGCAAGGCGGACGACACGCCGTTCACGGCGGTCCCGAACCGGACCTCGCTGACCCTCGGCGTGAACCCGCAGCCGACCTGCGGCTCGGACACCCCCGCGGCCCAGGACGCCCAGGCGGCGGCCGCGCCGACGTCGGTCTCCGTCCCGGCGGCCGAGAAGACGGTCGCGGCGCAGTGGAAGACCTGGGCCTCGCACCAGCGGCTGACCGGCAAGAACGCCGTGCCGGACTACGCCAACCCCACCCAGATGAACCGTTACACCTGGTACCAGACCCACAACTGGACCAAGCCCTACCCCGGCGACAAGAAGATCTACTCGCCGAACGACGTGCCCGGCGCCTACCTCCCGTCGGCGGAGAACGACGGCTGATCCAGCCCGCTCACGCACAGGGGACCCCGGTCGGCGGACCGGGGTCCCCTGCGTTCTCCGGCACGCCGCCCGGACACCCGGCTGCCGCACGCCCGGCGGCCCGCGGTACGCCAAGCTGGCTGCGGAACGTACGAGGACAGGGAGACGTCATGACCGACAAGCCGACCGTGGGCATGCTGGGCACCGGCATCATGGGCGCCGCGATGGCCCGCAACCTCCTCAGGGCCGGGCACACCGTCCGCGCCTGGAACCGCACCCGCGCCAAGGCCGAACCCCTCGCGGCCGACGGCGCCCAGGTCACCGACACACCGGCCGAGGCCGTGGAGGGCGCCGACGTCGTCCTGACCATGCTCTACGACGGCGCCACCGCGCTGGAGACGATGCGCGAGGCCGCGGGCGCGCTGCGCGCCGGGGCGGTCTGGGTGCAGTCGACCACCGCGGGGCTCGACCAGATCCCCGAACTCGCCGCGTTCGCCCGCGAGCACGGCCTGGTCTTCTACGACGCCCCGGTCCTCGGCACCCGCCAGCCCGCCGAGGCCGGCCAGCTCACCGTCCTGGCCGCGGGGCCCGAGCAGGGCCGGGAGACGGTCGCGCCCGTCTTCGACGCGGTCGGCGCCCGCACGGTGTGGACCGGGGACGACGGTTCCTCGGCCGCCGCGACCCGGCTCAAGCTGGTCGCCAACAGCTGGGTCCTCGCGGCCACCGCTGCGACCGGCGAGGTGGTCGCGCTGGCGCAGGGTCTCGGCGTGGACCCGCAGCGCTTCTTCGACCTGATCGCGGGCGGCCCCCTCGACATGGGCTACCTGCGGGCCAAGGCCGGGCTGATCCTCGACGGCGGGCTGACCCCGCCGTCGTTCGCGGTGGACACCGCCGGGAAGGACGCCCGGCTGATCGTCGCCGCCGGCGCGAGCCACGGCGTGCGCCTGGACGTCGCCGAGGCGGCCGCCGAACGGTTCGCCCGCGCCGCCGCCCAGGGCCACGCCGACGAGGACATGGCCGCCGCGTACTTCGCCAGCTTCGAGGACCGGTAGCCGGTCCGCCGACGTGACGGTCCGGGTCCCCGAGGAGCACCCTGGAAGCAGCGATTCCGGAGGTGGTCCACCATGATGAAAACCGCTGTGGGATGGCATGTGGAGATGGAGTTCCTGGAGGACGACACGCACACCCGCGCGGTCGCCCTGGTCCGTCTGCCCGACGGCACCGAGGTACGGGCACACGGCCACGCGAGCCGGCACGAGTCCGACAGCAACCAGCCCAGAGTCGGCGAGGAGATCGCCGGCGCCCGCGCCCTGAACGAACTGGCCATGCAGTTGCTGAGCAAGGCGCACGGCGAGATCGACGCGCTGTCGGGGCGGCACTCGCATCCGATCAACGTGTGAGGAACGCGGGGGGCGCGGGCGTACGCGGGGGCGCACGGGGCGGTTACGACAGCGCCGTGCGCACCGCGCGCACCAGCGCCTGCGCCCGCGGGTCCGCCGTCACGCTCTTACGGAAGCCGTTGGTGACATAGCCGAAGGCGATGCCCGACTCGGGGTCCGCGAAGGCGAGCGCGCCGCCGCGGCCCGGGTGCCCGAAGGAGGCGGGGGAGAGCAGCGGGGACGCGCTGCCGTGCAGCATGTAGCCGAGCCCGAAGCGGGTGGAGACGACCAGCACCCGGTCAGGACCGGCCGACTGCTCGGTGCGGGCCAGCTCCACCGTCTCCGGGGTGAACAGCCGCGTGCCGCCGTCGACCTCGCCGATCAGGGCTGCGTAGAAGCGGGCCAGGCCGTCGGCGGTGGCGATGCCGTTGGAGGCGGGGAGGGCGGCCGCGCGGTAGCCGGGGTCGTTCTCGTCCGGCAGCGGGCTGATCGCGCCGAACGCCCGGCGGGTCAGCGACCCGTGGTCGGCGTACGCCTCGGAGACGGCCCGCTTGGGCCGGGTCCGGAGCGCGCCGGCGGTCGCGGGCGCCTCGACGGGTCCCACGCGCCCCACGCGCGCCTGCTCCGCCGCCGGGAGCCCGAGCCACAGCTCGGCGCCGGCCGGTCCGGCGATCTCGTCCGCGATCCACTCGCCGACGGTCCGCCCGGTCACCCGCCGCACCAGCTCACCGGTCAGCCAGCTGTACGTCTGGGCGTGGTAGCCGTGGTCGGTGCCCGGCTCCCACACCGGTGCCTGCGCCGCCACCGCGGCGGCGCCGAGGTCGGGGTCGGCGGCCTCCGCGGGGGTGAGCGGCCGGTCCAGCACGGGTACGCCCGCGCGGTGCGCGAGCAGGTGCCGCACCAGCGTCCGCTCCTTGCCGGCCGCCTTGTACTCCGGCCAGTACTCACCCACCGGCGCGTCCAGGTCCAGCTCGCCGCGCTGGCGCAGAAGCAGCAGTACGGCGGCGGCGACGCCCTTGGTCGCCGAGCGCACGATCTGGGCGGTGCCGTGCTCCCACGGCGCCTCGCCCGCGTCCCCGTCGACGTCCCGGGCACCGCCCCACAGGTCGACGACCCGGTGCCCGTCCCGGTACACGGCCACCGCCGCGCCCCGGTCCCCGAGCAGCTCGAAGTTGCCCGCGAACGCGTCCCTGACCGGCTCGAAGCCCTCCGCCACAGTGCCGTGCACGTCCACGTTCACGTCCGGATCCCTCCACTCGCCGGTGACAGTGAGTGAAACATGGCCGCGGGACCTTGGATTCCTCGGTACGGCGTGGCCTTCGGCACGTTCCCGGGAGGGGAGGAGAGGTCAGCCGAGCACGATCGTGACCTCGATGTTCCCGCGCGTCGCGTTCGAGTAGGGGCACACCTCGTGGGCGGCGTCCACCAGCTTCGCCGCGACGTCCCCGTCCAGCACCGGGAGCGAGACGCTGAGGGCGACCGCGAGGCCGTAGCCGCGCTGCTTGTTGGGGCCGATGCCGACCTTCGCGGCGACCGTGGAGCCGGTCAGGTCGTAGCCCGCGCGGTTGCCGACGAGGATCAGCGCGTTGTGGAAGCAGGCGCTGTAGCCCGCCGCGAACAGTTGCTCCGGGTTGGTGCCGTTGCCGTCCCCGCCCAGCGCCGGAGGCATCGCCACCTTGAGCTCGATCTGGCCGTCCTGACTGCTGACATACCCGTTCCGGCCGCCGTGCGCGGTCGCCTCGGCGACATACATGATCTTCGTCGGACGAGAGTCGACGGTGGCGCCTTCGATCACGGCGGGACCTCCCCCAGGGCGGAAACGGTGGTGGGCAACACAGGAGTGTGCAAGCACATCGTGCACAAGGTACCGACCGGTAGGAAGCTCCGGGAGGGGTAGGGGGTGGAAACCGTGGGTAACAGGGGCCGGAGTGCGGCGCGCAGTGCCGGCGTGCGCGCTGCTACGAGGGGCGTGCGGCCGCCCTGCCCGCCCGCTCCGCGAGTTCCCGCAACTCCTCGCGCAGCCGCGCCACGTCGGCCCCGTCGAGCCCGGTCGTCGTGAGCAGGGCGCCGGGGATGCGTGCCGCGCGCTCCCGCAGTTCCTCCGCGCGCCCGGTGCACGCGACGAGCACCGAGCGCTCGTCCCGCTCCGAGCGCTCCCTGCGCACCAGACCTGCCCCCTCCAGCCGCTTCAGCAGCGGGGACATCGTGCCGTAGTCGAGCCGGAGCGCCTCCGCCAGCTTCTTCACCGTGGTCTCGCCCCGCTCCCACAGCACGAGCAGCACGAGGTATTGCGGGTAGGTGAGCCCGAGGTCGTCGAGGAGCGGGCGGTAGGCGGCGGTCACGGCGCGCTGCGCGGCATACAGCGCGAAGCACAGCTGGTCGTCCAGCCGCGGCGGCCCGGCGATCGGCCCGGCGAGCGGCCCGGCGTCCTCTTGATGCGTCACGCGCCCATTGTCACGGATGCGCGGACGGGCGGGACGGTCGTCACGGAAACGCGTGATGCGCTCCCGTACCCTGCCGCGACCCCGCCGCCGCCCCGCCGCGACCCCGCCGCCGCCCCGCCGCGACCCCGCCGCCGCCCCGCCGCGAACCCGTCGTCACCCCGCCGTCGCCACGCGCGGGTCGAAACCGAAGGGCAGTTCCAGCCGGTGGGCGCGCATCAGGGCGTCGTCGCGGAGGAGTTCGGCGGTGGGTCCGTCGGCGGCGATCGTGCCGTCGCTCAGGATCAGGGCGCGCGGGCACAGCTCCAGGGCGTAGGGCAGGTCGTGGGTGACCATCAGGACGGTCACGTCCAGGGAGCGCAGGATGTCGGCGAGTTCGCGCCGGGAGGCAGGGTCCAGGTTGGAGGAGGGTTCGTCCAGGACGAGAATCTCCGGCTCCATGGCGAGGACGGTCGCCACCGCCACCCGGCGGCGCTGCCCGAAGGACAGGTGATGGGGCGGGCGTTCGGCGAACCCGGCCATGCCGACCCGGTCCAGGGCGGCACGCACGCGTGCCTCCAGTTCCGCGCCCTTCAGGCCGGCCGCCGCCGGTCCGAACGCCACGTCCTCGCGGACCGTCGGCATGAACAGCTGGTCGTCCGGGTCCTGGAAGACGATGCCGACCCGGCGCCGGATCTCGGCCATGTGCCGCTTGCCGACCGGCAGTCCGGCCACCGTCACGGTGCCCGTGCCGCCGCCCAGGATGCCGTTGAGGTGCAGCACGAGGGTGGTCTTCCCGGCGCCGTTCGGCCCGAGCAGCGCGACCCGCTCGCCGCGCGCCACGGAGAAGTCCACGCCGAACAGGGCCTGATGCCCGTCCGGGTAGGCGAAGGCGAGGCCGGAGACCTCCAGGGAGGCGGGCGCGGAGGCGGGAACAGCGGTCACAGGGTCCATCCCAACAGGCAGACGACAAGGGCCGACAGCGGCAGCGCGAAGGCGTACGACCACTGCGCCCGGGACGCGGTCACCTCGTCGATGACCGGCATCGAACCGGTGTAGCCACGGCTCACCATGGCCAGGTGGACGCGCTCGCCGCGTTCGTAGGAGCGGATGAACAGGGCGCCCGCGGACTTCGCGAGCACGCCCCAGTGACGAACGCCCCGCGCCTCGAAGCCGCGGGACTCCCGGGCGATCCGCATCCGGCGCATCTCGTCGGTGATCACGTCGCCGTAGCGGATCATGAAGGAGGCGATCTGGACGAGCAGCGGCGGCAGCCTCAGCCGCTCCAGGCCGAGCAGCAGCGCGCGCAGCTCCGTGGTGGCCGCGAGGAGGACGGAGGTGGCGACGCCCAGCGTGCCTTTGACCAGAACGTTCCAGGCGCCCCAGAGGCCGTTCACGCTGAGCGAGAGGCCCAGCACGTCGACCCGCTCGCCCTCCGCGACGAACGGCATCAGCACCGCGAAGGCGACGAACGGCACCTCGATCAGCAGCCGCCTCAGGAGGAAACCGGCGGGCACGCGTGCGAGGTGCGCGACGGCCGCGAGCAGCACGGCGTACAGCGCGAACGCCCACATCGCCGTGCGCGGGGTCGAGACCACGACGACCACGAAGGCGAAGGCGGCGGCGAGCTTGGTGTGCGGCGGGAGCGCGTGCACGGGGGAGTCCGCGTGCCGGTAGAGCCGGTGGGCGTGCCCCGCACCCATGTCAGAGCGCCTCGGGCGCGCTCGTACGGCGCCTGCGCACCGCCCAGAACACCGCGCTGCCCGCGACGACCGTCGTGCCGACGCCGATGACGCCTGCCAGGCCGCCGGAGAGCCGGGCGTCGGAGACGTCCTCGACGCCGTAGTCGGCGAGCGGGGAGCCGGCCGCGGCGTGCTCCTTCGTCTGCGTGTCGATGCCGTGGTCGTGGGCGACCTTCTCCAGGCCGTCGGGGCTGGCGGAGGCGTAGTAGCTGACGAACCCGGCGAGCACCAGGGAGGTCACCAGACCGCTGATCCACAGCGTGCGCCGGGAGGTGCGCGCCGCCACGGGCGCGGCCGGCTCCGGCGCGTCGACCAGGGCGCCGTTCACGCGCAGCTTCAGCCCCTGGCGCAGGCCGCGCGCCCCGTACACCAGGTCGGGGCGTACGGCGACGACCGCGCCGACCGTGAGGGCGGTGATCGCGGCCTCGCCGACGCCGATGAGGACGTGCACGCCGATCATCGCGCCGGCCACCTTGCCGAGGGCGACGTCGGTGGTGCCGCCGACCGCGTAGAGCAGCGTGAAGGCGACCGCGGCGGCGGGCACCGAGAGCAGGGCGGCGACGAAGGCGGCGGCGGTCACCGAGCGCCGGCCGCGGGGGAGGACCTTCAGCAGGCCGCGGAAGACGGCGTACGCGACCACGGTCGTCACGATCGCCATGTCGGTGATGTTGACGCCGAGCGCGGTCAGCCCGCCGTCGGCGAAGAGGATGCCCTGCATCAGCAGCACCACGGACACGCACAGGACGCCCGTGTACGGGCCGACGAGTATCGCGGCGAGCGCCCCGCCCAGCAGATGCCCGCTTGTTCCGGCCGCGACGGGGAAGTTGAGCATCTGTACGGCGAAGATGAACGCCGCCACCAGCCCGGCCAGCGGCGCCGTGCGCTCGTCGAGTTCTCGGCGGGCGCCGCGCAGGCTGACCGCGAGGGCGCCGGCCGCGACCACGGCGGTGACCGCGGAGGTGGGGGCGTCGATGAATCCGTCAGGTACATGCACGGTTCGATTTTAGGGTCCTATTGCGAAGGTTTTGCAAGAGCGAGAAGGTCGTCACATCCGGAATCCCATGTGGGCGCGCGAGGGCTCCCGTGAGCGCATTCCGGAAAATGTGCGACATTGGATAAGAAAGCGGATGCACAGCTTTCGCACAGAACACGGAGCGTAAAGGGCAGTCCGATGTCTGTAGTCGAGCAGTATGCGCGAGCCCACATCGTCACGGACGAGGACGCGCGGGACGAGCCGCCCGCGGTCCCCGTCGTCCTGCGCTACGACCCCGATACCGATCCGAGGGCGGTACAGGTCGGCCTGCCCGGCACGGACGAGTGGACGTTCTCGCGCTCGCTGCTGGAGCAGGGCCTCAGGTCGCCCGCGGAGAGCGGTGACGTACGGGTGTGGCCGCTGGGCAGGGTCCAGGCCGTGGTGGAGTTCCACTCCGACCACGGCACATCGGTGGTGCAGTTCGAGTCGAAGGCACTGCTGCGGTTCCTCAGGCGGACGTACATGGCCACGCCGGTGGCCGGCTGACGTTCCCCGTTACAGCGAGGACCCCAGCTTCAGCAGCGCCGCCACGATCGGTCCCGCCGTGTCGCCGCCGTGGCCGCCCGCCTGGACCACGCCCGCGGCGGAGAAGTCGCCGCAGTACGCGGTGAACCAGCCGTTCGGCTTCTTCTGGCCGTCGACCTCCGCCGAGCCCGTCTTGGCGCCGCAGCTCGAACTCAGGCCCGACATCGCCTTGGCCGCCGTGCCGTACGCCGCCGTGTACTGCATGACCTCCTTCAGCTCCGACTGCGTCTTCGACGACATCGTGCGCGAGGCCTTCGCGATCGTCCGGTTGTCGACGCTCGGGGCGACCAGGTACGGCTGGTGGAAGGTGCCGGTGTCCACCGTGGCCGACACCGACGCCATGTTGAGCGGGTTCATGCGCACCCCGCCCTGCCCGATCAGCGAGGCGCCCATCTGCGCGCCGCTCTGCACCGGGACGGAGCCGTCGAAGGTCGGGACGCCGATGGCCCAGTTGTTCATGCCGAGGCCGTAGACCTGCTGGGCCTCGGTGGTCAGGTCGCTGTTGGAGAGCTTCGGCGCGAAGTTGATGAAGGCGTTGTTGCAGGAGGCGCCGAAGCTCAGCTTGAAGGTGCCCTGCTTGATCTCGGAGTCGTCGTCGTTGTGGAACGTCCACCCGGCGAGCTTGTACGTCTTCGGGCAGGGGTGCGAGGCGTCCGGGGTGATGAGCCCCTTCTCGAACAGCATCGTCGACGTGACGATCTTCATCGTGGAGCCGGGCGCCAGGGAGCCCTGGAAGGCCACGTTGAAGCCGTGGCTGGAGTTGGCGACGGCGAGGACCTCGCCGGTCGACGGGCGCATCATCACGACCGAGGCGTTCTTCTGCGTGGTGACCTGCTTCTCGGCGGCCGCCTGCAGGGTCGGGCTGAGCGTCGTCTTCACGGTGCCCGGCGTGCCCTTGCTGAGTTCGAGCAGCGTCTTGTCCGACAGCTTCGCCTTCTCGGACGCCTTGCCGCGCACCACGCGCAGCTCGACGCCCGCCTTGCCGCCGGCCTTCTTGCCGAACTTCTCCCGCAGCCCGTCGAGGACCGAGCCCAGCGACGGGTACTTGGCGGTGGTGATCTCCCCGCCGTCCCGGTCCAGCGCCTTGATCGGCGGGGTCCCGGACTCGCCGGTGACCAGGGTGTCGCCGTCCGCGAGGTCCGGGTGGACGACCGCGGCGTGCCAGTTCACCACCGGCTTGCCGTCGCTGGTCCGGCGGATCACGGTGAACGCGGAGCTGTACGACAGCGGCTTGCTGACGCCCTTGTAGGACACCGTCGCCTTCACGGAGAACGGGACCTTGTCGCCGGTGCGGGTGCCCTCGGTGAGGGTGACGCCCGTGACGTGGGCGTCCTTGGTGTAACCGGTGAGGAGCTTGACGCAGGCCGCGCTGTCGTCCGTGACGGCGGCGGCCTGGGTGACCTTGCCGTGCTGCCAGGACGACAGGAAGGTGCGCGCCGTCGTCCGCACCTCGGTGGCGGACAGCGGGCCGGTCTTGACGGGCTTGTGGTCGGCCGTCTTCGTCGACGCCGCGTCGGCCGCCCCGCCGCCGTACAGCGCGTAGAGGCCGAAGCCGGCGCCGCCGACGACCACGGCGATCATCCCGCCGATGACGGCGGGTCTCTTCTTCCGTCGTTCGACGACGCGCCTTCTCTTGCCCACAGCTCTGTTCCTCCGCGCACTTCCCCCGGGGTCCCCGTCGCCCCGTAGCCCTCACGCTCCCCAACGACGGCACCAGCCTAGAGTCCCGGCCTGTGGGAGTGACGTCAGCCACCGATCCGTAGCACACTCGCGACAATCGGTCCGGCCGCGTCGATGCCGTGGCCGCCGTCCTGGGTCATGGCCGCGGCCGCGACGTCGTCGCGGTAGCCGGCGAACCAGCTGTTCGACTTGGACTGGCCGTCGACCTCCGCCGACCCCGTCTTGGCGCCGATGCTGCCGCTCAGCCCGCGCATCACCCCGGCCGCGGTGCCGCTGGTCGCGGTGCGGTTCATCATGGCGCGCAGCTGTTCGGTCGTGGCGGGCGACAGACCCTTCGCGGTGGCCAGTTCACGGCCGTCCAGCTTCTGCGGGACGAGCACCGGCTGGTGGAAGGTCCCCGTCTTCGCGGTCGCCGCCACGGACGCCATGTTCAGCGGGGACATCTGCACCTGGCCCTGGCCGATCAGGTTGGCCGCGGTGTCCGGGCCGCCGGAGGCGGGGACCCGGCCGTCGAAGCTCGGGATGCCGACCTTCCAGTTGTTCTTCCCGAGCCCGAACCGCTCCTCGGCCTCCTTGGTGAGCGAGTCGACCTGCACCGAGTCGGCGTACTTCACGAACGCCGTGTTGCAGGAGCGCGCGAAGCTGTCCGAGAGGGTGGCCGTCAGGTCCGGCTGGAGCCCCTTGAGATTGCTGAAGGTCTGGCTCTGCCAGGTCGCGGTCGGCGGGCAGGGGGCTGGACCTGTGGCCGTCGTCAGCCCGGTGTCGATGAGGGTGGCCGCGCTGATGATCTTCATGGTGGAGCCGGGCGCCAGCTCGCCGAGGAAGGCCGCGTTGAAGCCGTCCTCGCGGTGGTTGGCCACCGCCAGCACCTCGCCGGTGC
>NZ_JBHXMA010000097.1:0-3625 GCF_042721035.1 Streptomyces sp. NPDC058464
GGGACGGGATCCGGCGAGGTCCCCGGGCCGGGCACCGGCCCACTCCCCCGGTCCGGCGACCGGCCCGGGGACCTGCCCCGGGCCGCCCGGCCCGGCGAACCACCACGGCACCACCAGAGAGCGAGAGTCACCCATGGCCACGATGAAGTCCGTACAGACCGGTGGCGTCGGCAGGATCGAGGTCGTGGACGTCGAGCGTCCCGTGCCCGGCCCGAGGGACGTGCTGCTGAGGATCCGCGCGGGCGGAATCTGCGGCACCGACGTCACCTTCCTGCACATGGGCGGCATGCCCGCCCGCGCCCACCTCGGCGGCGACCTGGTCCCGATCGCCCTGGGCCACGAGCCGGCCGGGGAGGTCGTCGAGGCCGGCGCCGAGGTGACGGGACTGAAGACGGGCGACCGGGTGGTGGTGAACCCGCAGGACGCGCCCACCGGGATCATCGGGTGCGGCGGCCGGTACGGCGCGCTCAGCGAGTATCTGCTGATCGAGAACGCCGAGGTGGGACGGAGTGTCGCGGTGTTCCCGGACACCGTGCCGTTCGAGGTCGCCGCCCTCAACGAGCCGATGGCCGTGTCCCGGCACGCGGTCAACCGCTCGCAGGCCGGTCCGGACGACAAGGTGGTCGTGTTCGGGGCCGGGCCGATCGGGCTCGGCGCGGCGATCTGGCTGAAGCTCCGGGGTGTCAAGCACGTCGTCGTCGCCGACGTCATCCCGGCCCGGCTGGAGAAGGCGCTGGCCGTGGGCGCGGACGCCGTGATCAACTCCGCCGAGGAGGACGTCACCGCGCGGCTGACCGAGCTGCACGGGCAGAGCGCCAACGCGCTGGGCCAGCCCCGCCCCGGCACCGACGTCTTCATCGACGCGGCCGGCGCCCCGGCGGTCTTCAACACCGTGGTGGCCAACGCGCGGTGGCACGCCAGGCTGGTCATGGTCGCCGTGCAGAAGAAGGGCGAGATCGACCTCGGCGGCATGCTGCGCAGCGAGCTGACCCTCGTCGCCTCGCAGGGCTATCCGACGGAGATCTTCGAGGTCACCCCCGAACTGGTCGAGCACCACGAGCGGTTCGCGAAGCTGATCAGCCACCGCGTCCCGTTCACCGAGGTGGACCGGGCCTTTCAGCTGGCGCTCGCCCCGGGGGCCGCGGAGAAGGTCGTCGTCACCTTCGACGCGTAGCGGAGACGGGCGCCAGCCACAGCCCGAGGAGCGCGTCGGTGAGTCCGGTGGCCGCGTCGCTCCAGGTGGCGCGCGGAGTGGGGGTGTCCTCGGCGAGGGCGCGCTCCCGCTCGGCGCAGGTGTGCAGGATCAGCGTCCGTGCCATCAGGCCGCGTTCGGTGCGGACCTCGGCGGGCAGTTCGGGCAGCAGTCGGTGCAGCGCGTCGACGGCCCGGCGCAGCGACGGCGAGGTCAGGGACTCCTCGACCATGATGTCGTAGAGGGCGGGGTCGGTCATGACCTGGGCGCAGAAGCGGGCGTACCAGGTCGGGCTGCCCAGGCTCGCGAGGTGCTCGGTGATCGGGCGGACCAGGCAGTCCACCCAGTCGCGCACGTCGTCGGAGTCGCCGAGCTCGGCCTCCAGGCGGACCCGGATCTCCTCGATCCGGTCGAAGTGCCGGGCGGCGACGGCCCGAACCAGGTCGGCCTTGGTGCCGAAGTGGTAGCCGACGGCGGCGTTGTTGCCCTGGCCGGCGGCCTCGCTGACCTGGCGGTTGGAGACGGCGTACACGCCATGTTCGGCGAAGAGCCGCTCCGCCGCACCCAGGATGGCCTCCCGTGTCGCGCTGACCTGGTCCGCCCGCGCCGTCCTGCCCGTCATGCCCACCACCGCTCCGGGACCGCGCACCACCCGGCACGCCCGGTCCCGCGAGCCGTGCCGGGGCCTCGTCCGAAGCGGCGAGGTCCAGCCGAAAAAGCCTACGCGGCAGGGCCGCCGAGTGCGGTGACACCCTGCCAGTACAGTAAGTCAAGCGACTGACTTAAATAATGGACCAGTCGCCCCTGCTCTGCCTACGGAGGCCCTCTGCCATGTCCGAAGCCCCTGTCCAGCCCGCCGGGTCCGGGGGACCCGCGCGAACCGGTCCGAACGCGGTGGTGGCGGTGCTGGCCCTGGCCGGTATCACCGTCTCGCTGATGCAGACCCTGGTGATCCCGATCGTCCCGGAGCTGCCGAAGTACCTGAACGCCTCCGCGTCCAACGCGGCCTGGGCGGTGACGGCGACCCTGCTGGCCGCCGCCGTGGCCACCCCGGTGGCCGGCCGTCTCGGCGACATGTTCGGCAAGCGGCTGATGCTGCTGGTCAGCCTGGTGCTGCTGGTCTCCGGCTCGGTGGTGGCCGCGCTGAGCGACTCGCTGATCCCGATGATCGCCGGCCGGAGCCTCCAGGGCCTGGCGGCCGCCGTGGTGCCGCTGGGCATCAGCATCATGCGCGACGAACTGCCTCCGGAGCGCCTCGCCGGCTCGACGGCGCTGATGAGCGCCTCACTGGGCGTCGGTGGCGCGCTCGGCCTGCCGGCCGCCGCGTTCATCGCGGACCACTACGACTGGCATGTGCTGTTCTGGACCTCGGGCGCCCTCGGAGTGGTCGCGTTCGTGCTCGTCATGCTGCTGGTGCCGGAGTCGAAGGTGCGCTCGGGCGGCCGTTTCGACGCGATCGGCGCGGTGGGCCTCGCGATCGGCCTGGTCTCGCTGCTGCTCGCGGTCTCCAAGGGCGCCGACTGGGGCTGGTCCAGCGGCACCACGCTCGGCCTGTTCGCGCTCGCCGTCGTCGTGCTGCTCGCCTGGGGCTTCTTCGAACTGCGCACCGTCCAGCCGCTGGTCGACCTGCGCACCACGGTCCGCCGCCAGGTGCTGTTCACCAACCTCGCCTCGATCGCGTTCGGTTTCTCGATGTTCGCGATGTCCCTGGTGCTCCCGCAGCTGCTCCAGCTGCCCACCCAGACGGGCTACGGCCTCGGCAGGTCGATGCTGACGGTCGGTCTGGTGATGGCGCCGCAGGGACTGGTGATGATGGGCTTCGCCCCGGTGTCGGCCGCCATCACCAGGGCCAAGGGGCCGAAGATCACCCTCATGATCGGCGCGGTGATCGTCGCCGCGGGCTACGGCCTCAACATCGTCCTGATGTCCGAGGTCTGGCACCTGATCCTGGTCTCCTGCATCATCGGCGCCGGCGTCGGCTTCGCGTACGGCGCGATGCCCGCGCTGATCATGGGTGCGGTCCCGGCGTCGGAGACGGCCGCCGCGAACAGCCTCAACACGCTGATGCGGTCCATCGGTACGTCGGTGGCCAGCGCCGCCGCCGGGGTGATCCTGGCCCAGCTGACCATCAACCTCGGCGGCACCACGCTGCCCTCCGAGAACGGCTTCAAGGTGGTCATGGCGCTCGGCGCGGGCGCGGCCGTCCTGGCCTTCGTCCTCGCCTCCTTCCTGCCCGGCCGCCGCCCCGCGGACCCGGAGCCCGCCGCGGCGCCGGCCGAGCCCGCGGCCGAGTCCGTGAGCTGAGCACCGGACGCGGATGGAGAACCGCGGGGGGGAGGGGCCGGGCGGCGCCCGGGGCCCCCCACCCCACCCCCACAACCCCCCCCCCCCCCCCCGCCCCCAAACAACACGACCGCCCCCAACCACCGCCCG
>NZ_JBHXMA010000097.1:3635-12827 GCF_042721035.1 Streptomyces sp. NPDC058464
ACGGGGTGGGAGAACCGCGTGGGGAGGGGCCGTGCCTGCGGGGGGCGCCCCGCCCCGACGCGAGCGACCCGTCCCGACGCGAGCGGCCCATTCCGACGCGAGCGGCCCATTCCGACGCGAGCGGCCCGCCGTATCACGGACCATGGTCACAGGAGACCGACCGGAGCGACCGATGAGCACCCCCTGGCAGCGCTACGCCGACGAACACGCCCGTACCGTCGACACCATGGCGGCCGTGCTGCTGTTCGCCTCGTTCCTGTTCGGCAGCGAGATCACCATGAGCGCCGGCGACCAGCCGCACGCGGCCGGGCTCACCATCGCCCTCGCCGCCGTCGGCTGCGGTGCCCTGCTCTGGCAGCGCACCCGGCCGCGCACGGTCGTCGCCGTCGGCGCGGCGGCCACCGCGGCGGCCGCCGGCCTCGGCCATCTGCCCACCCCGCTGCTGCTGGGCGGGCTGATGCTGGCGCTGTACCGGCTGGCGGTGGACACCGACCGGCCCACCGCGCGCCGGTACTACTTCGCGAGCGTCGCCCTGGTGGTGACCGCCGCCATGGTCTTCGCCCCCTCGGGCATCCCCTGGCCGCTGGAGACGATCAGTCCGGCCGCCTGGCTGCTGCTGCCGGTCGTCACCGGCAATGCCGTACGGCTGCAGAGCGCCTATCTCGAAGCGGTGCAGGCGCGGGCCGAGTTCGCGGAGCGGAACCGGGAGGAGGAGGCCCGGCACCGGGTCGCGGAGGAGCGGATGCGGATCGCGCGGGAGCTGCACGACGTGGTGGCCCACCACCTGGCGCTGGCCAACGCCCAGGCGGGGACGGCGGCCCACCTCTCGCGCACCCATCCCGACCAGGTGCACCGGATCCTCGGGGACCTCGCCGGTACGACGGCCTCCGCGCTGCGGGAGCTGAAGGCCACCGTGGGGCTGCTGCGGCAGACCGGCGACCCGGATCCGCCGCTCGCGCCGAGCCCCGGGCTCGCCCGGCTGCCGGAGCTGACCGAAGCCTGCGAGTCCGCCGGGCTCACCGTGCACGTCAGCGTCGAGGGCACGCCTCGGCCGCTGACGGCGGGCGTGGACCTGACGGCGTACAGGATCGTGCAGGAGGCGCTGACCAACGTCACCAAACACGCCTCGGCCGAGGCCGCGTACGTCCGGATCGGCTGGTCCCGGGACCGGCTGACCCTCACCGTCACCGACAACGGCACCGCCTCCGCCCCGGCCGCCCCCGGGCAGGGTTTCGGGCTGATCGGGATGCGCGAGCGGGCCCAGTCGGTCGGCGGCGCGTTCGCCGCCGGGCACCGGGACGGCGGCGGCTACGAGGTCACCACGCGGCTGCCGCTGTACCCCGGCGTCATGGAACCGGAGGAACACACGGAACCGGAAGAACAGGGAACGCCATGACCATCCGCGTGCTGCTCGCCGACGACCAGGCCCTGCTGCGGGCCACCTTCCGGATCCTGATCGACTCCTGCGCCGACATGGAGGTGGTCGCGGAGGCCGCCGACGGCGCCGAGGCGGTCGCGCGCACCCGCGAGCTCCGGCCGGACATCGTGCTGATGGACATCCGGATGCCCGGCACCGACGGGCTCGCCGCCACGGCCGCCGTCTGCGCGGACCCGGAGCTGTCCGGTGTACGGGTGCTGATCCTGACCACCTTCGAGGTCGACGCGTACGTGGCACAGGCGCTGCGGTCCGGGGCCAGCGGCTTCCTCGGCAAGGACGTGACCGCCGAGGCGCTGCTGGCCGGGATCCGCACGGTGGCCGCCGGCGAGTCGCTGCTCTCCCCCACCGCGACCCGCACCCTCATCACCAGGTTCCTGGCCACGCCCGCGCCCGGCGCCCGGCTCGCCGTGCCCGAGCAGCTGCGGGTGCTCACCGCGCGCGAGCGGGAGGTCATGGCGCTGGCGGCCGAGGGCCGCTCCAACGAGGAGATCGCCGGGAAGCTGTTCGTCTCCCCGCTGACCGTGCGCACCCACATCCACCGGGCGATGACCAAGCTGGACGCCCGGGACCGGGCCCAACTGGTGGTGATGGCCTACCAGTCGGGGCTGGTGCAGCCCCCGCCGCCGGCGCCGGACGCCTGAGACCTGTTCGGGGGAACCGGCGCCGGAAGGGGCGTGCGGCGGCCGTTGCCGGTTCACATCTCCTGCATGACCGCCCTCCCCGTGATCCCGCCCATGCTCGCCACGCCCGGCAGCCTGCCGCCCGCCGCGCAGGACACCCGGTGGGCCTACGAGACCAAGCAGGACGGCCAGCGGGCGGTCGTCTACCTGCCCGGCGACGGCAGCATGGTGCTGCGCGCCCGCTCCGGCGAGGAGATCACCGCCGCCTATCCCGAACTGCGGCCGCTGGCCGGGGCGCTGGGCCGGACCCCGGCGATCCTGGACGGCGAGGTGCTGGCCGTCGACGAACACGGCCGCGCCGACTTCCAGTTGCTGCAGAGCCGGATGGGCCTGGCCCACGCCCCGGCCCGGGCGGCCCGGATGGCGGCCCGGGTGCCGGTCCATCTGGTGCTGTTCGACGTGCTGTTCCTGGCGGACCCGCTGCTCACGACGGCGTACGCGGACCGGCGGGCACGACTGGAGTCCCTGGGCCTGGAGGGGCCGTACTGGTCGACGCCGAGGGCCGTCGTCGGGCACGGCGCCGAGGCGCTGGGGGCGACCCGGGAGCACGGTCTCGAGGGCCTGGTCTGCAAACGGCTCGACTCGCGCTACGAGCCGGGGGTGCGGTCCCGCGCCTGGATCAAGATCCGGAACCTGCACGCCGAGGACGTGATCGTCGGCGGCTGGCTGCCGGGCAGGGGCAGCCTGGCCGGGCTGCCGGGTGCGGTGCTGGTCGGCCAGCGGTCCGCCGACGGGCGGCTGCGGTACGTCGGCGGGGTGGGCACCGGCTGGAGTGCGGCGGAACGGACCGAACTGGCCGCGCTGCTGCGGGCCGCCGGCACCGACGCGTGCCCCTTCGACCCGGTCCCGGCGGTCCCGGGCGCCCGCTGGGTGCTGCCCCGGCTGGTCGGAGAGGTCGGGTACAGCACCCGGACCCGGGCCGGGCTGCTGCGCCAGCCGTCCTGGCTGCGGCTGCGCCCTGACCTCGCACCGGAGGAGTCGGCGGCGGACCTGCCCGAGGAGGCGGACTGACGGCGGGGCGGCGGGGCGGCGGGGCGGCGGGGCGGCGGGGCGGCGGGGCGGCCGACAGGATGTCGGAATCAGCGGTTGACGGGAAGGTCTATGGTGTCTCCCATGTCGGTACCCGAGTTGATCCGTATCGTCTCCCGCGACTCGCCGATGGCCCTCGCCCAAGTGGCCCGCGTCCGCGCCGAGTTGGCCGCCCTCCACCCGCAGGTGCGCACCGAGGTCGTGCCGGTGAAGACCACCGGCGACAAGTGGCTGGGCGACCTCGCCCAGGTCGAGGGGAAGGGGGCGTTCACCAAGGAGGTGGACGCGGCACTCCTCGCCGGTGAGGCTGATCTCGCCGTGCACTGCGTGAAGGACATCCCGGCCGACCGGCCGCTGCCCGCCGGGACGACGTTCGCCGCGTTCCTGAAGCGGGACGACGTCCGTGACGCCCTCGTCCACCCGGGCGGGCTCACCCTGGACCAGCTGCCGCCGGGCACCCGGATCGGCACCTCCTCGGTCCGCCGGGTCGCCCAGCTGGCGGCCACCCACCCGCATCTGGAGTGCGTGCCGTTCCGGGGCAACGCCAACCGCCGGCTGGAGAAGCTCGCCGCCGGGGACGCGGACGCGCTGCTGCTGGCGCTGGCGGGTCTGGAGCGGATCGGCCGTACGGACGTGATCAGCGAAGTGCTGGACCCGGAGGCGATGATGCCGCCGATCGGCGCGGGCATCCTCGCGCTGCAGTGCCGGGAGGGCGACTCCGAGCTGATCGACGTGGTGAGCGAGCTGGGCGACCCGGACACCTACCGGGAGGCCACCACCGAGCGGATGTTCCTGCATGTGCTCCAGGGCCACTGCAACAGCCCGATCGCCGGTTACGCCCGGGTCGACGGCGGCGGTGAACTCTCGCTGCGCGCCTGCGTGTTCACCCCGGACGGCAAGACCCGGCTGAACGCCCACGAGTGGGCGGGGCGCCTCGACCCGGCGACGCTCGGCACGTCGGTCGCCGTGGCGCTGCTGCGGCAGGGGGCACGGGAGATCATCGACGGCATCCCCCACTAGTCGCTCCGCTGGTGGCGCCGGGGTGTGTCGTTGTTCGGCTGCGGCGCCGTCGTGGCTGGTCGCGCCCACGCGGCGGTAGCCGCATATTCCATACAGCCCCGCGCCCCTTCGGGGGCGCGTTGTCGCTCAGGGAGCTCAGGGAGTAGTCGGGCCCGGCTCCGTCTGGTCCTTGAGGAAAGCGGTCACCTGGTGGGACAGGCTGCCCGGGCCGGAGGCCTGGCAGGCCGCGGCGGTGGTCGACTCCAGTACGCCGATGCCGCCCGCCCACAGCCGGCGTTCCGTCCACTCCTCGTCGACCCGCAGGTGGACCTGGATGTCCACCTGGGTCAGGGCGGCCTCCGGGCCGGCGGCGTAGAGGACGGCGGTGGCGCGGCGCAGCGGGTAGACGTCGAAGCCCTCGATGAACTGGGAGTTGCGCCAGTCGATGAACGCGCCCTCGCCGTCGGGGCCGACCCGGACGTCGATCTGGCCGTCCTCCAGCTGCACGCTGAAGTGACGGGAACCGCGGTTCTCGATGGTCACCCGGGCACTGAAGTACGTCAGCCCGGCCGCGGCGTCGTCGCGGCCGCGGGGCGGCTCGGACTCCTCCAGGCGGTGGACGCGGACCCGCAGACCGGCATGCTCGTCGTACTCATGCCAGTCCCCGACCACGTTCGGCTCGTACACAGTGCCCCTCTCGACCCACGCTGTTTATCTGTGTGCTCAGCGCACTGTCAAATGAGCGGAATGCGCTGTGGCCAGCGGGTTCGCCCGCTTTGATCGCTGATCAAGCGTTGCGCAGCGGTTATCCCGCCCCGGGGGTCCGGGGCGGGTAGCGGGCGCGTGCCGCACATCACGTCGACGCGCGTCCCGGCCGCGGCCGGCTCAGCGGGCCAGGCGGCCGAGCAGCGAGGAGGCCGCGGTGATCCCGAGGGCGGCGGCGACCGCCAGCACGCCGAAGTCGAGGCCGAGGTGGGCGGGCGTGCCGAGCAGCAGGCCGCGCAGGGCGTCGACCTGGTAGCTCAGCGGGTTGATCCTGCTGACCACCTGGAGCCAGCCCGGCATGATCGCCAGGGGGTAGAGGGCGTTGGAGCCGAAGAACAGCGGCATGGTGATCGCCTGCCCGATGCCCATCAGCCGGTCGCGGCTGAGGACGATGCCGGCGATGCTCATCGACAGGCAGGAGAAGAACGCCGAGGCGAGGACGACGGCGAGCCCGACCCCGAGGAGCTTCAGCGGGTTCCAGGTGAGGGAGACGCCGAGGATCGCGGCGATGACGATCACCACGACGGCCTGGATCAGGGACTTCACGCCGGCCGCGAAGGCCTTGCCGGTGATGAGGGCCGAGCGGGGGGTGGGGGTGACGAGGAGCTTGTTGAGGATGCCGGCGTCGCGTTCCCAGATGATCTGGATGCCGTAGAAGATGGCGATGAACATGGCGGACTGGGCGATGATGCCGGGCGCCAGGTAGTCGATGTAGGGGATGCCGCCGGTGGGTATCGCCCGGATCCGGGTGAAGGTCTGGCCGAAGATCAGCAGCCAGAGGGCGGGCTGGATGGCGCGGGTGTAGAGCTCGGTGCGGTCGTGGCGGAGCTTCTGCAGCTCCACGGCGCACATGGCGACGACCCGGGCGGGCAGCAGCCGCCAGCCGGCGCGCGGCTGCGGCGGGGTCAGCAGCAGGGACGCCGTGCCCGTGCGCTCAGCCGACACGGTTCGCGGTGCGGCGGGTGCTTCGGACATCGCGGAAACCTCCTGACTGGTCGTCGAGGCCGCTGCCGGCCACGTCGCGGAAGACGTCTTCGAGGGTGGGCAGGGCGTCGGTGCCCTGGCGTTCGGCGAGGCCGCGCCGGAGCTCGTCCGGCGTGCCGAGGGCGCGGATGCGGCCGCGGTGCATCAGCCCGACCCGGTCGCAGTGCTGGTCGGCCTCGTCCATGTAGTGGGTGGTGACCAGGACGGTCATGCCGGTGGCTGCCCGTACGGCGTTGATCTGGTCCCACACGCCGGTGCGGGCGATCGGGTCGAGGCCGATGGTCGGCTCGTCGAGGATCAGCAGCCGGGGCGCGCTGACCAGCGCCTGGGCCAGTTCGAGCCGACGGACCATGCCGCCGGAGTAGGTGCCGGCGAGCCGGTCGGCGGCGTCGGCGAGGTCGACGACCTCCAGCGCCTCGGCGACCCTCGCGGCCCGCTCGCGCCGGGGGACGTCGAAGACGCGGGCGAACAGCTCGACGTTCTCGCGGCCGGTGAGCCCGCTGTCGGCGGACAGTTGCTGCGGGACGTAGCCGAGCAGCCGGCGCACGGCCATCCGGTCCTTGCCGGTGTCGTGGCCGAAGACGCGGACCATCCCGGCGGGGACGGGCAGCAGGGTGGTGATGCAGCGGATGGCGGTGGTCTTGCCGGCGCCGTTGGGGCCCAGCAGGCCGAATACCTCTCCCTCTCCGACGCTCAGGTCGAGTCCGTCGACGGCCTTGGTCTCTCCGAAGGAGTAGGAGAGACCGGTGCAGGCGACTGCGGTGGTGTCGGTTGTCATGAATCCCCGGCCTCCTCGTGCAGGGTGTCGGCGAGCCGGCGCAACGCGGGAAGCGCCGCCCGCAGCGCCTCCCGGTCCGCCTCGTCCAGCCGGGCGACATGGCCGGCGACGAGTTCCGCCCGGCGACGGTGCCAGTCGGCGAGTCGCTTCTCGGCGTGTTCGGTCAGCAGCAGGCGGGCGGCCCGCCGGTCGGCGGGATCGGTCTCCCGGAGCAGGTAGCCGTCCTTGACCAGCTGGTTGACCAGGGTCGACACGGAGTTGCCCGCCAGGTACAGCTCCTTGGCGGCGTCCGAGATGCCGATCCCGGGGCGGGACTCGACCAGCCGCAGCAGCTCCACCTCGGCGCCGCGCAGCCGCGGCCTGGTGAGCCCGCGCCGCAGCCGGCGGCGGATCAGCCGCTGGATGCCGACCAGCGCGTCGGCGAGTTCTTCCGGAAAGGTCTCCGATTCCACACCTCGAAGATTACCTCTGCTACAGAGATATCTCCTCCAAGGGAGGGTCAAGGGAGGAGCCGAAGAGAAGACCGGCACGGACCCGTAAAGAAATGAGAGCTATCTCACCTTTTTGGACGAATTGTTTTGCTATACGCCACCAGGGGCATCGGCAGTTCAGTGCTGAGGGAGGTGCGTGCCATGCGTACCACCTGCAAACCCAAGTCCCATCCGCACGACGACGCCCCGGACACGGCCCAGGACTTCGTCCGACTGGCCGGGCTGCCCGAGGGCCCGGAACGCCGGGCGCTCCGGGACGAGCTGGTCGAGCTGTGGCTGCCCATGGCCGAGCGGATCGCCGTGCGGTTCCGCGGCCGCGGGGAGACCCAGGAGGATCTCTGCCAGGTCGCCGCGCTGGGGCTGGTCAAGGCCGTCGACCACTACGACCCGGCGCGCGGCCGGGCCTTCGAGGCCTACGCCGTGCCGACGATCACCGGCGAGATCAAGCGCCACTTCCGGGACCACATGTGGACCCTGCACGTGCCGCGCCGGGTCCAGGAGCTGCGCAACCGGGTCCGGGGCGCCCTCAAGGAGCTGGGCCAGACGGCCCCTGGGCACCCGCCCACCGTCACCGAGATCGCCGCGCGGGCCCAGCTCACCGAGAGCGAGGTGCGGACCGGCATGGAGGCCCTGGAGTGCTTCTCGGCACTGTCGCTGGACGCCGAGGTGCCCGGCGGCGACGGCTGCGTACTCGGCGACACCCTGGGCGATCCGGACCCCGGCTACGACCTGATCGTCGACCGCACCGCCGCGGAACCCTGCCTCCAGGGGCTGCCCGAGCGCGACCGGCTCATCCTCTATCTGCGGTTCTTCCGCGGTATGACGCAGAGCCGGATCGCCGAGCAGCTGGGTATCTCGCAGATGCATGTGTCCCGGCTGCTCAGCGCCTGTTTCGACCGGCTGCGCGAGGAGCTGCTGGCCGAGGCCGGCTGAGCCTCGCGGGACGGGCGCCGCGTCCGGGCCCCGGATCGGCCGGTCGGCCTCTTCCCGCCGCGCCACCGGGGTACTCGGCAGGCGTTCCCGCCGCTTCCGGTTGGAGACTGGTGGCAGACCGGTCCCCCAGCCGGCCCCGACACCAGGACGCGAGTGCCATGAACGACGACACGCCTCCCCCTCGACCCGTGCAGAAGAAGCGAACGGTGATCTCCACGCACTCGGTCTTCGGTGCCCCGTGCTGGGTGAGCCTGACCAGCCGCGACCTGCAGGCGACCGAGGACTTCTACAGTGCCGTGCTGGGCTGGCGATGGCGCAGTGTCAGGCTCGGCGACCACTTCCGGATCGCGCTGGCGGACGGGGTGCCGGTGGCGGGCATCGCCGCGGTCGCCGCGATGTGGCAGATGGCGGTGGCCTGGACGCCGTACTTCGCGGTGCCCGACGCGGACGAGGCGGTGGCCCGGGCCCGGGAGCGCGGCGGCACCCCCGCGGTGGGGCCGTTGTCCTTCCCGCCCGGCCGGGCGGCGCTGATCGCCGACCGGGACGGCGCCGTCTTCGGTATCTGGGAGGGGGAACTGGTCTCCAACTGGGAGACCTGGCGCCAGGCCGCCCCGACCTTCATCCGCCTGCACACCCGCAACGCCTTCGACTCGGCGATCTTCTACGGCGAGGTCCTCGGCTGGGCCTCGGACAAGCCGGGCTGCTGCGAGGTCGAGTACGAGGGCGGCGAGGTCGTGCTGCGCAGCCGCGGCGATGCGGTGGCCCGCATCGACTCGGGGGCGGTGGAGGCGGCTCCCGACCCGTCGGTACGGCCGCACTGGCAGATCCACTTCGCGGTCGGCGACGTGGCGGGCTGCGCCCGGATCGCCGAGAAACACGGTGGCAGCGTGCTGAGCGAGGGGGAGACCGAGGCGATCCTGCGGGATCCGGACGGCGCACAGTTCACGGTGACGACGGCACGGGGGGCGCGCTAGCCGTTGCCGGGGGGCCGTGGTGGTCGGGTGCGGGTACGTCGTGGCCGGTCGCGCAGTTCCCCGCGCCCCTGAAGGGGCGCACTGCAGCGTCCCATTCTTTCAGGGGCGCGGGGAACTGCGC
>NZ_JBHXMA010000098.1:0-12060 GCF_042721035.1 Streptomyces sp. NPDC058464
ATCCTGCGCGCGTTCGCGGCCCGGCGTCTGCCGGACTACATGATCCCGGCCGTCTTCACCGAACTCGCCACCCTCCCCCTCACCCCCGCAGGCAAAGTCGACCGTGGGGCGCTCCCCGCCCCGCAGGAGAACCGCCGGGAGCCGGAGCACCAAGTTGCCGCTCCTTCCGGGGCGACCGAGGAACTGCTCACGGGAATCTGGGCCGAACTGCTGGAGCGGGACCGGGTCGGCGTCGAGGACAACTTCTTCGCGCTCGGCGGGCATTCCCTGCTGGCCACCCAGATGATGTCCCGGGTACGGGAGGTCTTCGGAGCCGAGGTGCCGCTGGCCACGCTCTTCGACCACTGGACGGTGCGGAGCCTCGCCGCGGTGATCGACGACACCGCGCGCGGCCTGGTGGTTCCGCCGGTCGGCCCGGTGTCGCGCGACCAGGTGCTGCCGCTGTCGTTCGCCCAGCAGCGGCTGTGGTTCCTGGACCAACTCGAGCCTGGCTCGGTGGAGTACGTCCTGACCTCGCCGGTGCACTTCGGGCCGGACCTGGACGTGGTCGCGCTGACCACGGCCCTGCGCGCGCTGCTGGCACGGCACGAGGTGCTGCGGACCCGGCTGGTGGCCGGCCCGGACGGAGTGGCCCACCAGGTGATCGACCCGTCCGGTCAGGTCGACCTGCCGGTGATCGACCTGTCGGGCGCCGCCCGGCCAGGGCGGATCGCCGAAGAGCTGGTGCGGTCGGACATGGCCACCCCGTTCGACCTGGCCGCCGGGCCGCTGGTCCGCGCCAGCCTGATCCGCCGGGGCGGGGTCGGACACATCCTGGTACTCACCATGCACCACGTGGTCTTCGACGACTGGTCCGCCCGGGTGCTCCGCCGCGACCTGATGGCGTTGTACGGGGCGTTCCGGGTCGGTGGGGCGGATCCGTTGCCTGGGTTGCCGGTGCAGTATGCGGATTTCGCGGTGTGGCAGCGGTCGTGGCTGTCCGGGGACGTGCTGGATGGTCAGTTGGGGTATTGGCGGGAGCGGTTGGCTGGGTTGCCGGTGTTGGAGTTGCCGTTGGATCGGCCGCGGTCGTTGGTGCGGTCGAATGTGGGTGGGGTGGTGTCGTTCTCGGTGCCGGGTGGGGTGTCGGAGGGGTTGCGGGGGGTTGCCCGGGAGGGTGGGGCGACGGTGTTCATGGTGTTGTTGGCGGCTTTTGGTGTGGTGTTGGGTCGGTATGCGGGGTCTGAGGATGTGGTGGTCGGTTCTCCGGTGGCGAACCGGAATCGGGCGGAGACCGAGGGCTTGATCGGTTTCTTTGTGAATACGTTGGTGATGCGGCTGGATCTGTCGGGTGATCCGTCGTTTGCGGGGTTGGTGGGTCGGGTGCGTGAGGTGGCGTTGGGGGCGTATGCGCATCAGGATCTGCCGTTCGAGCAGTTGGTGGACGCGCTGGTGACCGAGCGGGACCGGTCGCGTACTCCGTTGTTCCAGGTGCTCTTCGACTACTTCGGACACGAGGGTCCGGACGACGACGCGCCTCAAGACGCCGAACTGAGCACGGTGTTGGCGAAGTTCGACCTCCGGCTGATCGTCGCCGACGGAGCCGGCGGTGCTCTGCGCGGCATGGTCGAGTACAGCACGGCGCTGTTCGACCGGAGCACGGTGGAACGGATGGCGGGCCACCTGTGCACGGTCCTGGCCGCCATGGCCGCTGACAGGACCCGGCCGCTGTCCACGGCACCGATGCTGACCGCCGGGGAACGGGCGGAACTGGTGGGCGCCGGGATCGGCCCGGTCGTTGCCCGGCCGGCCGCCGACGGGCCCGGTGAACTGATCGTCGCACGGGCGGCCGCATGCCCGGACGCCGTGGCGGTGGTGTGCGCGGAGCGGTCGTTGACCTACGCGGGGCTGGTGGACCGGGCCGGCCGCCTGGCGCATCATCTGCGCGCCGTGGGGGTGGGCCCGGAGACCGTGGTCGGCCTGTGCCTGCCGCGCGGGGTGGACACGGTGACGGCGGTGCTCGCGGTGTGGCTGGCCGGTGGCGCCTATCTTCCGCTGGATCCGGACTACCCGGCCGACCGGCTGGCCTTCATGGTGTCCGACAGCCGGGTGGCGGTCCTGGTGGGGACCTCCGAGCTCACCGGCGAGCTTCCGCTACGACGGGTGCAGGTGGTCGACCTCGACGCGCCCATGGTCGTCGCGGCCGTGGCGGCGGCCCCGCCGACCCCGCCCGAACCGACGTCGGCCGGTCCGGACGCGCTGGCGTACGTGATCTACACGTCGGGTTCGACGGGCCGGCCGAAAGGCGTGCAGGTCACCCGGGGCGGGCTCGTCAACTACGTGTCCTGGGCCGCCGAGGCCTACGGCATGCCCGCTGGCGGGACGAGCGGGACGAGCGGGACGAGCGGGACGGGCGGGACGGGCGGGACGGGCGGAGCGCGGGCTCCGCTGCACTCGTCGCTGTCGTTCGACCTGACGGTGACGAGCCTCGTGGTGCCGCTGGTGACGGGATCGGCGGTCGTGGTCGCCGCGGGTGGCGACCCCGAGGATCTGGCCGGGGTGGCGCGCACCGCGGGCGGGTTCGGGCTGCTGAAGGTGGTGCCGGGACATCTGCCGCTGCTGCGCGAACTGCTGCCCGGCCACGCTACGGCTGGTCTGGCCGGGCATCTGGTGGTCGGCGGTGAGGCACTGCCCGGGGCCCAGGTGCGGGACTGGCTCGCCGCCGCGCCCGAAACGGTGCTGGTCAACGAATACGGCCCGACGGAGACCGTGGTCGGCTGCTGCGTGCACGTCGTCACGGCCGGTACGGAGGTGCCGGACCGGGTGCCGATCGGACGGCCGATCGCCAACACCCGTCTGTATGTGCTGGACCGGTCGCTGGGCCTGGTGCCGGAGGGCGTGGCCGGAGAGCTGTTCATCGGCGGGGCCCAGGTGGCGCGCGGCTACGGCGGCCGCCCCGGGCTGACCGCGGAACGCTTCGTCGCGGACCCGTTCGCGGCGGACGGCTCGCGGATGTACCGCACCGGCGACCGGGTACGGTGGGGCGCCGACGGCGTGCTGGACTTCCTGGGCCGGGCCGACGACCAGGTCAAGGTGCGCGGTTACCGGATCGAGCCGGGCGAGGTCGAGGCCGCGCTGGCGGCACATCCGGACGTACGGTCGGCGGTGGTGACGGTGGCCGCCGGCACGGGCCGACTGGCGGCGTACCTGGTGCCCGCCGACCACGGCAACGGTCTCCCGCCGAACGGCGAACTGCGCGATCTCCTACGGCGCCGGCTGCCGGAGTTCATGGTTCCGGTCACCTTCACCGAACTGGCCGCTCTGCCGGTGACGCCCAACGGCAAGCTCGACCGCGCCGCACTGCCCGATCCGGACGGCGCGCGCCCGGAGACGGGCCGGTTCATCGCCCCGCGCAACGAGGTGGAGCGAGTACTGGCGGAGGCGTTCGGCCAGGCGCTGGGCGTGGACCGGGTCGGGGTCGAGGACAACTTCTTCGAGCTGGGCGGCGACTCGATCATCGGGATCCAGGTGGTCGCGCGGGCGCGGTCGCTGGGCGTCGGGGTGTCGGTGGCGCAGCTGTTCGACTTCCAGACGGTGGGGACGCTGGCCGCAGTGGCCGAGGCCGGTGTGGGCGCGGTCGCGGACCAGGGCCCCGTGGTGGGGGACATGGTGCTGTCCCCGGTGCAGCGCTGGTTCTTCGGACTGGGCTCACCGGCACCCTCGCACTACAACCAGTCGGTGCTGCTGGAGGCCGCCGGCCGGGTGGACGCCGAGGTGTTGCGGGAGGCGGTGACCTCGCTGTTGGCCCACCACGACGGGCTCCGGTCGCGGTTCGGGTCGGCGGGCGGGGAGTGGTGGGGCCGCGTCGCCGACATCGCGGACGATGCGCAGGACGTGGTGTGGGAGACGGGGCCGTGTCCGCCCGCGACGGACGAAGAGCAATGGCTGACGGAGTTCGCGGACAGGGCACAGGAGTCGCTGGACTTGACGGCGGGCCCGCTGGTCCGGGTCGTGCTCTTCGACCGGGGCGAGCGGTCGTTGGTGCTGGTCGTGGCACACCACCTGGTGGTGGACACCGTGTCCTGGGCCATCCTGGTGAGCGATCTGGGGACGGCGTACGAGCGGTCGGCGGCACGGGAACCCGTGGAACTGCCCTCGAAGACGACGTCGTTCGCCGCGTGGACGTCGCATCTGGCCGAACTGGCGGCCTCGGACGAGGTCACCGCCGAGGCGCCGTACTGGGAGCGCGTCACCGCCCGGATCCGGCCGATGCCCCGTGACCGGTCCGGCGGCGACGCGGCGGCGGCCCGCCGCGAGGTACGGACGGCCTTGGACGACACGTCGACGTCGCTGCTGTTGTCGCGGGTGCCTTCGGTGTCCCGGCTGCGGGTCGACGAGGTGCTGTTGGCGGGGTTGGGGATGGTGCTCGGCGGGTGGTTCGGTGACGGTGGCCCGGCGGTCGTGGACGTGGAGAGTCATGGCCGGCACGAGGAGGGTCCGGGGATCGATCTGTCCCGGACCGTGGGCTGGTTCACGTGTCTGTACCCGGTCGCGCTGCCCAGCGGGACCGCGCCGGGTGCGGTGCTGGCGGACACCAAGGAGACGCTGCGGCGGGTGCCCCGTCACGGCATGGGGTACGGCCTGTTGCGCCACCTCGCGGACTGGCGGCCCCCGGCCACCGCGGAGATCAGCTTCAACTACCTCGGCCAGGCCGCCCCCGGCAGGCCCACCACCGCCGGCAGGCCCACCACCGCCGGCAGGCTCACCACCGCCGACAGGCCGGACCGGGCGGACGGCACCGGCGTACCACCCCTGCGACCGGTCGGACGCCTCGGCCGGGAACAGTCGGAACAGACCGGCTCGCCCTACCTGATCGGCATCAGTGGCCAGGTCGTCGACGGCCGCCTGATCCTGGGCTGGAACTACGACGGCGGGGTGCACGACGAGGCGACGATCTCCGCGCTGGCTCACCGGTACACCGAGGTCCTCGGTGAACTGATCGACCACTGCTGCCGACCGGAGACCGGCGGCCACACCCCGTCGGACTTCCCGCTGGCCGCCCTCGACCAGTCCTCCCTCGACCGCATCGAGGACCGGATCGGCTCGGGGATCGAGGACATCTACCCGCTCACGGGGCTGCAGCAGGGCATGCTGTTCCACTCCCGGCTCGCCCCCGGAACGGGCATGTACTGGGTGCGGATGAGCCTCCCCCTGCGCGGCTACCTGGATGTCGATGCGCTGCGGCAGGCCTGGGAGACGGTGTTCGCACGGCACGAGGTGCTGCGTACCGGGGTGATGTGGGAGCAGGTTCCGGTGCCGATGGCGGTGGTGTCGCGATCGGTGCCGTTGCCCTGGCAGACGGTGGACGTGTCGGGCCTGGAAGAGGACGCCCAACAGCAGGCGATCGACGCGTACCTGGCCGCTGACGAGTCGGCGGGTGCCGACTTCGGGGCGCGGACACTGGTACGTCTCGCGCTGGTACGCCTGGGGCAGCGACGGCACCAACTGATCTGGAGCTACCACCACCTAGTGCTCGACGGCTGGAGCGCCCCCGTCGTACTCGGCGAGGTCTTCCGGACCTACGGCGAATCGGCGGCGGGACGGCGGCCCGCGTTGCCCGACCGACGCCCGTTCCGCGACTTCGTAGCCTGGCTGGCCGAGCAGGGCCAGGACGAGGCCGAACGGTACTGGCGGGAGCAACTCGCCGGGTTCACGGCACCCACGTCGTTGGGAATCGAACACCCGACGGGCCGAACCGGCCGGGACCTGGCCTGGGCCCCGCTGCCCGCGGACGTCGCCGCCGGGGCGGCGGAGTTCGCGCGCCGGCACCGGCTGACGGTCAATACGCTCGTCCAGGGGGCGTGGGCGGTTCTCACCGCCCGCTACGCGGGCACCGACGACGTCGTGTTCGGCGTCTCCTCCTCCGGGCGCAGCGGTCAGCTCGACGGCATCGAGGCCATGGTCGGGCTCCTGATGAACACCACCCCGGCCCGCATCACCGTCGACGCGGGCCTGCCGGTTCCGGAGTGGCTGGCCGCGATCCAGGCCGAGCAGGCACGCGGCCGCCGCTACGAACACACCCCGCTGACCGACATCCAGGCGTTCAGCGAAGTCCCCGCCGGACACCCCCTGTTCGAGGTCGTGTTCGTGTTCGAGAACTACCCGCTCCCGGGAGGACAGGACACCGAGGCCACCGAGGACACCGAGGGCGGCGAAGGCAGGGACCAGGGCGGACCGGAACCGGACGACCTGCGATTCGGCGACATCGCGCACGGCCACCAGCGGCTCAACTACCCCTTGGTCGTCATCGCGGGTACGGCACCGGACCTTCAGGTCGGCTTCAGCTACGACCGTGCCCGGTTCACCCCCGCGACGATCGATCGGCTGGCGGCCCAGCTGGCAGCGGTGCTGACGGGCGTCGTGGCCGACGACGAAGGCACCGTCGGCGACCTGCCGATGGTCACGGCGGCGGAACGCACCGAGCTGCTCGCCTGGGGGACCGGTGCCGCGGGTGCGGGTGCGGGTACGGTGCACGGTCTGGTCGCCGAGCAGGTGCGGCGGCGTCCGGACGCCGTGGCCGTGGAGTGCGGAGCGCGTCGGATGACGTACGCGGGCCTGTGGGAGCGGGCCGGCCGACTGGCCGGGGCGCTGCGATCAGCGGGCGCGGGGCCGGAGTCGGTGGTGGGCCTGTGTCTGGAGCGCGGGACCGACCTGGTGGTGGCGGTCCTGGCGGCCTGGCGCGCCGGGGCGGCGTTCGTGCCGTTGGATCCGGAGTACCCGTCGGAGCGGTTGGCGTTGATGCTGGCCGACAGCGGTGCGCGGGTGGTGGTGGGGCATCGTTCGGTGGCTGCGGGGTTGGTGGATTCCGCGGTGGACACGGTCGTATGGCTGGACAACCCGGCCACATGGACCGATCTGGACGTGCCGGAGCCGACGGCGGTGGAGCCGGATCAACTGGCGTATGTGATCTACACGTCGGGGACGACGGGCGTGCCGAAGGGGGTCCAGGTCGGGCACAGGGGATTGGCGAGTCTGGCGGTCGGTCTGTGGCCGTTGCTGGGCGAGGAGCCCCGGGGCTTGTTGTTGGCGCCGTTCAGCTTCGACGCGGCAGTGTGGGAGCTGGTCATGACCTTGGCGGGTGGTGGCACGCTGGTCGTGGCGTCGTCCGGGGAGCGGACCGAGCCCGGTGGGTTGGTTCGTGCGGCCGGGGTGGAACTGGCGTTCATGGTGCCGTCGTTGCTGCGGACACTGCGGCCGGCCGATCTGGCCGGGGTGAAGACCTTGGTGTCGGGTGCCGAGCGGGTGGATGCGGCGTTGGCGTCGGTGTGGCGGGCGGACGGGCGGCGGTTGCTGAACGCTTACGGGCCGACCGAGGCGACGGTGGTGGCGAGTATCGGGCTGGTGGACGGCGACGGTGAGGTTCCGTCGATCGGAGGGCCGGTTCCGGGCGCCCGCCTCTACGTGGTGGACGGTGCGCTGAATCTCGTGCCGGCGGGTGTGGCCGGTGAGCTGCTCGTGGGCGGCGTGGGTGTGGCGCGTGGGTATGTCGGTCGTGCGGCGCTGACGGGGGAGCGGTTTATCGCTGATCCGTTCGCGGGTGATGGTTCGCGGGTGTATCGGACCGGGGATCGGGTGCGGTGGGGTGCCGGGGGGCGGCTGGAGTTCGTGGGGCGGGTGGATGAGCAGGTCAAGGTGCGTGGTTATCGCATCGAGCCGGCGGAGGTCGAGGCGGTGCTGGCTGTTCATCCGGGTGTTGGTGCGGCGGTGGTGACGGTGGCCGGGGAGGAGGCGCGGGCTCGGCTGGTGGCGTATCTCGTTCCTGCCGATCCGGCCGAGGGCGTTCCCGGTGTGGGTGAGTTGCGTGCGTATCTGGGGGCCAGGCTGCCCGCGTTCATGGTTCCGGCTTCGTTCACCGAGTTGTCGGCGTTGCCGTTGACGCCGGGCGGGAAGCTCGACCGGGCCGCCCTCCCCGACCCCGACCCCGGCCGTACCGAACTCGACGGGTTCGTGGTGCCCTCGACCCCCGTCCAGGAAGTCCTGGCGGGAATCTGGGCGGAACTCCTCACGGTGCAACGGGTGGGCGCCGACGACGACTTCTTCGAGTTGGGCGGGCACTCGCTGCTGGCGACTCAGGTGATGTCGCGGATCCGGTCGGTGTTCGGGGCCGAGGTGCCCCTCGCCGCGCTGTTCGACCATCCGACGGTCCGGGGGCTCGCCGAGGTGATCGAGGGCACCGCCCGCGGGTCGGCGGTGCCTGCGGTGACCGCGGTGTCCCGCGACCGGCGGTTGCCGCTCTCCTTCGCCCAGCAGCGGCTCTGGTTCCTCCACCAGTTGGAACCGGAATCGACGGAGTACAACCTGCTGCTGCCGGTGGAACTCGGCCGGAACCTGGACGTGGCCGTCCTGGGTGCTGCCCTGGACGCGGTGGTGGCGCGGCACGAGGTGCTGCGGACCCGGCTGGTGGCGGGCTCCGACGGGGTGGCCTACCAGGTGATCGACCCGCCGCGGCCGGTGCCGCTGCCCGTGGTGGACGTGTCGGACACGGCCGACCCGGTGGCCCGGGCCCGGGAGCTGCTGGCGGTGGAGGCGTCCACCCCGTTCGACCTGGCGGCGGGACCGCTGGTCCGTGCCTGCCTGTTCCGCCTGGGCGGGGCCGGGTATGTGCTGGTGCTGTCGCTGCATCACGTGGTCTTCGACGAGTGGTCGGCACGGGTGCTCCGGCGCGAACTGTCCGCCCTCTACACGGCGTTGCGGGCAGAGCACCCGGATCCTCTGCCGCCGCTGACCGTGCAGTACGCCGATTTCGCGGCCTGGCAGCGGTCCTGGCTGGCCGGTGACGTTCTGGACGGCCAACTCGCCTACTGGCGGGACCAGCTGGCCGACGTACCGGCGCTGGAACTGCCCACCGACCGTCCCCGCCCGCCGGTGTTGTCCACCGCCGGCGCAGCGGTGGAGTTCACCGTGCCCGCAGCCACCGCCGCCCGGCTGCGGGAGGTCGCCCGCGACAACGGCGCGACGATGTTCATGACCCTGCTGGCCGGGTTCGACCTGCTGCTCAGCCGGTACTGCGGCACCGACGACATCGTGGTGGGCACCCCCGTCGCGGGCCGCAACCGTGCGGAGACCGAGGACCTCATCGGGTTCTTCGTCAACACCCTGGTGCTGCGCACCGACCTGTCAGGAGACCCGTCCTTCGCCGACCTGGTCGGCCGGGTCCGGCAGACGGCGCTCGGCGCCTACGCGCACCAGGACCTGCCGTTCGAGCAGTTGGTGGACGCCCTGGTCACCGACCGCGACCGTTCCCGCACCCTCCTTTTCCAGGTCTTCTTCAGCTACGTCGGAGCAGACGATGGTGACGGCGGCAACGGCGGCAACGGCGGTGACGGCGGTGACGGCGACGGCGCGCAACCGGAGCCCGGCGCCACGGACGACCGCGCCCGGGACATGCTCGCCCGCCCCCTCACCCTCGCCGACCTCGATCTCACCCTCAGCGACTCCGGCGAGGGGGGCCTGGCCGGAGTCATCCAGTACAGCACCGCCCTGTTCGACGCGGCCACGATCGAGCGGCTGGCCGGCCACCTGACCACCCTGCTGGCCACGGCCGCCACCGACGCCGCCCGGCCGCTGTCCGCCCTGTCCGTCCTGCCCGCCGACGAGCGCACGACGCTGCTGCACACCTGGAACGACACGGCCGTCACCTGGCCGGACCCGCTCCAGGTACCCGAGCTGATCGCGGCCCACGCCGTGGCCACCCCCGACGCGATCGCCGTGGTCTGCGGCCCGCGGTCCCTGTCGTACGGCGCCCTGCTGGCGCGGGCCGCCCGGCTCGCCCACCGGCTGCGCGCGGCCGGAGTCGGCCCGGAGTCCGTCGTCGGGCTGGGACTGTCCCGCGGGATCGACCTCACCATCGCGGTGCTCGCGATCTGGCAGGCGGGCGGCGCCTTCCTGCCGCTGGACCCCGAGTACCCGGCCGAGCGGATCGCGTTCATGCTCGCCGACAGCGGGACCACCGTCCTGGTCGGCGGCCGGGAGATGACGGCCGCACTCCCCGACGGCGCCACCGACGGTCGTACGACGGTGCTGCTCGACGACCCGGACGCCCGGTGGCAGCCGACCGCGGAGCCGACGGAACCCCCCGTTACGGCGGCGGGGAGGCTCGCGTACGTCATCTACACGTCCGGTTCGACGGGAACGCCGAAGGGCGTCATGATCGCGCACGATGCCCTGGCGAACTACGTGCGCGGCTTCAACGACCGGTACTCCATCACCGCCCGCGACCGGGTCCTCATGTACTCCTCACCGAGCACCGACGCCTTCGGGATCGAGCTGTACCCGGGCCTGGCCGCGGGCGGCACACTGGTGGTCGTCCCCGCGTCCGGACCCGCGACCGACATCGCCGGACTGGCCGAGACGATGGCCGACCGGCAGGTGACCCTGCTGGGCACCGTCCCCGCCGTACTGACCGTGCTCACCGGGCTGCCCGCCCTCGCACGGTGCACGGCGCTGCGGCAGGTGGTCTGCGGCGGTGAGCAGCTCACCGGCGACGTCGCCACGGCGCTGCACCGACGGCTCCGGGTCCCGTTGCACAACGTGTACGGGCCCACCGAGGCCACCGTCGACGCGACCTCCGCCACCCACGACCCGGCCGCCGGCCAGACCGACGGAGCGCTGTCCATCGGCCGCCCGATCGCCAACACCCGTGCCTACGTACTGGACCGACACCTGAACCCGGTACCGGTCGGCGTGGTCGGAGAGCTTTACGTCAGCGGGGTCCAGCTGGCCCGCGGCTACGGCGGCCGGCCGGCGCTCACGGCGGCACGGTTCGTCGCCGACCCGTCCGCCCCGCACGGGTCGCGCATGTACCGGACCGGCGACCGGGTGCGATGGAACGCCGACGGGCAGCTGGAGTTCCTGAGCCGGTCCGACGAACAGGTCAAGGTGCGCGGCTACCGCATCGAGCCGGGGGAGGTGGAGGCGGTCCTGGCCGCCCACCCGGGGATCCGGGCCGCGGCGGTCGTCGTCGCCGGGGAGGGCCCGGCCGCCCGGCTGGCCGCGTTCCTCGTGGCCGCCGACCCCGCCGACGGCATCCCCGCCCCGGGCGCCCTGCGCGGCTTCGCCGGACAGCGGCTGCCGGAGTTCATGGTGCCGTCGGCATTCGTGGAACTGGCCGTCCTGCCACGCACCCCGGCCGGGAAGGTCGACCGTGCCGCACTGGAGGCGCACGACGTCGCCCGCCCCCGACCGGAGGACGGGTTCGTCACCCCCGCGACCCCGGCCGAGGAACTGCTGGCCGGGATCTGGGCGCGGGTGCTGGGCACCGACCGTGTCGGAGCGGCCGACGACTTCTTCGAGCTGGGCGGGCACTCGCTGCTGGCGACTCAGGTGATCTCACGGATCCGGGAGGTGTTCGGGACCGAGGTGCCCCTGGTGGCCCTGTTCGACCATCCGACGGTGCGTGGACTGGCCGAGGTCGTGGAGGGCACCGCGCGCGGACCGGTGGCCCCGCCGATGACACCGGTGCCGCGGGACCGGCCGCTGCCACTCTCGTTCGCCCAGCAGCGCCTGTGGTTCCTGGACCAGCTCCAGCCGGGGTCGGCGGAATACGTCGTCCCGTTCCTCGAACACCTCGGACGGGACGTGGACGTGGCCGCGCTGACGGCCGCGCTCAGCGGACTGGTGGCGCGGCACGAGGTGCTGCGTACCCGGCTGGTTGCCGACGCCGAGGGAACGGCCTGGCAGGTGATCGACCCGCCCGGCCCGTTCGCGCTGCCGGTGGTGGACCTGTCGTCCCTGCCCGACCCGCTCCAGGAAGCGCCGGCGCTGCTGGCGGCGGAGACGACGTCGCCGTTCGACCTGGGCGCCGGGCCGCTGGTCCGCGCCTGCCTGATCCGACTGGGCGCGGCCGGACACGTCCTCGCGCTCACCATGCACCACGTGGTCTCCGACGAATGGTCCGATCGCGTACTGCGACGGGATCTGCTGGCGCTGTACGGGGCGTTCCGGGCCGGTGGGGCGGATCCGTTGCCTGGGTTGCCGGTGCAGTATGCGGATTTCGCGGTGTGGCAGCGGTCGTGGTTGTCG
>NZ_JBHXMA010000099.1:0-11393 GCF_042721035.1 Streptomyces sp. NPDC058464
ACCACTCCTCCCGGCCTGGCTCAACGAGCCAGACCCCTTGGAGGGGGTCAACTTTCAAGCGTCGCTACTGGTCCACTTTTCAGCCGTCGCCGACAAGCCAGTTCGTCCCGCGTCACAGCTCGACCGGGCCCAAGGGCTCTGCAGTACCCCTCAGGCCCCGGGGCGCCCACAGGCATAAACCAGCCGCTTGACTCCGTCCCTACCATGGGTAAGGCGATCAAGCAGGTCGCTGCCGAATCTGTCAGGCGCTTCGACGGTAGAGGACACGCAGCGGTCGCTCATGGATGCACTCCATGACGCCGGGAAGCATGAGCAGCGCGCGACAAACCAGCGAGGGTCTGCCCTGCGCGGGCCTTGTGCCGTCGCCGAACGCGGCACTCACCAGGGCTTGGCCGGCACCGTACCAGCTCAGCCCCGAGACGCCCTCGCGCACCAGGAAGCCCACAGCAGGGGGCATGCCACCGATCCGCCGAGAGACATTGCGTCGCGCAGCCGCCGAGCCACCGTCGCGATGAAGACGAACCCGATGGCGCTCTACAGCAGAGTCGGTTCCCCGTAGTTGGGAGCCACAACGAACACGGAGACCGGCCGCGGAAGTCCGAATACGAATCCGAGGACGAACCGTACGGACCTCAGGACACCGCGCACCGGGGAGGTGACCGAGGTCAAAGACTCGACCCCGCAGATGAGAGCGGGCAGAAGTGCCGCGAGGCCGCAGACCCTGAAAGAGGGTTCCTCGTAGCCGAAGCTCTCCCAGGTGGCAGCACCATTGCTCCACGCTCTCCACGCGACCTGGGAGAACAACACCATCAGCAGGCTGGACACCAGGGCCACTCTCCCAGGGCAGGTTCGTCCAATTCTGCCCCTTTCACCGTACGACCTTCGACCGAACTGATTGTCCGGCTGGACGTAGAGGGAATCGATCCGGACCAGCTACCGGCCGATCAGGCACAGACCGAGTGTGCAGACCAAGACCGCGAGACCGCAGCTTCCCGTGCCAACCAGGAACCCTCTCGCCGCAAAACGCAGTCCTCCGGCGCGCCAGGTCGGACATGGCCGGTCCCCCGCGAGGTCACGCCTCCGGGACACACCGACTGCGGTCGGCTCATGGTGGTGACGTTCGACAATTGCGCATGGCCCTGTTCACCAGTGTCGGTTCTGGCTCGCTTTCCGAAAGTGAGCCAGAACTCGTTCTCGTGGACAGGACCAGGCGTAGGCCACCGCCGCCCTGACAACTACGGGCGGCCGTGGGGTCGAGGGGGTCAGGCGGCGAGGAAGTCGGCGATCTGCTTGGTGAAGGCCTTGGCGTACTGGAAGAGGAAGGCGTGGCCGGCGCCGGTGTAGAGCACGAGGGTGGCGTTGTCGAGATGCTGAACCGCGACGTAGGAGTTGTGGGCGGGGATCATCACATCGTTGAGGCCGTTGGCGTAGAGGACGGGATGCTTGATGGCCTCAAGTTCCGCCACCACCTCGTCAAAAGGGGCCGCCAGGAGAGTGGCCGCCGCGGTGAGCATGCCCTGAGCCGCCGTCTCGGAGACCGCGGGGCCACCGCTGGCGAGCCGGGTCGAGACGTGGTCGAAGTGCTCGCGCCCGGAGGAGCGGGCCGCCTGCGTCTCGGGGTAGAACAGGTACAGCATGTCCTCCAGGTCGGCATCGGGCTTGGCCATGATGCCCAGGACCTTCTCACTGAAGGGAGGAGCGTCCGGCACCCAGCCGGCCGGGCCGCTGCCCGCCACGACGAGCCTGCGTACCAGCTCGGGGCGCCGCACCGCCACACGCTGGGCCACGATGCCTCCCAGGGACCAGCCGAGCAGGTCGGCCTGCACGAGACCGAGCGCCTCGATGAACTCGATGGCTCCCTGGGCGAACCCTTCGAGGGAGTCGCGCGGCTCACCGTCGGTGTAGCCCACACCGACGTTGTCGAACACGATCACGTCACGGTCGGCGGCCAGGTAGTCCAGGAACTCCGGGTCCCACCAGTCGATGGTGCCACGAAAGCGGTTCAGCAGGACCAGCGGTACGCCGCCCTGCGGGCCCATCCGCCGATAGGTGAACCGTGCGGAGGGACCGTCGACAGTGAGGTCCTCGGCCTTGTCTGCCAGATACGTACTCATCATGTCCTTCTCCTGTTGACGGGTGTGCGGGACACCTCAGGGGTTGGCTGGCGCGGCACAACGAAGATGGTCCTGGGGTCCGCGAGGCGGAGTGCCGGGTGGGCCGAGCGGACGTTGCCGATCAGGTAGTGGACCGGCACGGGTGGATCAATCACCTGCTCGACCACGCTGCTGACGTACACGTCACCGGTTGAATCAAGATCACTTGAGGCGGATCAGGCACCGTGACGGTGACGCCCCCGCTTCCGACTCGTACCGACCACCCCGGAAGCCGCCTCGACAAGCGCGAGGCGGGCACCTTCGGAGCGAGCATTTGAATTATGATCGTAATATTATCAAGGAAGAGCGCGTGGACGCAAGCGGGATCCGAGGTCGGCCAAGCGCCACAAGACACCGCCGACACCCCGAACCGGCAAGCCCTGCAGGCCTGAAGAGCCGTCCAGCGTGGCGCCCCGCCGGCATCCGCAGGCACCCTAGATCATTGAATTACGTTCGCAATACAATATGACGAGAGAGTCCGCCCGGAGCAAGCGACCTCTCCAACGAGCGAAGGAGCGCACGGTGCGGTACGGGAAAGAGCACAAGCAGGCAACCAGGCAGCGGATCATCGAGGCGGCCGGACGCCGGTTCAAGCGGGACGGCATCGACGGCTCGGGCATCTCGGCCCTCATGAAGGACGCAGGGCTGACCAATGGCGCCTTCTACACCCACTTCACCTCGAAGGACGACCTCGTGGCCACCGCGGTCGCCGACCAGTTGCGGGCACAGAACGCAAGCGTCGTCGCGCACGCGGCACCAGGTCGCGCAGGACTTGAGCAGATCGTGCGGTGGTATCTGTCCGCCCAGCATCGCGACAGCGCCGACGACGGCTGCCCCTCCGCCGCCCTGCTCGACGAGATCCGCCGCTGCGCAGACTCGACCAAACAGGCCTACACCGAAGGCGTTTTGATGGTCGTCGACGGCATGGCCGCACGCCTGGCACTCGACGATCCACTCTCAGTCCGCACCAGGGCACTCAGCGTCTACGCCATGATGGCCGGGACGCTACAACTCTCCCGAGCCCTCGCCGACAAACGGCTCGCCGACGAACTGCTCGAACAGGGCATCCACAACGCCTTCGCTCTGCTGGGCATCGAGCGAGAGCAAGCCGGGACCTTGGCCTGACGCGCCCGACGAACACGCATGCCCGCCCGGCGGGTCGCCCACCCGCGCCTGGGTGGCACACCACGGCAACCCCAGCACCGAAGGACCCGCTTGCGATCCCTCACCTCCACGCATAGCATTACGATCATAATCTCTAATGGGCTCCGCCTCTCACCCGTCGCACGAGCCGGCGGCGGCCTCCACGACTCGCGACATGACACCGGAAGGTCCAACCGACCGGGGCCAAGGTCGCGCACCACACCCTGCACACCACCCCGTCCGCTTGCGGACGAGATACGGAGACGACGATGAGGGCCTTCACCGTAGAGCGCTACGGCGACAAGGCCGGCGTGCGTGTCGGCGAGGTGCGGGACCCGGACGTGGGCACGGATGACGTGCTGGTCCGGATCCAGGCCGCGAGCGTCAACCCGCTCGACCGCATGATCCGGGACGGAAAGATGAAGGCGATCCTGCCGTACCGGGTCCCCTTCGTCCTGGGCAACGACCTGGCCGGAGTAGTGGTCGAAGTAGGCTCGGCCGTCACACGGTTCGCCGTGGGCGACGAGGTCTTCGCGCGGCCCGACAAGGACCGGATCGGCACGTTCGCCGAGCTCATCGCGGTGCACCAGGACGACCTGGCGATCAAGCCTGTCACGCTGACCATGGAAGAGGCTGCGTCGCTTCCCTTGGTCGCCCTGACCGCGTGGCAGGTGCTGGTCGAGCGGGCGCGTGTTCAGCCAGGTCAGAAAGTCCTCGTCCACGCCGGCGCCGGTGGCCTGGGCACCGTCGCCATCCAGCTGGCGAAGCAACTGGGTGCGCACGTGGCGACCACGACGAGCACGGCCAACGTCGGTCTGGTGAAGCGCCTGGGAGCGGACGTTGTCATCGACTACAAGAAGCAGACGTTCGAGACCATGCTGGCCGATTACGACGTCGTCCTCGACTCGCTCGGCGGCGAGACACTCAAGAAGTCCCTGGACGTGCTCCGGCCCGGCGGTCAAGTCATCAGCGTCGCGGGCCCTCCCGATGCCGACACGGGCAGGGAACTGGGAGCGAATCCGATCATCCGACTGGTGATGTCCGCGTTGAGTTTCCGGATTCGCAGACTCGCCCGGCGCCGCAATGTGTCGTACTCGTTCCTGTTCATGAGGGCCAGCGGGGACCAGCTCCGCGAGCTCACCCCACTCATCGAGGCCGGCAAGATCCGGCCCGTCGTCGACACCGTGTTCCCGTTCGAGTCGGTTCGGGAAGCGCTTGAGTACGCCGGAACGGGGCGCGCGAAGGCCGGCAAGGTCGTCGTCAAGATGTGAGGGAACAGCCCTGCCGGCCGGCGGGCCGGACGAGCCTTCCTGAAACGTCTCAAGGAGCGGACGCATGACCGCGACAAGGAGATCTCACTGCCTGCGGTCCGCGCCCAGTTGAAGGCCGTCAAACGATGGGGTCGCCAGGCACCGTCAGATCTGTCGAAGATCCTTCAGCCGGTCCTCCTGGCAAACGGTGACAACGACCGGATGGTGCCCAGCCCGAACACGGTCGACCTGGCCGCGCGCCTGCCCCGGAGCGAACTCGTCCCCCTCTACCCGGACGCCGGGCACGGGGGAGTCTTCCAGTACCACGATGAATTCACGGCAACAGCACTTGAGTTTCTCGGATCCTGAACCTGACAGGCGTTCGTGAGGCAGAGTCTTCACGCCCTGCGAAATGACCCGCCGACCAGCATCACCATGGCCTCCGGGTGCGGGATGCAGCACGCCTGGGCCTCTTTCGACCCTTCAGCGGCGGTCCACTCGCCCATCGCCGCCAGTCGGTCCTGGCCGCAGCACCAGGACGCCGCCAGCCTGCAGGAATTCATCGCGCTTTGGGGTAAGGCGTCATTGCGGCCGGCTTTTGCGGCCGCCCGCAAACGCCCCGCCAGTCGCCGCACCACTCCGGCAAGCAACCACACTGCCCTCGAAGCAGAAGTGTGCCTTCGCGCCGCAGTCCTGGAGGCGATACGTGACCTCTCGGCCGGCGAGCAGGACGTTCCGTGGACCGTGAGCGTCGCCGCGACCCGGTTCGCCTCGGTGTCGACCTTTGCGTACGACAGCCTGTGCCGCCCTGCACCACGGCATCGCGATCCGGCAGCTCGCGTGCGGTGTTGTTCCGGCAGGACGGCCAGGTCGACCGTGGTCGTCTCCCGAGTCGGTCCGAGATGGGTCGGTGGTCACCCGCGCAGTGCGGAGGCGAAGATCCTGGGCAGCGCGGACCAGCGGGGCGAGGCAGAGAACCGAGTGAGCAGACGTCCTGTGGTGACGGCGGTGCGGTTGGTGACGAACCACGGAGGCTTGGGGGACATCGAGAGCTCCCCGTGGAGGACCGATCGGGGGGCAGGACGGAAGGGGCCCCGTACGACGGTGCGTTCCGGCCCGTCCAGGAGTACGGCGTTGTGCACGACGCCGATCCCGCTCTGTACGTCATCGAGGGTGTGGCCGGGGAAGGCACCCCAGCTGGCCGTCGCGGTCAGGTAGCCGACGCCCGTCCACGCGTTCAACGCGACCGTTCCGTAGCGCAGTTCGGCAATCGCCTCGTCGAGAGCCGGGCCCAGTGCGGAGATGGTGCGGGGGTGCGCGATGAGGTTCACACCGAGCGTTCCGGCGAACTTCTCGTTCGCTGTGCAGACTGCCTCGTCCAGGAACTCTCCGGCGTTTCCCGGCAGTTCGAGAACGGCCAGGACGGGGGCGAAGTACTCGGTGGTCAGTGCCGGTCCCGGCTCCCCCGGGTCGAGGCCTTCGATCAACACCCTCCCTGCGATACGCTCCGCGCTCGGGTACGACGCGAGGGCCTGCGCGACCCGAGCATCGCTTCCCGGGTAGTAGGCGGGACGCGCCGGCGCTTTGGCCAGCGCGGTTCGCAGATGCGCCAGGAACCGGTCCTTCTGCGTCCAGTCGGAGCTGACGACGACCACCTGGGCCGCCACGCAGTTGTAGCCGCCGTTGTGCAGCCTGTGGGTGGCGACGTGCTCGGCCTGGAAGCGCAGATCGGCCTCGGACCAGTCACCCGGTATCACGATCGTCGGCGAAACGCCGCCCAGTTCGCTGGTGACCGGCTTCTGGAGCACTGGCGTGCCCGCCTTCTTGCGGGCGGCACCCTCGGGACCCGTGCCGAAGACGATCGCGTCATGGGTCAGGGCGCTGCCGGTCATGTGGACATGGCTGACGCCCGGGTGGTGCACGAGGTAGTTGCCGACTTCGGCGCCGCCGGTCACGATGCGGACCGCGCCGACGTCGATCAGCGGGGCGAGCACCCGGTTGAAGACGTCGAGGAGCCCGTCGGTGACCGGGTTGAGCTTCAGGACCACGACCCGGTTGTGCGCGTACAGCTCGTACAGCACGTCCAGGACCGGAATCGAGGTGACGTTCCCCGCGCCGAGGACCACGCCGACGCCAGCGGTGTCGGCCGGCTGTCGCAGGGCAAGGCCCGCCCGGCTCCGTACCGTCTGCGCGGTGACGCCGGGCGGCATCCATACCTCGGCACTGAAGCCGCTCAGCAGGAGCCTGTCCCAGACGCTGTGCGGCAGGACACGGACCGCGACGCGCCCACCGGGGGCCGGGACGGTGGAGAAGGCGTCCACGGGGCTGCCGCCCTCCTCCAGGGCACGTACGCTCGCCGCGAGCGCGGCCGTACCGGTCAGCACCGGGTACGGGCCGGAGACCCACTCCTCGCCGATCAGCGGGCTGCCCTCCGGCAGCTGCTTGTACGCGACGGCCGCGCGTACCCAGGCTTCCGCTTGCTGGGCAGTGGCGGCGTGCACCCGCTCCAGCAGTTCCCTTCGCTTCGCCAGACCGCACGCGGCCCAAGCGGCCTCGCCTCGGGCCAGCTCGGCGACCGCCCGGTCGACCTCTGCCACCTCACCGGCGGCCGGTCCGGTTGTCGGCGTCATGGTCATCGGGTGACTCCCTTGAATCCCGTGATGAGGTCGGCCGCCTTCTCCGCGGCCATGATGACGGGGGCATTGGTGTTCCCCCTCGGCACCGTCGGGAACACCGAGGCGTCGACGACCCGCAGGCCGGCCACGTCCAGCACCCGCAGTTCGGGGTCGACCACCGAGCCGATGGCACAGGTGGACGTCGGGTGGTACTCCGTCTGCCCGGTCCGCCTCACCCAGTCGAGGATGTCCGCCTCGGAGTCGGAATCCGGCACCTCGTACGGTCCGGTGACGAGGTCGGCCACCGCCGGCTGCGCCGCGATCCGCAGGGCGATCCTGATCCCGCTGACCAGGGCGTCCCGGTCCTCGGCCGTCGTGAGGTAGTTGTGCACGATTCGGGGTGCGGCGTCGGGGCGCGGGGATCGCAGCGTCACCTGCCCCCGGCTGGTGGGGGCGAGCAGACAGGGACCGAACGAGAGGCCGTGTTCGGTGGCGGGGCCGAGCCCTTCCTGGTGGAACAACGTCGGCGCCGCGTTGAACTGCAGGTCGGGGGCGCCGAGGTCGTCCCGGCTGCGGAAGAAGCCGCCGGTCTCGCCGATGTTGGAGGTCAGCGGCCCGCGCCCCTCGCTCTGCAGCAGGGCGGCGTACTCCGGGCTCGCCGCGGTGATCAGGGACTCCACGTCGGTACGGAAGTTCAGCAGCACCATGTAGTGGTCCTGCAGCCCCTGGCCCACGGGCAGGTCGCGCACCACGTCGATACCGAAGGCCGCCAGCGCGGCGGCGGGCCCGATCCCGGACAGCATCAGGAGCTTGGGTGACTCGTACGCGCCCGCGGACAGGATCACTTCACGCTCGGCACGGACCACCTCGACCACACCGCCCCGGTCCACCTCCACGCCCGTCGCCCGGCCGTCCTCGATCACCACGCGTCGGGCCCGGGTGGAGGACAGTACGGTGAGGTTCGGCCGTTCCAGGGCGGGATGCAGGTAGGCGACGGCCGTGCTGCAGCGCAGGCCGCCGCGCTGGGTCAGCTGGTAGCGCCCGACGCCGAACTGCGTCTCGCCGTTGAAGTCCTCGTTGTGCTTGTATCCGGCCTGCTCGGCGGCGTGGACGAACGCCGTGGCGAGCGGATGGTCGGACCGGCTGTCGCTGACCGTCAGCGGCCCGCCCTCTCCATGGAAGTCGTCCTCGCCCCGCTCATTGTCCTCGGACCGCCGGAAGTACGGCAGCACATCGGCGTACGACCAGCCCGTGGCCCCGCCCGCTGCCCAGTCGTCGTAGTCGGCAGGGTTGCCGCGCATGTAGATCATGGCGTTGATCGAGCTGGAGCCGCCGAAGACCTTGCCCCGGGGCAGGTAGGTCCGCCGGCCGAGGAGCCCCGGCTCCGGCTCGGAGTCGAGGTCCCAATCGAGTTCGCTCTTGAACAGTTGGGGGAAAGCGGCCGGGATGTGGATCTCCTGGGCCGTGTCGGGCCCTCCCGCCTCGATCAGGGCCACCCTCGTATCAGGGTCCTCCGACAGCCTCGCCGCGAGCACACAGCCCGCCGACCCCGCGCCGACGACGACATAGTCGTAGGTGTTCATACGATCTCCCTTGACCGATGGGTGCGCGGACTGTGCGAACGCCACATTCGCATTGCCGCGATGGAACACACTGACCTGGATGCTCGCCCTGCCCGTGCCCTACGGGCCATGGGCAGGGGCCGGAAATATCAACGTATGAATTGGGCCTGTGCACAAACGCGCCCGGCGCCTACCATCGGCCGCATGACGACGTTGCTCGCCGACGAGTGCATGGCCGAGTTGCTCGACCGTCTGCTGGACTCGGTGGACCCGCTGACCGAGGAGCTGACCGCCGAGATCGTCGACGGCGAGCACTCGTACGCCGAGAGCACTCAGCTCAGCCACGAGCAGTTGCGCACTGCCGTCCACGACAATCTCCGCACGCTGCTCACCGCCTTGCGCGGGGGCGCGCCCACGGATCTGGACGCCCCGCGGGCGGCAGGCCGGCTCAAGGCGGGACAGGGCATTCCGCTCGCGGCCCTGCTCCATGCCTACCGTATGGCCGGACGGTTCATCTGGGACCGGCTGCTGGCGATGGCCCTCGACGACGACAGCGCCACCCAACTGCTGCACAGAGCGTCGGACATCTGGGCGGTGATCGACGAGTGCTCCAGCGCCGCGGCGGAGGCCTACCGCGCCACCATCGAGGAGCAGGCGCGCCGCGACGCGGCAGCGCGCAGCATCATGCTCACGACGCTGCTCGACGGCACCGCCGAGAACAACTCCAGCGCCTGGGAGATCGTGCGAGTCCTTCGCCTCGACCGCAACGGGCCCTTCCAGGTGGTGTACGCCGAGATCAACGACGGCTCGGAACCACTGCCCTCGGCCGAGGGACGGCTCCGTGCGCTCGGCATCGGTTCCGAATGGACCCACCAGGCCGGCGCCCTGCTGGGCCTGCTCGCCGTGCCGAACGGGCACCCAGCCGCGACGACGCGGGATCTGCTGGGCGCCATCGCGCTCTCCCGGGTGGGCATCAGTCGGCCCTTCACCTCCCCCATGGACGCCTCGAACGCCCGGCGAGAGGCCCAACTGGCGGCCCAGTGCCTGCCCCCCGGCACCCATGACACTCACGTGTACGGAAGTTCACCGATCGCGCTGCTCGCAGCCGCGTCTCCCGACGCCGCCTCGGAGGTGGCCCATACGGTCCTCGGACCGCTGCTCGCCCAGCCGGACGCGGAGCAGTCCGTCCTGCTCGACACGTTGGACACCTGGTTCACCACCGGCGGCTCGACGACCAGAGCCGCCGAGCTTCTGCACTGCCACCGCAACACCGTCCTGTACCGACTCAACAGGATCACCGAGCTGACCGGCCGCCGAACCACTGACGCGGCCTCCTCGGCGGAGCTCTACATCGCTCTGCGGGCCGTGCGACTGGGCAGCGTCACGCGCTGACCAACTGTCGACATCGCCGCCAGTGCAGCCTGAACGGCCCGAGCTCAGTCGTGTGCGGATGACGAGCCCGTGTTCTCGTCCCACGTGATCGTCCCGGCCACAACGGCACGCGCCCGCAACCTGGAGAGCCTCTCGCCCAGATACGCAACGGAACCCGTTCTGCCCCACCCCTGTCTGCGCTCACGACCGCCTCAACCACGGTCACCGTGGCTGCAGGATCTTTCGCTCCGGACCATCTCGGAGAGTTGACCGGGGTGGTGCCGTTCGAGCTTGTCGAGGCGATGCCGGCAGAGACTTGCAGTGCCGAACGCCGCCTGCGGATCCTGCCCTCGCGATTCGGCGTCTGCTTCTGCTTGGCCATGTGGCTGTTCCCCGAGATCGGAGACCGGCTGGTGTGGGAAAAGATGACCACTGCTCTTGCCGAAATGACGCTGATCTCACCGCCCGCGAAAGCCCTACGTGACCAACGCCACAGGCCGCGCAGCGCCCCTCAAGGTGCTGTTCGAAGCGCTGGCCGACCCGTTGGCCCAGCCGACCGCTCCGGGAGTGAGTGCGGTTCAAACTACGGCAGCGACGAGGCGACCGGCTCCCACAGCTCAATCGGGAACCAGCCGCCGCGACATATCAGCGCCCACGACCACCCAGGACGCCGCTACGGGCCATACACCGCATGAGACATCCTCACAGTCGTACGGCAAGGACTTCGTTGCGCCTTCCGTCGAACGGATCTCGCCATCACCGGGCCTCTGGCCGGTCAGATCTTCAGCTTCTCCCGGACCCACGCGCCGATCTGCGCGATAGCCGCATCCGCCTCCGGAACACGCCCGGCACCATAGATGTACGAATGCTGACCCCCCTCCACCACCACCGTCGCCGTATCGACACCGGCATCCCTGACACGCGCAGCGAACTCCTCGTCCTCCCCCGCCAGGACCTCGTACGTCCCCCACGACACAAGAGTCGGCGGCAGACCACCAAGATCCGCCCGGTTCAGACTGATCCTCGGATCCGAGAACCCGATACCCGTACCACCCACCCAGGACTCCCGGAAGAACTCCAGCAGCCCCTTGCTGAGGATCTTGTCCGTCCCGGCATTGGTCTCCATCGTCTCGTTGGCGATCTCGAGATCACACCAGGGAGAGATCGACACCACAGCCCCAGGCAGCGGCCGCTTCTTGTCGCGGAGACGAAGCGCCAGAGCGACGGCGAGGAACCCGCCGATCGAGTGGCCGATCGGGACGATGTTCCCCGGCGCATACCCTTCGGAGAGCAGCCAGT
>NZ_JBHXMA010000100.1:0-11083 GCF_042721035.1 Streptomyces sp. NPDC058464
GTGGTGGCGCTCGCGGTGGGCGCGGCCGTCGCCGCCGCCGTCGCGGCGACCGTGTCCGTGGACGCCGTCGCGGCGGACTGCGGCTGGGCGGCGGAGGCCGCCCCGGGCTGCGGCGACGCGGCGGAGTCCTGACCGGACGTCGGTGCGGCATGGCGCGCGCCGGTGGTCCGCGCCCGCTGGGTGTTCGCGGTCGCCGCACCGGTGGCGGTCGTGGCGTCCGGGGCCCGGTGCCGGCCGGTCGGCACCGCCGCCTGGGTGGCGTCGGTGGCCTGCTCGTCCGCGAGTCCCATGGTCCTGTTGTCCGGGGCCGTGGCCGCCTGGGCCCGGTCGGTGCCCTGCCGGTCCAGCGAGGCGACGGTCAGCCCGCCGCCGACCAGGGCGACCGCGGTGGCCACCACGGCCCGCCGCTGGTTCTTCTTCCAGCGGGCCCGCTGACGGCGCCGGGCCGCCCGGCCCAGCGGCGCGGAGGGCACGGGGCCCGGGCCGTCGTACGGGTCCTCGGCGGCCTCTTCGGCGTACGTGTCCGGGTCGTAGAACCACGTGGTGTCGGCCGGGGCCCGCCGGACCGCCGCACCGGTCGTCGCCGGGGCCACGGTCACGCGCGGGGCGACCGGCGCGTAGGCGCCGCAGCCGGGGCATGCCAAGGCGCCGTTGAGGTGCCGACGGCACGAGGAGCAGTAGTCCATCCGTGTCTTCCTGACTCGACTGCGCCGACGGCGTCCACCGCCATGGCCTGAACTCGTTCGCACGTGGGATCGAACGGCCAGAACGGTAGCGAGCCTTTGGCCGGGCGGTGTGCAGCCTGTGTGTCGCTTCTGCGCAGATGCCGTCCGGGTCGGCGCACAACCCGGTTCGAACAGGGCCCGGCCCGCAGCCCGGCCGCCGGTGTCGACTGCCTCCGTCTTCACCCGGGTCCGGAGCAGGCGCTGCTGAAACCGCGGTAGGCGCTGCTGAAACCGCGGTACGCCGGCAGGGCCGCGCGTACTGCGTGATGAGACCGCCGATCTCCCGCAGCGGTACGACGACGGGACGGGCGGCGCGCGGGGAGCCTGAAGCGGTGTCGGAGACCGGCGCCGCGCCGCCCACCGCGGCCCGGCCCTGCGCCGGTCGATCCCCAGCGGGAGAACAGGACGATCGGATGAGGACTCGTACCGGGTTCGGGCTCGCGGCGGTCGCCTCGTGCGTCGCGCTCGCCACCGCCGTGACCGTCGGCAGAGGCGGTGGTGGCGGTGCCGCCCCGCCCCCCACACCGCCGAAGGGGCCGTACGTCGCGCTCGGCGACTCCTACACGGCCGCCCCCGGCATCCCCGGCCGGCACGGACGGCCCGCCGGCTGCGAGCGCTCCGACCGCAACTACCCCGCCCTGGTCGCCGCCAGGCTCGCGCTGCCGGCCGCCGGATTCCGGGACGTCAGCTGCAGCGGGGCCGTGATGGCCGACCTGTCCGGGCCGCAGTCGACGGACGACGGCGTCAACCCCGCGCAACTGTCGGCCGTGACCCGGTCCACGCGGCTGGTCACCCTCGGCATCGGCGGGAACGACATCGGCTTCGGCTCGCTGATCACGACCTGCGTCAAGAGCGGCGTGGCCTACCGGCTGGAGCGGCGGATCGTGGGCGGCACGGCCGACGGCGCGCCGTGCCGCGACCGGTACGCGGCGGACGGCACCGACGAGGTCGAGGGCAGGATCAGGACGGCGGGCGCCCGGCTCTCCGCCGTGCTCGACGACGTCAGGCGCCGGGCGCCCGCGGCCCGGGTCTACGTGGTCGGCTACCCCGCGATCCTGCCCGCCGCCGGAACCGACTGCACCGCGCTCGGACTGGCCCCCGGCGACGTGACCTACCTCCGCACCAAGGAGCGCCGCCTCAACACCGTGCTGCGCGAACGGGCGCAGGCCGCCGGGGCCGGCTACGTCGACACCTACACGCCTTCCACGGGCCGGGACGCCTGCGCGGACCCCGGCGTGCGCTGGATCGAACCCCTGGTCCCGAAAGCCCCGGCCGCCCCCGTGCACCCCAACGAGCGCGGTGAGCGGGGCATGGCCGACGCCGTGCTCCGCGCGCTCGGGTTGACGGACTGACGGCCCGCCCGTCGTACCGGGGCATGATCCGGCGCCCCGCACGCCTACTGCGGATTCAGTAGTCCGTCCTGCGGATTCAGTAGCCGGCAGTGCCAGTAGCCGCACGACGACGCGGGGGCCCTCGCCGGGACAGCCTGGGTGACCAAGCGAGATCGGATGCGGAGTTCTCTGACGTGGCTACTTTTCTCTATCGACTGGGCCGACTGGCCTTCCGGCGGCGCGGATACGTCGCCCTGTTGTGGTTGGCCGTCCTGGCCGCCGTAGGACTGGGCGCGCTGCAGGCGCCGGGCGCCGCCGACGAGGAGTTCTCGACGCCGGGCATCGAGTCCCAGAAGGCGTTCGACCTGATGCAGGAGCGGTTCCCGGGAGCCGCCGCCGACGGCGCCACCGCGCGGGTCGTCTTCGTCGCCCCGGACGGGCAGCGGGTCACCGCCACCGGTCACCGGAAGGCGATCGAGGAGACGGTGACCGCCCTGGGCGACGGCGCCCAGGTGGCCGGCGTCACCGACCCGTTCAAGGCGGACGCGGTCAGCAAGGACGGTACGACGGCCTACGCGACCGTCACCTACAAGGTCAAGTCGTCCCAGCTCACCGACGCCGCCCGCACCGCACTGGACGATGCCGTCGACCAGGCGCGCGACACGGGCCTCACCGTCGAGACCGGCGGCTCCGCCATGGACAGCGGCGCCGGACCCGGCGGCGTCGCCGAGATCATCGGCATCGCGGTCGCGGCCGTCGTCCTGCTGGCCACCTTCGGTTCGCTCGCGGCCGCCGGACTGCCGCTGCTGACCGCGATCCTCGGCGTCGGCATCAGCATGTTCACCGTCACCCTGCTGTCCGACGCCCTGGGCCTGTCCAGCAGCACCGGCACCCTGGCGATGATGCTGGGCCTCGCCGTCGGCATCGACTACGCCCTGTTCGTCGTCTCCCGCTACCGGGAGGAGCGCGCCAACGGCCGGGCTGCCGAGGAGGCGGCCGGGCTCGCGGTCGGCACGGCGGGCTCGGCGGTGGTCTTCGCAGGCCTGACCGTGGTCATCGCCCTGGCCGGCCTGTCCGTCGTCGGCATCCCGATGCTCACCAAGATGGGCCTGACCGCCGCGGGGGCGGTGGTCGTCGCCGTGGTCATCGCGCTGACGGTCGTACCGGCGCTGCTGGGGTTCTGGCCGAACGCCGTGCTGGCGGGTGCCGCGCGCCGGCGGGAAGGCGGCCGCCGCCGGTTCCCCTTCCGGTCCGGTAGGGCGACGTCCCAGGACGGCAACCGCGACAACCACGGCACCCGTTGGGCCCGTCTCGTGCTGCGCCGCCCGGTCCCCGTGCTGCTCCTGGCCGTCCTGGGCCTCGGCGCCCTCGCCGTCCCGATGACCCAGCTGCAGCTCGGCATGCCCGGGGACGAGGCCAAGTCCACGTCCACCACCGAGCGCCGCGCCTACGACGACCTCGCCGAGGGCTTCGGCCCCGGCTTCAACGGCCCGCTGACCATCGTCGTCGACGCCAGGGGAGCCGCCGACGCCAAGGCCGCGGTAAGCACGGTCAGCGATCGGATCGCCGGTACGAAGGGCGTCGTCTCGGTCACCCGGGCGCACTTCAACAAGGCGGGCGACACCGCGGTGTTCACCGCCACGCCCGCCACCAGCCCGACCGACGACCGGACCAAGACCCTCGTCCGGACGATCCGCGACGAGCGCCCGGCCGTCGAGTCGGCGGCCGGCGCCTCCTTCGAGGTCACCGGCACCACCGCGCTGAACATCGACGTCGCCGCGAAGGTGCAGTCGGCCCTGGTGCCCTACCTCGTCACCGTCGTCGGTCTCGCCGTCGTCCTGCTGCTGGTGGTCTTCCGGTCCCTGCTGGTCCCCCTCAAGGCGGCGCTCGGCTTCCTGCTCTCGGTCCTCGCGGCGCTGGGCGCGGTCGTCCTGGTCTTCCAGCAGGGCCATGCGGCCGGGCTGTTCGGGGTCGCGCAGACCGGGCCGATCATGAGCCTGATGCCGATCTTCCTGGTGGGCATCATCTTCGGCCTCGCCATGGACTACGAGGTCTTCCTCGTCTCCCGGATGCGGGAGTCCTACGTCCATGGCGCGCCGGCCAAGGAGGCGGTGGTCGCCGGGTTCCGGCACAGTGCCCGGGTCGTCGTGGCCGCCGCACTCATCATGATCGCGGTCTTCGCCGGGTTCATCGGCGAGAGCGAGTCCATGATCAAGATGATCGGGTTCGGCATGGCCACCGCCGTCCTCCTCGACGCCTTCGTCGTCCGGATGGCGATCGTGCCCGCGGTCCTCGCCCTGCTGGGGGACCGTGCCTGGCGGCTGCCGAAGTGGCTGGACCGGCTGCTGCCCCGGGTGGACATCGAGGGCGAGGCCCTCACCCGGAACGCGGCCCCCGCCACCGTCACCGACCCGGACCCGACCCCGGACGAGTCGGTCCAGGCCGGAGTCTGACCGGCCGGATCCGGTCCGGCGGGCCGCACGTGGCGAAGACCACGGGCGGCCCGCCGGTGCCGGGTGCCGCACGTCGTCCACCATGGGGATCAGGCCCTTCACCCGGAGAGACAGATGACCACCAGCCTGGAGCGCTACACGGGACGCCGGCACACCGCCACCGACGTGGTCCTGGTCCTGGGACTGCTCGGCTGCGTGACCCTAGGTGCCTCGATCGCCATCCCCGGCATCAGCCAACCGCAGGAGGAATGGCCCGCCGTGGTACTGGCGACGCTCTCCTGCCTCGCCCAGTTGAGGGCGCGCACCTATCCCCGTACCGCCGCCGTCGTGGCCACCGTCTGCATGGTGATCACCGTCGGGCTGGGCTACCTGCTGACACCCCTGCTGCTCGCCCCGCTCATGATCGCCCTGTACCGGCTGGCCGCCGGCACCGACCCGAGGACCACGCGTGTGTACGGCGCCGCGACCATGGCCGTGGTGGTGGCCACCGCGCTGTTCGACCAGCCGACCACCGACATGCTCCTGCTGCGCACCGTCGGCCCGGTGCTGTGGCTGATGCTGCCCCTGGTCGGCGGCAGCCGGGACCGGCTGCGCCGTGACTACCTGGACTCCGTGCAGGCCCGCGCCGCGTACGCCGAGCGCACCCGCGAGGAGGAGGCCCGGCTGCGGGTCGCCGAGGAGCGCATGCGGATCGCCCGGGAGCTGCACGACGTCGTCGCCCACCACCTGGCCGTCGCCAACGCCCAGGCCGGCACCGCCCGCCACCTCGTACCCACCCGGCCCGACCAGGCGCTGACGCTGCTCGACGGGCTGACGGCCACCACGTCCTCCGCCCTGATCGAGCTCCGGGCCACCGTCGGGGTGCTGCGCCAGTCCGGTGACCCGGACGCCGAGTCCCTGGAGCCCGCCCCGGGCCTGGACCGGCTGCCCGAACTGGTCTCGACCTGCGCGGGCGCCGGCCTCGACGTCACCCTCAGCACCGAGGGCGAGCCGCGGCCCCTGTCACCGGGTGTGGACCTGACGGCGTACCGGATCATCCAGGAAGCCCTCACCAACGTGACCAAGCACGGTGCCGGCCAGGGCGCCGACGTCCGGCTCACCTACGCCGGGACGCGGCTGCTCATCTCGGTCACCAACGACGGCACCGCCGCCACCGTGCCGGCCGACGGCGGCTACGGCCTCATGGGCATGCGCGAGCGCGCCCACTCCGTCGGCGGCGACCTGCGGGCCGGCCCCCGCCCGGGCGGCGGCTTCGAAGTCGCCACCGCCCTCCCGCTGCACTCTCTCGCACCGGAAGAACCCGCACCGGAAGAGCCGGAGGCCGCCGCGTGAGCATCCGCGTCCTGCTCGCCGACGACCAGGCCCTCCTGCGCGGCACCTTCCGGCTGCTGATCGACTCCTGCCCGGACCTGGAGGTGGTCGCCGAGGCCGCCGACGGACAGGAGGCGGTGGACCTCGCCCGCACCCACCACCCCGACATCGTCCTGATGGACATCCGCATGCCCGGCACCGACGGCCTGGCCGCCACCGCCGCCATCTGCGCCGACCCCGGCCTGTCCGGCACCCGCGTCCTCGTCCTCACCATGTACGAGACCGACGAGTACGTCGCCCGGGCGCTGCGCGTCGGCGCCAGCGGCTTCCTCGGCAAGTACGTCACCACGGACACCCTCCTCGACGGCATCCGCACCGTCGCCGCGGGCGAGGCGCTCCTGTCCCCGGGCGCCACCCGGGCGCTCATCACCCGCTTCCTCGCCGGCCCCGCCCCCGGCACCCTCCTGGCACCCCCGGAGCGCCTCGACGACCTCACCCCGCGCGAACGGGAGGTCACCGCGCTCGCCGCCCGCGGCAAGTCCAACGACGAGATCGCCGGGGAACTCGTCCTGAGCGTCCTGACCGTCCGCAGCCACATCCAGCGCGCCCTGACGAAACTCGGCGCCCGCGACCGCGCCCAACTCGTCGTCATCGCCTACCAGACCGGCCTGGTACGCCCGGAGTCCCGACAGACCTGAACTCCCTGAACGGGGTGGGGCAGGTCAGGGTTCCGCCGCCGGGCCGACCGGCGTACCGGTCTCCCCTCCGCCCTTCCGGCCCCAGACGGTGAGCATGCCGGCCGACAGCGCGGCGCACTCCTCGGAGGCCAGGTACCGGACCGCCGCGTCGACGGCCGCGTCGTCGACCAGGCCGGTGACGCGCATCGCTGCCCGGCTCCGCTCCCAGGTGTCGGCCCAGAAGCGGCTGAGGGGACTGCCCGGCTGCAGCGGCGGCACATGGATCTCGGCGGCGACCGAACCGAGCCCCGCGCCGCGCAGCAGCTGCGGATACGACGGCACCCAGGAGACATCGGTGCCGATCGTGGCCCGCAGCCCCTGCCACATCGCGCGCATCACCGACGTGTACGGCGTTTCGGGCGCCCGGTCGCTCGTCAGGTCGACCGCGTCGCTGAGCACCAGCACGCCGCCGGGCGCGACGAGTCCGGCCAGTGTGGAGACCAGGCGCTCGTGCTCGGGCAGGTGCATCAGCACGAAACGCGCGTGGACGAGCCGGAACCGGCCGCGGACGGCGTCCGGGGCGGTGATGTCGGCCTCCAGCACGTCCAGCCCGGGCTGCTCGGGCCGCTCGGTCAGGAAGCGCACGTCACGGTCGACCGCGAGCACGCTGGTCACCCCGGCCTCGTCCAGCAGCCGACGGGAGACCGTGCCCGTGCCGGCCCCCACGTCGAGGCAGCGCCACCCCGGGCCGGCCCCGAGAGCCCGCAGCCGCGCCATGGTGATGTCGTCGTAGGCAAGGGCGCCGAAGTCGATGCGCTCGCCCTCACCGGCCTGCTCGGGACGGAAGACGGCCTCGCCGTACCGGCCGCCGCCCGGCGAGGTGGTCACGCTGCCGCCGGAGTGACACCCGGTCCGCCGTCGAGCACGTGCAGCCGGAACAGCGGGTCGTAGCAGAGGTTCATGGCCGGGCCTTCGCACATGTGGGGGAGAGAGGAGGGGGCGGTGGTACCGGGCCGCCGCTCCTCCGATCCTCCGGCGATGACCGTCCGCACGGTCGAGGCGCGCCGCACGAACGGCCGATCGGCCCAAGGGCAGGGAGGCGGGGCGACCCGGTGGTCAGGACCCCACCGCCGGATCTCCGGCAGATCGAAGGCTGATACAACTATCTTCGCCGCACACCGGTCCTGCCGAGGGTGACGGCCACGCGGAACGCGTTCGAGTCGCGTTCGAGGAATCCGACCGGCCAAGAGGATCAGGGTCGCCATGCCGCACATCACCGTCGACTACTCCCCGGGCCTCGCCGACTCCTTCGACCTGCGGGTCTTCGCGGCGGAGCTGCAGCCGACGGTGGTGGAGGGGAGCGGTTCGGCGGGTACGTGCAAGACGCTGTTCCGGCAGGCGGCCGAGGCCGGTGTGGCCGACCGGTACGGCGACGGGACGGCCTTCGTGCATGTGGGGGTGGGGCTGTTCCCCGGACGGTCCGACGGGGTCAAGGCCCGGCTGTCCGAGGACGTGCTGGCCCTGCTGGAGAAACACCTGGGGGTGGGTACGACCCGGGCCGTGGTCTGCTCCGTGGAGGTGCGTGACCTGGCCGGGTCGTACCGTCTCCGGACCTTCTAGGCCGGCCGTCAGCCGGTGTGCAGGGCCGTGTGCAGGGTGCGGACGGCGAGGGTGATGGCGGCTTGGGCGGCGTGGGTCTCGCGCAGGGCGTTGAGCATGACGAAGTCGTGGATGATGCCCTGGAAGCGGACGGCGGTGACGGGGACGCCGGCGGCGCGGAGGTTGTTGGCGTAGGCCTCGCCCTCGTCGCGCAGGACGTCGGCCTCGCCGGTGATGACGAGGGCCGGGGGCAGGCCGGTGAGCTGTTCGGTGGTGGCGCGCAGCGGGGAGGCGGTGATCTGGGCGCGCTCCGTTTCGTCGGTCGTGTACTGGTCCCAGAACCACTGCATGCCGTCGCGGCGCAGGAAGTAGCCGGTGGCGAACTGGTGGTAGGAGGGGGTGTCGAAGCTCGCGTCGGTGACCGGGTAGAAGAGGACCTGCTGGAGCAGGGGGAGGCCGCCGCGTTCCTTGGCCATCAGGGTGAGGGCGGCGCTCATGTTCCCGCCGACGGAGTCGCCGGCGACCGCGATCCGGGTGGCGTCGAGGTCCTTGGTCGCGCCGTGGGCGGCGACCCACTGGGCGACGGCCCAGTTCTGCTCGATGGCGACGGGGTAGCGGTGCTCGGGGGAGAGGTCGTACTCGGGGAAGACGACGGCGGCGTTCGCGCCGACCGCGAGTTCGCGGACGAGGCGGTCGTGGGTGTGGGCGTTGCCGAAGACCCAGCCCGCGCCGTGGATGTAGAGGATGACGGGGAGGGTGCCGGTGGCGCCGGCGGGCTTGACGATGCGGGCGCGGACGGTGCCGGTGGGGCCGCCTTCGACGGTGATCCATTCCTCGTCGACGGCGGGCTTGGCGATGTCGCCGGACTGGACCTCGTCGACGGCCTTGCGGCCCTCGGCGGGGGCGAGGTCGAAGAGGTAGGGCGGGTTGGCGGTGGCCTCGACGAAGGCCTGAGCGGCGGGCTCCAGAACGGGGCGGGCGGGCGTGGCGTCGGTCATGACGGCCTCCTCGGTTCGGGTGTCGCGCACAGGGCGGCCGGCGGTCTTCGCCGGGGTGGCGGCACGAGAAGAAGAGTAGCGCGCGATTAAGTCGCGCGCTACTTATTCTTGGGTGATCTATTTGTGTCCGATATGATCGGATGCGAAGTATTTGGGCTCCACAGGGTCGAGGGGACCGGAAAGCTAAGGTGGTGAACGGCGCTGAACGCCACAGGAATCACCGGAATCACAGGAATCACCGGAACCAGGAGTCGCCCCGTGGACCGCACCGCTGCCGAGTCGGCCGAGGGCTCGCTGCTCCTCGACGACCAGCTCTGCTTCGCGCTGTACGCCGCCTCCCGCGCGGTGACCGCGCGCTACCGTCCGCTCCTGGACGAACTGGGGCTGACCTATCCGCAGTACCTGGTGATGCTCCTTCTCTGGGACCAGGACTCGGTGTCCGTGCGCGAGCTCGGCGCCGCGCTGCAGCTGGAGTCGAGCACGCTCTCCCCGCTGTTGAAACGCCTGGAGGCGAGCGGTCTGGTCACCCGGGAACGGCGCCCCGACGACGAACGGTCCGTCGAGATCCGGCTGACCGGGGACGGCGCCCGGCTCCGGGACCGCGCCCGGTCCGTCCCCGTCGCCATCGGGGACGCCATGGGCCTGACGCCCGAACAGGACGCCACGGCGAAGCAGTTGCTGCGCCTGCTCACCGCGAACGTCTCCGAAGGCTGACGGCCCCTCTCGCCGGGCGCGCCTGGACCTGGAGACCTTCCGTGCCGTCGTCGACTCCGGCCGGCTGGGCGGCGGCATCACCCGGGTCAAGGTCCCGATGCTCGCGGCCCACGACTTCACGGTGCAGGCCGCCACCGCCGACGCCTACGCCAACACCCGGCTCATCGCCGACGCGGCCCGCGCGGCCGGGATCGCCACGCCCCTGCTCGACCTCAGCAGCGAGCTCTACGGCGAGAGCGTAGGGCTGGGCAACGCCCGTCTCGACATGTCCTCGGTCCTCACCGCCATCGAGGCCCGCACGGACACCGCACCGCAGCCGTCCGCGGACTAGGCTCCGGGGCATGCGGATCTCCGTCTCCTCCGACATGGACGAACCCGTCGCCCGCCTCCTCGTCGAGGAGCTGCGCCGCCGCGGCCACCAGGTCAGCACGTACGGCGCGCTGGAACCCGGCGCCGACCCGCAGTGGGCCGTCTGCTCGGAGGCGGCCGCCCGGGACGTCGCCGCCGGCGCCGCCGACCAGGCGGTGGTGTGCTGCTGGACCGGCACCGGCGCCTCGATCGCCGCCAACAAGGTGCCCGGGGTCCGCGCCGCGCTGTGCACCGACGCCTACACCGCCGACGGCGCCCGCCGCTGGAACGACGCCAACGTCCTCGCCCTCGGCCTGCGGCTGACCTCGCAGCCGGTGCTCAAGGAGATCCTCGACGCCTGGTTCACGGCCACGCCGAGCCAGGACGCCGAGGACCTCGGGAACGTGGCCCACGTCGGACGGCTCGACGCGGGCCGGGGAACTGTCTAGGTACCGGCCGGAGGGCAGCGTGGTGGGCTGCCCGGGGGTCAGTGGGCGCCGAGCCCGCCGCCGCCGAACGAGCCGCTGGAGCCCGGACTCCAGCGTGGCCGGTCCTTCGACGCGCTCGGCCTGGTCTGCTGGTTGCTGAGTTCGTACGGGGTGAGCGGACGGCCGCCCTTGGGGATCTGGGGGATCTCCTCGGACTCGCGGTTCTCCCGGACCTCGCGCACCGCGCCCTCCGGTGGCAGTTTCGGCTGCTCCTCGGGGCGTGGCCGAGGCGACTCGCGGTACTTGACCCGGTTGCCCAGCCAGAAGCCCCCGGCGAGCATCGCCAGCACGGCCACGGCCACCAGGAAGAGCGCGAGACTCATCAGGCCGCTGGGAGCGGCCAGCTGCATCGGTTCCGTACTCATAGCAAAGGGATACCCCGCCCAGAACGGTATGAACCGGACGCGCTCGGTGGCTGATCGTGCACAGAGGGCGACCG
>NZ_JBHXMA010000101.1:0-10518 GCF_042721035.1 Streptomyces sp. NPDC058464
AGCCGGTGGCCGTTCATCTATGCGGGCCTCATCCCAACGCCGGAGCAAACCCCCGGATCAGGTCGAACCCGTACACCACTTCCCTGGACGCAACCCACCGTCCCGAACGGCTGAATCGTCACATCGGTCACGCCCGACCAGGACACCTCAACAAGATCGTGTTACAAGCTCTAAGACGATCAGTTCGGCCAGCATCACGGCCGCCTCCGGCCGGATCGTCCCAAGGCGTACCAGGCCGTCGCCGGAGAAATTCACGTCAGCCGCAAGGCCGGGAAAGTCCGACTCCCAGCCCAGAGCGGTCAGCTGTGCGGCCAAGGCTTCTGCGCTGCGTCGAGCCCGTGCCCAGCCGCGGACGTAGGGGACACCCGGCATCAGGTCCTCCGCACGCTTTGCGACGACTCCCCATCGGTCGGTCATGGTTCAGTCCCTTGCTTCACGAGATTCGGTCGTTTCGTCGCCGCTCTCCCCGAGACGCTGCACGCCGGAAGCCAGCGCCAGCCGCAGCAGTTCGGCCAGTCGCTCCGCGGTGGCCGGCGACACGCGCCCGAGTTCGACCAGACCGTGCCCGAAGGCATTCAACTCCGCTCGCAGATACGGGAAATCCTTCTCCAGGCCCGCCCGGATCAAAGCGTCCCTCAGAGCGGAGGTGGCGTTGCGCGCGGCGTACCAACCGTCGCTGTCCAGCGGTGACCAGGTGGCAGCGTCGTGCCTGTCGGTGGCGTCATCCCGGCGCATCGATCGGAGCCCCCTCAATCGCGGAGAAGCCGAAGGTGTCCGCGGCCCGGTAGCGCTCGCCGTACCGGTCCACCCGCGCAAGCAACTCGGCGGAGGCGACGAGCATGGTCGCCAGGGCTACAGGACGGAGCGGGTTGGCCATCGGTCGCCGGGCCGGGGCGCGTAGCCACTCGTAACGGTCACCGCGCAGGGGAATGGGGCCAGGGACGACGACCGCGGAGCCACGGCTCAGGTAGCGGTAAGCCGGTGCAGTGCCCTCTTCCTGTGCTAGGTAGTGGAGGAAGGTCTCCTGGCTCTGCGAGCCCAGGAAGAAGCCGACTCGCTGTGCCTTGTGATCGAGGACGGTGGGGCCGAACGGCAGCCCCCGGCGGAGCAGTTGGTCGAAGGTCTCGATGCCGACGCGCTGGTCCACCGTCACCACGTCGAAGTAGCGGCCGGTCGGCAGCATGTACGGTGCGCGGGGGTCGTCGCTCCAGGTAGCGCGGCATCCCACCGGATCGTCAGCCGCCGCGGAGAGCCATTCCATGCCTCTCCTGGTCATCCTCTGCACGTCATCTCACCTCGGGTCAGACTCAGTTGCGGCCGCGATGCCGCCCTGTGTCCAGACTCAGGGTCACCACCCTGGCCGGGGCAGATGACGAGAGGTGACGGGGGATGACGCGTCGCGCGTGCACGCGTCATCCCCCGTCATGTTGCAACCGTTCACGATCTCCGATTACTGGCAGCGCTCAGCGATGAGCAGCGCGTACATTCGGTTGTAGGGGCAAGGAGTCACGCGTCCCAAAAACCGCACCCGTGAGCCAGTCGAAAGGGAACGGTCACGTCGTCGATGGAACCGACCAACGTTCGCTTACGGCAAGCCCGTGTGGGTCGTGGCTGGAGTCAGCCGCGGTTGGTGCGCGAGCTCCGCCAGGCCGCAACGCGCCGTGGCCACCAGCTCCCGTCGGATGCGAGCGTGAAGCGCCGTATCGCCACTTGGGAGAACGGGCACAGCACACCGGACGACTTCTACGGTCCGTTGCTGTGCGAGGCGTACGACCTCAGCGCCGCCGAACTCGGCCTGAACCACGAAGGCGAGCGGGACACGGGGCTCTTGGACGCCAGCTATCCGGCGAGCCCCGAGGGCGCCATCGAAGCCGTCGGTCAGTTGTGGCGGGCAGATCTCAACCGGTATGAGCCCTTGCTCCAGGCCGAGCCCTCCGAACCGGCCTGGAGCGAGGCTTCGCTCCGGTGGCTGGTGGCGCCCGAGCCTGCCGTTCCCGGCAACGGCAGAGCGGAATGCGCATCGGTCTCGGCGACGTCGCCGCTATCAAGACCACCGCCGACATGTTCGCCGACTTAGACGACCGATTCGGCGGCGATCACGCGCGGCACTCGGCCATCCAGTACCTCAGTACCGAAGTGACGCCGCTGCTGCGCGGCCAATACACCAAGCAGGTCGGCCGGGCCCTGTTCTCGACCGTCGCGGAAGCTACGCTCCTGGCCGGTTGGATGTCCTACGACGCTTGTCGGCACGGCTTGGCACAGAGGTACTTCCTCCAAGCTCTCCGGTTGGCCCAGGACGCCAATGACCGCCGGCTAGCCGGAAGCATCCTGTCCGCCATGAGCCATCAGGCGACGTTCCTCGGTCGATACACGCAGGGCGCGACGCTCGCCCGTGCTGCCCTCATGGGCATCTCTCCCGTAGCCACGCCAACGCTTCGCGCCCAGTTCCACGCCATGGAGGCACGCGCGCTTGCCCGGACCGGTGACGTTCGGGGTTGTGAGGCCGCCTTGAGCGCGGCTACGAAGGCACTGGAGAGCCGGAACAACGACGACGAGCCCGAGTGGATCAGCTATTTCGACGAGGCCGAACTAGCCGCCGAGGCCGCCCACTGCTTCCGTGACGTCAACAGTGCCCGGCAGGCCGTCGCCCATGCAGAGAACGCCATGAGCGGCAGCCACGTACGGAGCGACTTCTTCGCAACCATGGTGCTCGCCGACGCCCACCTCCGCGCCGGCGACGTCGAGGAGGCTTGTCGCGTTGCACTCGACGCGCTTGACCTGGGCGAGCAGCTCAAGTCGGCGCGATGCGTCAGCTACCTCGCCGAGTTCCGGCAGAACCTCGCAGCGGCCAGCAGCAGCGCGGACGTGCAGACGTTTACCGAGCAGGTCAGGGAGCACCGGCTGTGGATCGCCTCAGGCGATCATGTCGCTGTCTGAGCGCAGGTCGCCGCGCCTTCAGAACGGGCCCCATTCGTCTCGCCCCTCACCCGTGCGAAGGGATCGCACCCTACGAGCGAATTCCGCAGCGGCTGAGTCGCTGGTCGTGACCTGGTGGCCGAGCCAGGCGACCATCATCAGTTCACGCAGGTCCGCGAGGGTCTCGTAGCCTGGCCAGTTCATCAGGTCGAAGCCGTACCGGTGCACGAACTCCGCGTACTCCGCCTTGGTGTGCCAGCGGTACCGGTCGTAGAACATCGCCGTCTGGACCAGATCCCACTCACGCGGCGCGAGAGCGAAGCCGTCCAGGTCGATGAGCACGGCGTGCCCGTCCCGGTGGCGGAGGATGTTCCCGATGCTGGCGTCGCCGTGGATCATGCCGAAGGGGAGAACGAAGTCCAGCCGGTCGTACTCCTTTGCAAGCCTTGCCGCTCGCTCATCGAGGAACGTCCGGTCTTCATCCGAGATGGCGTTCAGCCCTTCGAGGGACTCCGCCACCTTGGCCAGAGGATCGAAGTACGGCAGACCGAGGGATTCGGGTTCTTCGAACCAGTGCAGACGGCGGAGCAAGTCGGCCAACTCGGCGACCGTGGCGTACTCCTCGCGTTCCTGGACACTCTCCCAGAAGGTGACCACTCGGCCGGCGATGACAAGTGGTTGGGCCGTCGGGGCCGGCACACGCATGGCCGGGAAGTCCTGTGTTTTTAGCCACATCGCCACGCCCACAGCCCGCTCCATCTCCGCGCGGACCGATGGATCACGCGCGATGCGGACTATGACGGGTAACGAGGTGAGGCGGTAGACCGCGTTCGAACCGAGGCGCAGCAGCTCAGCGCCGTGGGAGTCGAGTCCGGCCGTCGCGCAGGCCTCTTGGAGTACGGGCTCCAAGCCCTCCGCCGTGAACTCCGTGCCGCCGCCGGCCGGTCCCCCGCTGCTGCCCGAGATCATGCCTCGACCATACGGGCCGGACCCAGCGGCCGACAGGCTGCCTACATAATAGGGGCGTAATGATCTTGCTCGGCCCTCGACCGGCCACGCCCTCCGCCGCAGGTCAGGGCAGTGGTGGCCCCTTGGCCCCACCTGGCCTCCGGAGCCGTGTGCGCAGGTTCGAATCCTGCCGGGGGCACTCCGGAAAAAGCTCCTGACCTGCAGAAATACAGGTCGGGAGCTTTTGCGTGCATGCCAAAACGCACACGGTCTTTTGACCATTGCCCGTTTCAGCCCACACGCCACTACACACCCTGTGGATAACCTCGTCCGTTGACAGACTTCCGCAGGTCCGGGGCGTGAGCTTGAGCGTGTGGTGGCCTCACTCACCAACAAATGCCGAAACTGCGCGGCACCATGAGATTCCTGGCGCCGATACTCGCAAAACCCCGCGTGACCTGCCCTGATGCGGCCGAGAGCACGCGGAAACGCACACGGTCTGGTGGGTCGTCACACTCTCCACTCCGAAAGCTGCTGATTTCAGCGCCCAAGGAGCCGGGGGCACTCTTTCACCCCGGCCGAATGCACTGTCCAGGGGCGATGGTGCCCGCTGCGGCTACACGCCGTCGTGTCTCGCGGGGTGGCTGCTCAGGGCAAACACTGAGGCCAGTGCGGAGATTTCTCACCAGGCGTGATCAAGAAAATTACTCTCGCGTTGACCATGACGCCGACCGCCGCCGTACCGGTGGTCGGCTCGGCATCCACCGCGGACTCCCCGGTACGGGAGATGACCGGGCAGGGCCTTGACGCCTGCCCGGAGCAGTCCGTGTGCCTGTACCAGGACACGGACTTCAACGCCGGAAAGAACGCCAGAATCTGGGTCGCCACCGGCGATGTCGAACGTCTGAGCACCTGCGACGCCAACGACCGCGCGTCCTCGCTCTACATCGACGCCCGTGACAGCTGGAAGGTCAAGCTGTTCAAAGACGCGCAGTACGAAGGGGGTTCATCGTCCCCAACGGTACCGGGCCTTCCCGCGGCAAGTTCAGCACGATGCCCAGCGGGTGGAACGACAACCTCAGCTCCCTCTGCCTCCTCAAGTCGACGGGCCCTGGCAGCCGGCCAGGAACCTGCGGTCGCCACCTCCAGGGCCACGGCTCTCGGAGGTGATGTCTGGCCATTCCGCCTGCGAAGCCACGGAATAGCCCCGGTTCAGAACACTGCCTCTTCACCAGTAAAGGACTCTCGGGGGGCTGAGAAGTGTGATGCCGCTCCGGGGCGCAGGAACCTGATTGGCGGGCGCTTCCGGTGCCCCCCGCTCGGGCGGTTTGGCAGGCTGACCAGCCTGAATAGCACGAAGCACTCCTAACCTGAGATGGCTTCAGCCCGAGGAGCGCCGCTATGCGAAGAGCAGTGCTCCCCACACGCGAAGGAGTGCAGATGGCCAACTTCCAGCTTGGTGAGATCCCCGAAGGGTTCGCGTACAACGAGAACGACGGACTGATCCACTACAGGTACGCTCTCCTGCTCGCCATTCCCCAGCCGAACCAGACCGGCGTGTGGAACGACGCCTTCCTCAGCTTCGGCTCCAGTTGGGTCGACGTGCGCCTGAAGGTGACCATGCACGACGGCACGAAATGGCTTCCGGCCAAGGACTGGGATGTCAACCAGGCCAGCGGGCGCCTCGCCGAGAAGCTTCCCAAGGGCATCCAGAAGGTCGCCGTCGGGCGTGTGAAGAAGAGCGGTGCCGACGTGGCGGACAACAACCCGGTCAGCTGGCTCCTCGAATACCTCTAGCCGGCCTCCGGTCCTGCACTGGCGCCGCGGTCCTACCGGTCGGGGGCGCCAGTGCAGTGGCCGACACGGCGACCGGCACGGACGCCGATCGCCGCAACCGTGATGACGGCGGTCGCCTGACCGACATCACCGCACCATGCCCGGCCGCGGCCAGTTCACGCAGCACGGTCCGGCCCTGAGGGGCAGATCACGAAGATGCCTACGGGCCGCCGCCCTCTGGGGCTGGAGGCGGTATGCGGCCCACGACCGTCGTCGACCACCGACCGCGGTGCCGCTGCCCGACGCGGAAAAGGAGTTCCCCCGGCTGCCGCGCGTAGCGCCTCGTCGGTCCCAAATGACGGTTCTGGCACGGCTCCCGTGAGGCACTCGGCAGGAGTCTGGTCGCGGTCTCTTCTGGGCTGAACCGCGCCAACCGAGTTGACCGAGTTGACCGATGAACCCTAATGGATGATTTCTGAGTTTATCTGCAACTTTCTCCGGGGTTTGTTGATCAAGATGGCCTCGGTGCTGCGCACCTACCAGCCGACTGCCGAACCGAGGAACGATGAAGCTCTTCCGCACCCTGTCCCTGCTGGCCTCAACCGCTGTTCTGAGCGGCGCCCTGTCCATGGCCGGTCAGACGACGCCGGCCCACGCTGCTTCCTTCGTGGTCAGTGAAGCCCAGTTCGACAAGATGTTTCCGAACCGGAGCCCCTTCTATACCTACCGCGGTCTGACCGACGCCCTGAGCGCCTACCCGGAGTTCGCCAACAGCGGCGACGAGGCCACCCGCAAGCGCGAGGCGGCGGCCTTCCTTGCCAACGTCAGCCATGAGACGGCGGGGCTCAGGTACGTCGTCGAGCAGAACACCAGCAACTACCCGCACTACTGCGACCGGTCGCAGCCGTACGGCTGCCCGGCCGGAGTGGCCGCGTACTACGGGCGCGGACCGCTGCAACTGAGCTGGAACTACAACTACAAGGCCGCCGGCGACGCCCTCCACATCGACCTGCTGCGCAACCCCGGGCAGGTGGAGAGGGACCCGGTCACCGCTTGGAAGGCCGGACTCTGGTCCTGGAACACCCAGACCGGCGACGGAACGACGACTCCGCACGACGCCATCGTCAACAACAAGGGCTTCGGCGAGACCATCCGCAGCCTCAACGGCGCCCTGGAGTGCGACGGCAAGAACCCGCACGAACTCAACGACCGGATCAACCTGTACAAGCAGTTCGTCGGCCTCCTCGGCACCGACGTCGGCGACGGCAACATCTCCTGCTGAAACGCCGACCGGCACGCGGTGGGAAGCCGAGCGCACCGGCTTCCCGCTCCTCCCGTTCCCTTGACCGCCATCGGGGCCTCTCCGACCGCGGCTGGGCGCCACTCGCATGGTGCCTCAGCGCGGACGGTCTGTGAGGGGCATGCCGGGTTCGCCAAGGCCATGGCCCTCAGGTGTGCGAAGTTCGGGAGCACTTGGCTGGCGGCTGTCCTGGCGGCCTACACAGGCCGGCTTCAGGGAATGCGCGCCAGGACCGTCATTTGGGACCAGCGAGGCGCCTTGAAGTGGCCCCGATCTGTGAAGATCTGTGTTGGCGAGCGCGGCCTGGAATCGTCGCACGTGGTGCTACGTGTCAGCCACGGCTGGGACGGTAATCCCTCCCGTGGCCATCGGCTTGCCTGCTCGCTGAACTGGTAGATCGAGGGAGAACATCGAGGGCTGCCTCAGCAAGATCGAGACCGGGGAGAAGCCCCTTCATACTGTGGCGGTCGGGGGACTGGCGTCGGCGAGTACGTCCACCAGAGCCTGGCGCTCCGCGTAGGGGCACCAGGGGAAGGGCGGGCAAGCCTGCGGCAGGGCGGGCGAGGATGCCCTGAGGCGCGGACTCGCGTCGGCAGTCCGCCACCTCGTACTCCAGGCCCCCGCCCCGCGGTCGCCCGCACGCGAGCGACCGCGACGACACCACCGCCCGACTCGCCGCTGAGATGGAGGAACCTGGCGGCAGTGATACACCCCTACCGGGCTTGGGCGGTCATACGGTCGAGGTCGGCCTTGGACAGTGCGTCGTTGGAGATGGTCATGGGCTGAGGTTTGCCGGTGGCGCGGTCCTTGGTGGACGCCCGGACCATTCCGTTGGCGTCGATGTCGAAGGTGACCTCGATCTGGGGCACTCCACGCGGGGCCGGAGCAATATCCGTCAGATGGACCCTGGTGATCGACTGGTTGTCCCGCGCCATCGGGCGCTCGCCCTGGAGAAGGTGGACCTCCACCGAGCTCTGGTTGTCGGCGGCCGTGGAAACGGCCTCGCTCGTCCGGGTGGGGATCGTGGTGTCGCGGGGGATGAGCTTGGTGGCGACACCGCCCAGGGTCTCCCACGCCAGCGAGTGCACGGTGGTGTCGAGGACCAGAATGTCCTTGACCTCGCCGGTGAGCACCCCGGCCTGGACCGCCGCGCCCGCGGCCACCCTCTCGTCGGCGGTGACGCGCTCGGGGTTCTTGCCGGTGACCTCGCGGACCATTTCCTGCAGCGCGGGCATCGCGGTGACCCCGCCGAGCAGTAGGACCTGCCCGACCGTCGAGCCGGCCCCCGTCATGGCGTCACGGAGCAGGGCGGAGCACTTCGAGACCAGGGGCTCGGTCAGCGTCTGGAGCTGGGAGCGGGTCAGGGTGTCCTTCAGGTCCAGGGTGCCGGAGATGCCCGGCAGACTGATGGACGTCTGCGTGGCCGTGGACAGCTCGGTCCTGGCCCGGCGGGCGGCGTCGCGCAGGCGCCGGTACGCCGCCGCGTCGGAGGTCAGGTCGACGCCGTTCGCCTTCTTGAACCCTTCGGCAAGGTGCTGGAGGACTGCGGTGTCGAAGTCGTCCCCGCCCAGGCCGGTGTCGCCGCGGGTGGCCTTGACCTCCACGAGCCCCTCGCCCACCTCCAGCACGGAGACCTGGCAGGCGCCGGCGCCGACGTCGAGCACCGCGACGGTCTCGTCGCCGGTGCGGTCGCTCAAGGTGGCGAGCGCTGGGGCGAGCGTCGCCGGGACCATCCGCAGCAGGTTCAGCCCGGCGATCTGACACGCCTCCACGACTGCCTGGCGCTGGGCCTGGCCGAAGGAGGCCGGGATCGCCACGACGGCGCCGGTGACTTCCTCGCCCAGGTGTGCCTCGGCGTTCCGCTTGAGCTCGGCCAGCAGACGGGCAGTGATCTCCTGGACCGTGTAGGTGCGGCCGCCGATGTCCCCCTCCTGCGGGAACTTCCAATGCCGCGCGGCTTCTCCCAGATGGCGGAGGGCGGAGACGGCGACGCGATCCGGGTGATCCGCGGCGTACTGCTCGCCGGCCTGGCCGACCAGCGTGGCACCGCCCTCGGCGAAGGCGACCACCGACGGCGTGGCCGCAAGCCCCTGGCCATTGGCCACCACGACCGGTTTGCTGTCTTCGAGTACACAGACGACGCAGCGGGATGTACCCAGATCGATTCCGACGGAGCGGTTGACGGCCACGGGAGACCTCCACGGTAAGCGGGTGGACGACAGCCCGGAAGGGGCATGGGACCAGCACAGGGATGTGCCTTGCCGGGCGCGAGCACAGCACCGCTCATGATCGCGAATGGGCGCACAGGGGCATGACGGGAACACGGAAGGTTCACCCGCCCGTGTCGTTCACCGCCTGGCCCGCGCGCCGCCGGCCTTGCGCCGCCGATCCAGATCCAGCGGCCGAAGCCCAGCAACCACTCACGGTGATCATCCGTCCTCGGCAACCGACGAATACACGACTCACGATGGCGCGAGGTCGCCAGTTTGATCCGCGGGCATCGTCGAGAGCGCCTACGCCGACCCGATCAATGCAGTCGACGCACGATTCCCAGTGGCAGTCCTCAACATCGGCCCCACTCGTGGCTGACACGGAGAACCAAGTACGGCGATTCCAGGCCGTGCTCGGGAACACGGATCTTCACAGATCGGGGCCGCTTCAAGGCGTCTCGCTGGTCCCACATGACGCCGCCGCAGCCACTCCACCTCAACCTCAACCTCAACCTCAACCTCAACCTAGGAAGTGTGCTTGGGCGTTTTGCTTGGCCTCTGAGTGCTCTGATGGGCCCCGCGGAGTCGCGTAGGCGGCCCGCAGAGCAGGGCGCCGTTCGGCCCGGCGTCACATGAAGCGGGCCGAACGGCGAAGGCGTCCGAGAACCACCCTTCCGCGGTGCGCGGACCCGGTCGCTTGCCGGCCGCCGGACCTGGCCGGGAACATCTGGAACGTCGCGAAGACGGTGTCATCACGATTTGTATCAGCATGACCGGACCGTGTCGGGCCACCGTCGAAAGCGGGCCGTGCTGACGTTGCGCCGTGCGGTGCGGGGCTACTGGCGGCGCGCGTTCTCGGTGATCTGCTGCGCGGTGCTCTGCGGGACCTCGTCGTAGGAGTCGAACTGCATCGCGTAGTTGGCGCGCCCCGACGTCTTGCTGCGCAGGTCGCCCACGTAGCCGGACAGTTCTGTCAGGGGAACCAGGGCCTTGACGAACTTGGCGCCGCCCCGGTCCTCCATAGTCTGGAGCTGGCCGCGGCGGGAGGTGAAGTCGGCGGTGACGTCGCCCAGATAGTCCTCGGGGGTGGTGACCTCGACGGTCATCATCGGCTCCAGGAGCACGCCTCCCACTGGGTTGGAGTCGGGCGGTCCGGCCCCTGCGGAGGCCGTATCGCCTCTGTCGCCCGTACCCTTCGTGGTCTACGGCGTCACATAGCGGGCGCCGAACCACTGGAGGCAACACCCCGTGCTGATCGCTCAGCGTCCGTCCCTGACCGAAGAGGTCGTCGACGAGTTCCGTTCCCGGTTCGTGATCGAGCCGCTGGAGCCGGGCTTCGGCTACACCCTCGGCAACTCCCTCCGCCGT
>NZ_JBHXMA010000102.1:0-9294 GCF_042721035.1 Streptomyces sp. NPDC058464
GGGGGGGGGGCCACCTGGGGGGGGGGGGCCCCGGCCGCCGTGGAGGCTCTGGTCGACGTGGTTACCTGCACGAGGCACGGTGGTGACCACGGCGAGAGGTGATCACGGGGTCTGGTTGGCCAGGCCGAGATACTCGCCCAGCGAGTACTCGACGTCGAGACCCTTGTCGGCGACCAGTGCGCCGAGCGCCGCCGCACGAGCCATGAAGCCCGGCGTCGTCAGCGAGTCCGCAAACTCGTTGTAGGCGGTGACCAGGTGGGAGTCCGGCGGCAGTGTGGCTCGGCCGACCATAGCCTTCGCGGTCGCCAATGCCTGCGGGTCGAAGGAGGCGAGGCGGGCGACCGTCGCGTCGACGAAGGCGTCGAGTTCCACGTCGGGCAGGGCTCGCGTGACCCATCCCCAGCGTTCGGCCAGGTCGGCGTCGTAGTCGGCGCTGCCGAGGATGGCCTCCAGCGCCCGGTCGCGGCCTATGGACCGGGGAAGTCGCTCGGTTCCACCTCCGCCGGGGACGATTCCGATACCGACCTCGGGCTGGCCGAAGAATGCCTTCTCGCGACTGGCGTACCGCAGGTCGCAGGCGAGGGCCAGCTCGTTGCCCGCGCCGCGGGCGCGGCCACGGATGACCGCGATGCTGACGAACGAAGCCTTGCTCAACCGCAGGACCATGTCGGTCCAGACCGGCGCGTCGTCCTCGTGCTCGGGCACCGGGAGGTCGTTGGCCGCGGCGCCGTCGAAGTGGTTGAAGAAGAAGTCGGGGATCTCGCTGGAGAAGACGACGACCTGGATGTCCGGATCCTCGTCGAGCTCCCGGACGATCTTGTGCAACGTCACTACGGTCTCGGGGATCACCAGGTTCGCCGGAGGATTCGCGAACGTGATCCTGGCGGTCCGCGGGGTCGTGCGCTCTAGACGGATCGTGCTGGGCTGGCTCATCGGACAGTCCCTTTCGTGTGGTCGCTGAGGATGCGCATCGGTGGGCAGGTACTCTCGGCGGCCGGTGTCGCGCGGCAGAAATATTGCATTACGCATGTAATTTAATTACTCTGGCACGGCTGTGGCCTCGACCCCACGATCGTGGCACTTCGACGTCCTACGGGCTTGGCTTCAGGCGACCAATACTTGACATCAGACGACTATGGGCCGCTCTTGCCGGAGACCTGGGCCTGGTGGAAGACCGCGGCGTCCGGCCGCGTCACGGGCGCAGCCGAGGCGACGGGCGACCTGATGGGGTCGTGGCTTTCAGGGGGCGCATCTACGACGCCGAGTTCCGTGAGGGAGCGGTGCGGGTCGTAGCGGAGACGCGGAAGCCGATTCCGGAGACGGCTGAGGATCTGGGCATCCACCCGGGGACGCTGCACAGTTGGGTGTCGCAGGCGCGGCGCAGCGGGTTGCCGTTCATCGGACCGACCGGTGGCCGAGCCATCGCCCGCAGCTGTCTACGGGAGAGCCAGGGCAATGAATGGGAGCGGCTTCGGGGCAAGGCCGGGAGAAGGACAAGTGCATCTCGAAGCTCTGCTGCAACTGACCACCCCGGCCGCAGATCGGCGGCTGAAGGCAAGCCTTCGGCAGAGCCCGGTATGCGATGCTGTCCCGTCGCCTCGGCGATCGCGAGGAGACACAGGCGGGGACTACGGAGGACGCGGTGATACGGCGAGGGTGGAGAGTCGTCGTGCTGACGGCCACCGCGCTGCTGGTGTACCTCGTGATGCCCAACCAGCTGATGACGCCGGCAGGCGGTTCAGCCGCAGCAGTGAGTGGCGCCGTCGCACCGGGGGCCGTGCTCTCCGACCTGGCGCACACCGGCTGCGGACAACCCGTCTGCCTCTCCGACGACGTGACCATGCCGCCTCGGAACACACTCCAGGAGCATGCGCCGCTCGGCGACCGCAACGTGGACTGGGTGACGAGTACTGTCCCAGTGCATCTGACCCAAGTCGCTCCGCCTGGTAGGCCGATGGCCACCGGCGCTGGAGACGCCTTGCGGCCCACGCTGAGCCACCTGCAGATCCTTCGCTGCTGACCGATCGCTCGTGAAGCCGCCGGCCCAACGGCCGGACTGCATACGCAGCACCTCGTCCAGCTCGAAGCTCTTGAAGGTTGATCATGCAGCCACACCCCCAGACCCGCCATGCCGATCCCGGTCCCGTCAAGGAGTCGCACTCCGGCCGGCGCGGCAGCCTCGCCAAGGCGGTGCAGTCGTGAACCTCGGCATCATCGGCCAGGCGGCGGGACTGTTCGCCGTCACCAACATCGACGACATCCTGGTCCTTGCCCTGTTCTTCGCCCAGGGCGCCGGGTACAAGGGCTCGACCCGGAGGATCGCCACCGGTCAGTACCTTGGTTTCGCCGCCATCCTGGCCGTCGCGATCGCAGCCGCGTTCGGCGCTACCTTCCTGCCCGAGGACGCCATCCCCTATCTCGGCCTGCTGCCGCTCGCGCTCGGCATCAAGGCGGCTGTGCAGGCGTGGCGACACCGCAAGGACCCTGAGGACGAGAAGGAGACAGGCGAGGGCGGGCCGAAGATCCTGGAGGTAGCTGCGGTCACCTTTGCCAACGGCGGTGACAACATCGGGGTGTACGTGCCTGTGTTCGCCACCGCAGGCATCGGTGGCATGAGCGTGTACGCCGTGGTGTTCTTGGTCCTGCTCGCCGTGTGGATCGCGGCGGGCCGGTACTTCGCCACCCGACCCGCCATCGCCGAAATCCTCAGCCGCTGGGGCCACATCATCCTGCCCGTCGTCCTGACCGGCATCGGCCTGCTCATCCTCATCGAGGGCGGCGCCTTCGGGCTGTAGCGGTCACCAGCGTCCGAGCGGCGGTACCGACTGGTGCCGCCGCTCTGCGTTCCAATGGTGCGTCTGCCGCCCGCGTCCATGGCCGAGCAGAAGGTCAAGTACTGCACCGCCTGTCGGGCGCTGAGGGCATCCGAGTCGTGGTTCCACGAGTGGCGGAATCGTGCGCCGACGGTGCGTGAGGTGTGCCGGCGGCAGTCGGCCGAGGAGGTCTTCCATGGCTCTGGCGGCACCTGCGGCTCACAGAAGGTGTTCATCGAGCGCCGTGTGCGAGGCGTTCACCGGCGTCCTCAACTCGGGGTCCACCGCCAGGCGGTTGCACAACGTGTGCGGGTTCAAGGGTCCGATCCGGTGCGAACGGGACTGACAAGCCACCCTCGCCAGGGACTGGCCGCGTGGATCGGCTTCACGCATGGTGGGGGTCGACGGACCAACCGGTCCACCCCCCTCGCATGGCAAGAGGTACCCCCTCAGGCCGCCAGTGGTTGCTGGGCCAGCGCGGCGGTCAGCTCGGGTCGGCTGCAGACACCGACCTTGCCGAAGATCGTCTTGACGTAGTCACGCAACGTGTGGCGGGAGATGCACAGTCGAGTGGCGATCTCGTCGGTGCCGAGACCCTCGACGAGCAGCTCCGTGATGTAGCGCTCACGCTCGGTCAGTCCGTGCAGCGCGAGCAGCAGCGGCATCAGCTCGGCGCGGCCTGCAGGCTCAAGTACGACCGCGACGCGGAGCGGGGCGGCACCCGTGGCCTTCAGCGCGTCGGCGTGGACGAGCAGCCATCCACCGGGCACCTGCAGCCGCAACCGCGCGGGTCGTTGCGTACTCTCGCGCGCCGCATTGATCTGGGCCTGCAACGCGACCGTCTCGATCGGCGTCGGCAATCCACCGCCGAGTGTCGGTTGCAACGTGTTCAGCCAGCGCTGGGCCTGGCCGGTGCTGGCCTCGATGTTCATGTGTTCGTCGAGGACGAGCACCCCTGGGGCGCGCAGCGGATCTGGGTCGGCCTGCCTGCGCGCCAGCGCCTTGCGGAGTCCCACGCCCAGGTGTTTGGCGATCGCGGTGACGAAGCGTACTTCCTCAGCGCTGAAGTCCGGCACGTCGTCGGCCCGGTTGACACAGCCCATGCCCCACGTGGCGTTCGAGCTGCGAGCCACCGCGCGCAGCTCGTCTCCGAGGCCGAAGCGGCGGTGGACCTCGCGGTAGCGACGGCTCGCCACGAGGTTGCCGTCCGTGGTCTGCGACAGCGACGCGACGGGCTGGGCCGCGCGCGAGAGCGCGTCGAAGGTGTTGACGTCGTCGCCGCCGTCGAGCTCGAGTTCGGTGAACGCGCGGCGCAGCGCCGGTGTGGCGTCGACCGAGAGGATCGACGCCGGCAGGAGCGTGTCCGGGTCGGTGATCATCCAGGAGCCGGTGTCGTAGGGGACGATGCTGCGCACAAGCATGGCGACGGTCTCGATCAGCTCCGCCGCCGAGGGGGGCGAATCACAGAGTTCCGCTATGGTCTCCCGAACGGCGGCAGCCCGGGCACCTGGTGTCCACATGAGCCCGACCGTACTCCCGGTACAGGGGGAGCCGAACCCCCCATGTGCGGGGGGTTCGATTTCCCCCGTGTTGCGGGGTTCAGGACGCGACGCCATCGCGGTGACGATTTCTGCCATGGCCAAGCACATCAGATCGACGGCGACGACTGCCGTCGCCCGCACAGCACTGCCGAGCGTCGGCGTCATCGGGGCCGGGATCAGCGGCCTGACCGCGGCCAAGGCCCTGCAGGACTACGGTGTCGCCTGCACGGTATTCGAGGCCGGTGATCGCATCGGCGGCAACTGGGCGTTCAAGAACACCAACGGCCGTTCGAGTGCCTACCGCAGCTTGCACATCGACACGAGCCGCACGGCGCTGTCCTTCCGTGACTTCCCGATGGACGATCGCTATCCCGACTTCCCGCACCACACCGAAATCTACGACTACCTCCTCGACTACGCCGATGCGTTCGGCCTGCAGGAGCAGATTCGCTTCGACTGCGAGGTCACTGCGGCGCGCCGCCTGCCCGGCGGTGGCTGGGAGCTCCACGCGGGTGGCGGGACGCACCGCTTCGACCTCCTCGTTGTCGGCAACGGACATCACTGGGACCCACGCCTTCCGAGCTTCCCCGGTCGGTTCGACGGGCCGGTGATCCACTCGCACCACTACATCGACCCGACCGAGCCGCTGGACCTGCGTGACAAGCGCGTGCTCGTCGTCGGCATCGGCAACAGTGCCGTCGACATCACCTCCGAACTCGCGCGCAAGGGCGTCGCGAGCAAGGCCTTCATCTCAACGCGGTCGGGCGCCTTCGTGATCCCGAAGTACATCCTCGGGCGTCCTGTCGACAGGCTCGTCAAAACCAGCCCGCACATCCCGTTGCGCATCCAGCGCGGCCTCGCGGCACTGTTGCCGCGCCTGGCCTCGGGACGCATGGAGGACTTCGGGCTGCCGACGCCCAACCACCGCTTTCATCAGGCCCATCCGACCCTCTCCAGCGAGCTGCTGCTGCGCCTGGGTTCCGGTGACGCGGTCGCCAAGCCCGACGTCGCCGAGCTGGCGGGAAACCATGTGCGCTTCACCGACGGCACGGTCGAAGAGATCGATGCCATCATCTATGCGACGGGTTACAACATCAGCTTCCCGTTCTTCGAGGCCGATCTGATCAGCGCGCCGGACAATCGCCTTCCGCTGTACAAACGAATGTTCAAGCCAGGCATCGACGACCTGGTCTTTCTCGGACTGGCGCAGCCGCTGCCTTCCTTGTTCCCGTTCATCGAGCTGCAGACGAAACTGCTCGCGCGCTATGCCGCCGGTTTCTACGCGCTCCCAGGGCCTGGTGACATGCAGCGCGCGATCGCCGACGAGCAGCGTTTCAACGCCGAGTTCGCCAAGAGCCCGCGCCACACGATGGAGGTCGACGGATACCTCTACGAGCACGACATGCTCACCCGTGAGTTCCCTGCGGGTCTCCGGCGCGCGCAGGTGGCACCGCCGGCGATCGCAGGACGCGCCATGGCTGAGGTGGTCGCAGCATGAGGCGCGACAGTGACTTCCTCTCCGGTGGAACGCGCTGCGCCGCCTGGCACTACACGTCCGGGGACGGCGACCGGCGGCCGTGCGTCGTCATGGCCCACGCCTTCGGCTGCACGCGTGACAGCGGTCTGGAGCCGTACGCCCAGCAGTTTGCCGCAGCAGGATACGACGTCCTGCTGTTCGACTTCCGCCATCTGGGCGCGAGTGACGGCGAGCCGCGCCAGCTTGTGAACCCCAAGCACCAGCTTGAGGACTTCCGTGCCGCGGTGGCGCATGCGCGCCGTCTGCCCGGCGTCGACTCCGAGAAGATCGTGCTCTGGGGCATGTCGCTGGCCGGCGGACACGTGCTGACGGTCGCCGTCGAGGACCCCCGGATAGCCGCGGTGATTTCGGTCGTCGGCGGCGTCGACATGGTCGCGTCGTCGCTGATGAGCCTGCGCCGCGACGGCCCGGTGTCGATGGCCCGACTCAGTGCGCTGGCGGTCCGCGACGCTGCCGCCGCGCTGCGCGGCAAGCCGCCGGTGTACGTCCCGATCGCCGGCGCGCCGGGAAGCACGGCGTTCATGACCGCGCCGGGTGCGGCCGAGGCGATCGAGGCGATTGCCGGTCCGACATTCCGCAACGAGGTGGGTGCGCGGGCCGCCTTGATGATGTCTTCGGTGCGGCCGGGCCGGCTCGCCAAAGACCTCACGTGCCCGGTGTTGTTCCAGATTGCCGATCTCGATCAGACCGGCCCCCCACAGGCGATCGCCAAGGCCGCTTTCGCCGCGGCGGGCAGGGCGCGTGTGCGGCACTACCCCTGCGATCACCTCGACGCGCTGGGCAGCCACCGCGCCGTTGTGGCCGCGCACCAGGTGGAGTTCCTCGATTCCGTGATCGGAGGGAGTCGACAGGCCACCGAGCCCCCTACCAAGGACGGCACGCCCACCGACATTGAAGCGGCGGGGACGGCGACATCTCCGACGAGCACCCGAAAGAGGCGTTGATGGGAACCTCGACACCTACCGCCCTCCACCTCCGGTACGCAAAGATCGCCGGCAAGCTGAGTGCGAATCCGGACATGGAGCTCGATGACACGCGGCTCCTTCTGGAGCAGCTGCACATGCTTGCGGCCGAGCCGACCGACGTCACCTACGAGGAGGTCGATGCCGACGGCGTGCCTGCCATCATCGCCAAGCCACTGGACGCGGCCGCGGACCGGCTGATCGTGTACGCCCACGGTGGTGGCATGGCCCTGAACTCCGCAAGCAGTCACCGCAAGCTCGCCGCGCATCTCGCCAAGGCGGCAGGCATGCACGCGGCCGTCGTCGACTACCGCCTGGCACCCGAGAACCCGTTCCCCGCCCAGATCGATGACCTGGTCACCGTCCACCGATGGCTGCGCCGACAGGGGATCGCACCCGAGCACACCGCGACCGCCGGCGACTCGGCCGGAGGCAACTTGGCGATCACCTCCGTCCTCAAGCTGCGTGACCTCGGCGAGCCGCTGCCCGCCGCCATCGTGGCGTTCTCGCCGTGGATCGACATGCAGAGCCTTGGTGACACCTTCGTGAGCAATGCCGACAGCGATGCCCTCATGAGCCGCGAGGTGAGCGAGAGGATGGCCGGCCTGTACCTCGGCGAGGTGCCACGGACCGAGCCGCTGGCGAATCCCCTGTACGCCGATCTCAGCGGTCTGCCGCCGGTCTTCGTCACCGCGGGTGAGGCCGAGGTCCTGTTGGACGGTGCCGTGCGCTTCGTCGAGCGGGCCAGGGCCGCGGGTGTCGACACGACCTTCGAGTGCGCGCCCGGTCAGGAGCACGCGCACGAGCTGATGGCCGGGAAGAGCAAGGAGGCGGACGCCTCGCTCGCGAACGCGGGCAGATGGATGCGCTCGCTTTTCGTACTTCATGGAAACGCCGGTAAAACGGCACGAGAAGTGGGCCAGTAACAGCGTTGCCACCGCGATGACAGCGGGGTGGGAAAAAGCCAGACGACACGCACCTCAAAGGAGAGGGAGCATGGCGATCATCCAGTGCGACATTCGGCGCGGCCGAAGCGACGACCAGAAGCGTCGACTGGCGGCCGGCTTGACCAAGGCCGTGAGTGAGGTGACCGGCGAACCGATCGAGCGAATGTTTCTCGTGATACGTGAAATGCCGGGGTTCAACTTTGTCGACGCCGGAGAGCACGTGGCGGACTACGTTGCCGGGCCGGACGGTATGGACATCGCGGGTGCGGAGCAGCTGCGTCAGCGCGGCGCACTGGTGGACGAGAAGTAGGGAGGGGCAATGCCGTACATTCAGGTGGACGTACGCGAGGGACTCTCGGAGCAGGAACTTGCCGAGTTGGGTGCCCGGATTGTGGACATCGTCCACGAATCAATTGGCTCCGCCCGCGCACATATCAACGTCGCGATCCGACAAATTCCCTCGGAGGGCCTCATCGAGTCCGGAGGGACCGCAACGTCTGGAGTGTCGTGTTGATCCCTTCCAGAGGCGTGTCGCCGAGTACGGCATTCTGACGCCGGGGAGAACCCCTGCTCCGTACCGGCAGTTGCGCGGTGCCGTGGGCGGGCTCAGCCAAACCCCACGGCAGTCACCGCTCGCGAGGAGAAACTTGACTGATATGAAAGCATCGAAACCGCCGAGTCTGTTGAACTCGCGGCTGACACTGACCATCACTCGCTATGCCGGCCGGGCGCACGTGTGGATCTATCGCCGCACCCGAGGGCGGGTCGGTGGCAACCTGCGCATCGGTGCGGGGTTCCGCAAGCCGGCACCGACTCTGCTTCTCGAACATCGAGGCCGCAAGTCCGGCAAGTTGTTCGTCTCGCCGCTGCTCTATATCACCGACGGCCCCAACGTCATCGTCGTGGCCTCCGCTGCGGGACGGCACGAGCACCCGCAGTGGTACCGCAACCTGCTGGCCCAACCCGACACCCACATCGACATCGGACCTGAGCATCGTGCCGTCACGGCGGTTCAGGCCGGCACCGACGAGCGGACCCGCCTATGGCCTCGCCTGGTGCAGGCCTATGCCGACTTCGATTCCTACCAGAGCTGGACCGAACGCGAACTGCCGGTCATCATCCTCCAGCCACGCTGAGGTCGTCTCCCGGTGGTTAATCTGGGATTCGGCTTCTCCTCCGATGGCGTCGGACAGCGCCGGAAGATGGCCGGCTATCGGGTCGGTTATGGCCGACTGGATCACGCATTTGTCTGAGACGATCTGGGTTGAGTTAATAAACTCGGTAATTGTAGAGTCGGATTTGAAAGTCGAATCGGCTACACACCGCTCAATGCACCCTTGCTCCTGACGTGTTCCCGAAGGTATGGGGCATGCGGGCCGGGTGTGTCAATAAATTCCCATGGAGGTGTCACGTGTCTGATCGCGCTGCTGTTGAGCTGAGTCCGGAAGCGGTTGAGTTCGCTGACTGGATGGCTGGGCTGGTGGTTCCTGAGTC
>NZ_JBHXMA010000103.1:0-8347 GCF_042721035.1 Streptomyces sp. NPDC058464
GTTACATTCCGAACCCGGAAGCTAAGCCTTACAGCGCCGATGGTACTGCAGGGGGGACCCTGTGGGAGAGTAGGACACCGCCGAACAAATATTGAGAAAGGCCCACGCCGTCATGGCGTGGGCCTTTCTGCGTTTACGGGTGCGTTTAAGCTCGGGGCATGCGCTACGACTTGGTTATCTTCGACAACGACGGCGTCCTCGTCGACAGTGAGCCCATCTCCAACCGGCTCCTGGCCGCCTACCTCACCGAGCTGGGGCACCGGACCTCCTACGAGGAGGCCGTACGGGACTACATGGGATCCGCGATGCACCGGATCCATGACCTCGTCCAGGAGCGCACCGGGCAGCGGCTGCCGGACGACTTCGACGATGTCTTCCATGCACGTGTCTTCGCCGCCTTCGAGGAGGAGTTGAAGCCCGTGGCGGGGGTGGCGGAGGTGCTGGAGCAGCTGGCGGCGGACGGGGTGCCGTACTGCGTGGCGTCGTCGGGGAGTCATGAGCGGATTCGGGTGGGGCACCGGACGACCGGGCTCGACCGGTGGTTCGACGAGTCGCGGATCTTCAGTTCGCAGGACGTGGGGCGCGGGAAGCCGGCGCCGGATCTGTTTCTCCACGCGGCTGCGCGGATGGGGGTCGCGCCGGAGCGGTGTGCCGTCGTGGAGGACAGTCCGCTGGGGGTGCAGGCGGCCGTGGCGGCCGGCATGGACGTGTACGGGTTCACGGCCATGACGCCGGCGGAGCGGCTGCAGGGGGCCACTCAACTCTTCTCCGACATGGGGCAGTTGGCTGACCTGCTGGAATGACCGGGGGCACGGCGGCGGCGCTGACAATTGTCATGCCGAGCTCCGGACGATCGTTTCTACTGGAGGACCCCGCCCGGACGCGAAGCTGAGGGCATGACGAAGACGACGAACACCGGGTCCCGGAACAACGACGAAGGCAAGCGGCAGCAGCCCAGCGCGCTGGAGAACTTCAAGCCGCTGATCGTGGACGTGGCGGTACCGCTCGGGTCGTACTACCTCTTCAAGGGCGCCTTCGGGATGAGCACCTTCGCGGCGCTCGCCTGGAGCAGTGTGGTGCCGGCGGCGCGGACGGTGTGGAGCGTGGTCAGGGAGCGCCGGGGCAACGCGTTCGCGGGGCTCATCCTGCTGGTGAACGTGGTGTCCCTGGCGCTGAGCTTCGTCTCCGGCGACCCGCGGCTGATGCTCGCCAAGGACAGCGGGGTCAGCAGCGTGATCGGGATCGCGATCCTGGTGTCGGTGGCGATGGGCCGGCCGATGATGACCGAGGGGCTCAAGCCGTTCGTGCTGAAGGGTGACGCGGCCAGGGAGGCTGCCTTCGAGCGGCTGCGGATCGGGTCCGCCGCGTTCCGGCGGGCGGAGCGGGTCTACTCGCTCGTGTGGGGCGTGCTGCTGCTCACCGAGTGCGTGGTGCGGGTGGTGGGGGCGTACACACTGCCCGTCGACACCATGGTGTGGCTCGGCACGGTCGTCCTGGTCGGTGCGATCGGCATCGGGATGGTGGTGAGCGGTGGGCTCGCCGCGGAACCGATGGCCCGGATGATCTCCGCCGAGGTCACGGCCGCGGAGGAGGAGCCGGAGGGCACCGAGAGCGGTGCGCGGCGCGAGGTGGCTGTTGCCGCCTGAGACCGCCGAAGGTAAAGCTGAAGGAAATTCATCTTTGGCTGGATCTACCCACGAGTACGCCGGGGCCCTACGCTCGCCGCCATGACAGATGTGCTGCGGCGCGGTAGGGCCTCGCTGGCGTTCAGCTTCTTCACTCAGGGTGCCACCTTCGCGCTGCTGGTGACGCGCATCCCCGCGATCCAGGACCGGTACGGCGTCTCCGACGCGCTGCTGCCGGTCTTTCTCGCTGCGGTGCCCATCCTGGCCGGCGTCGGCAGCGTCACCACCGAGCAGTTGGTGAAGCGAATACGGCCCAGCCGGCTGCTGCGCTGGTCCCAGCCCGTGGTGATGCTGGCGCTGCTCGGGGTGGGGGCCGGCGGGAACATGGCCGAACTGGCGGTGGCGCTGGGCGCGTTCGGCCTGGCCGTGGGTGCGCTGGACGCCTCGATGAACATGCTCGGGGTGAGTCTGCAGCGGACGTACGGGCGCAGCATCATGCTCAGCTTCCATGCCGTGTACAGCCTGGGCGGGATCCTCGGGGCGTCGCTGGCCTGGGTGGGGGCGCACTGGCATCTCGCGCTGTGGGTGTCGTATCTGCCGGTCGTCGCGGTGCTGCTGCCGGCCGCGCTGGTGGGGAGCCGGTGGTACGTGGACGGTGATCCGGCGCCGGTGGAGGACGGGGTGCAGGAGGGCGGTGGCAGTGGTGTCGTCTTCAAGGTGCTGCTGCCGCTATGTCTGGTGATGACCTTCGCCTACATCGGCGACTCGACCGTCTCCAACTGGAGTGCGAAGTACCTGAAGGACGTGCTGGGCAGCAGCGAGCAGCTCGCCACCGTGCCGTACAACGTGTACATGGTGACCACGCTGGCCGGGCGGGCCATCGGGGACTTCGGGGTACGGCGGTTCGGGGCCGTGCCGGTCGTACGGCTGGGGACGCTGGTGGCGGCCGCCGGGTTCGCGGTGGTCGCGGCGGCGCCGGGGGCCTGGGTCGGCATGGTCGGGTTCACTCTGCTGGGGCTGGGGTTGTGCGTCCTGGTGCCGCAGACCTTCGCGGCGGCGGGGAGGCTGTTCCCGGGGGCTTCGGATGCGGCCATCGCGCGGTTGAATATTTTCAACTACGTCGGGTTTTTGATCGGCTCGCCGCTGGTGGGGGCGTTGGGGGACGCTTGGAGTTATCGCGGGGCGATGCTCGTGCCGATGGTGTTGGTGCTGGTGACGCTGGTCTATGCCCGTTCGTTCGCGACCAGGTCGGACCGATACGGTGGCGGGCATGAGCGGCCGCGCACAGCTGATGTGGGACGAGGCAGTAACGGGCTATGACTTCGGTCCGGGCCATCCGATGGATCCGGTCCGGCTGTCGTTGACCCGGAGTCTGGTCGGTGCCTTCGGGCTCGATCGGGCGGTGGACGTGGTCGCGGCGAAGCCGGCCGGGGAGTCGACGCTGCGGCTGGTGCACCGGGAGGACTACATCGAGGCCGTGAAGGCGGCCTCGGCGGATCCGGCGGCGGCCGACCAGTCGTACGGGCTGGGGACCGAGGACGATCCCGCCTTCGCCGGGATGCACGAGGTGTCCGCGCTGATCGCCGGGCAGTCGGTGGGGGCGGCGGAGGCGGTGTGGCGGGGGGACGTCGATCACGCCGTGAACTTCGCGGGTGGGTTGCACCATGCGATGCCGGGGGCCGCGTCGGGGTTCTGCATCTACAACGACGCTTCGCTTGCGATCGCGCGGTTGTTGGAGCTGGGTGCTGAACGGGTCGCCTATGTGGATGTGGACGTGCATCACGGGGACGGGGTGCAGGCCGCGTTCTGGGAGGATCCGCGGGTTCTGACGATCTCGCTGCACGAGCATCCGCGTACGTTGTTCCCGCAGACCGGGTGGCCGGAGGAGGTCGGCGCCGGGGCGGGGGAGGGGGCCGCGGTGAACGTGGCGTTGCCGGCGGGGACCGGGGACGCGGGGTGGCTGCGGGCGTTTCACGCCGTCGTGCCGGAGCTGGTCGCCGACTTCCGGCCGCAGGTGCTGGTGACGCAGCACGGCGCCGATACGCATTTCGAGGATCCGCTGGCTCATCTGGCCGTTTCGCTGGATGCGCAGCGGGCGGTGCAGGTGGCGTGTCATGAGCTGGCGCACGAGTACGCCGGGGGGAAGTGGGTCGCGTTGGGTGGGGGTGGGTACGAGGTGGTGGATGTCGTGCCTCGGTCGTGGACGCATCTGGTGGGGGTGGCGGCGGGGCGGGAGGTTGCGCCTGAGGCGCTGGTGCCTGAGGGGTGGCGGCAGGAAGTTTTTGCTCGGACTCGGCAGTTGGGGCCTGGGCGGATGACGGATGGGCGGTGGCCGGTGGGGTGGGCCGGGTGGGAGGCGGGGTACGACCCCGCTGATCGCTTGGACCAGGCCGTGCTGGCGACCCGGCGGGCTGTGTTTCCGCTGCGGGGGTTGCTGGCCTAGGAGTTTTCTCGCCCCCGCCGCCCCTACCCGTCCCGTCCTCCAGGGGGTGGGCCCCCTTCGCCCCCCGGTTACGGCCGCCGCCCGGTTCGGGGGCTGCCGCCCCCGGACCCCCGCTTCGGCCTGAACGGCCTCGTCCTCAAACGCCGGACGGGCTGGAGGGTGGGGGTGCGGGCGGTATCGCGTCCTCAAACGCCGGACGGGTTGGAGGGTGGGGGTGCGGGTCGGCTCTCGTCCTCAGATGCCGGACGGGCTGAAAGGCAACCTCAAGCGCCGGGCGGGCTGAAAGGCAACCTCAAGCGCCGGGCGGGCTGGAGAGCGGGGGTGCGGGGCGTTACGCCGACTGTGCGGTGTTCGGGGGTTCTGGGGGTGGGGTGGGGTGGGGGGCGTCAGGATCGGTGGTGTGTTGAGTGGTGGTGGGCTTCGGGGTTATTTGGTGGCTGCTGGGCTGGCGGGGGTGGTGGGGACCTCGCGGGAGCGGAGTCTTCGTAGTTATCGGCTGTTCGCTGCTCGGGATCCTCGGGTGTTGATCGGGATTGATCCGCAAGGGGGGTGGGGAGAGGCGGAGTTGGTTCGGTTGATGGCTGCCAAGTGTGGGGTTTCGGACGATCCGCGGTGTGTTTCAGGGCATGATGTGATCGATCCTGGACTGACGGTCGCCGGGCTCGATGCGTTCGCCGAGCGAGTGGGGGCCGTGGCCCGGCGGCGGGGGCCCGTGCTGTTCGGGACCGGGCATCCGCAGCGGCTGATCGGGTTCTACGCCGGTCTCGCGGACGCGTTGTCGGCGGCGGGGTGTGAGGTCCTCACCCCCGCGCAGGGTCGCTGTGTCGACATAACGACCCGGTTCGGTCTACGTACGTGCAAGCTCGATTACGTACGGGGAGTCGGGTTCATGAGAGAAGTGGGCCGTGAACGCCCCGGTTGTGCGCCGGGTGCGCATACGCATTCGCCGCTGCCGGTTCGAGTGGCGCTGGGAGTGGCGGCGGCGAGTGGCGGGCCCTTGCCAGAGCTGGTGGTCGGGGACCATGGATGGGTCTGCGGTGCAGGTCAGCTCGGGTTTGAGGCCATTGGTCTGGCAGATACGGATGACCCTGCGCTCTTTGTGGGGGAGGTCGAGGGGGTCGTGTCTGTCGCCGTTCCGGTTGATGACGGCGTGCGGTCTGATTACTACACGCCGCTTACCCGCTACGTACTCAATCGAGCGTGTCTGTCACAGTAGGCCGCCGATGGGTGCACCTCTTCCCCACTCGCATCACCCGCCCCTACATTGGGGAGTGAGCACGCAACGACGAAGAGTCACCGGAAGGGGAAGCCGGTGGCCCGTCGAGTGCGGAAGGTTCAGGTGTGTCATGGCAGCTGGCGAGAGGCCTCTGAACGAGGTTGTGTTCCTGACCGTGGCGGAGGTCGCCGCGGTGATGCGAGTGTCGAAGATGACCGTGTACCGGCTGGTGCACAGCGGTCATCTGCCCGCGATCCGGGTGGGGCGGTCCTTCCGCGTCCCCGAGCAAGCGGTACACGAGTACCTTCGCGAGAGCTATGTGGGGGTGGAGACCGCCTGACGGCCGTTCCGGGATTCGTCCCGGGGCACCTCGATTACGACCTCAGCGCTCGGGCGGGTAGGCTAGCCCCTCGTAGGTCGTATGGGCCCATGATGCCCAGCACCGAGTGATGAGAAGTGAGCGAGGGTAGTCGTGGGCTCTGTTATCAAGAAGCGGCGCAAGCGGATGGCCAAGAAGAAGCACCGCAAGCTGCTCAAGCGCACGCGTGTTCAGCGTCGTAACAAGAAGTAATTACGGCGTCGAGCCGCGAGAGCTTGTGTGTGGCCCCCCACCAGTACGGTGGGGGGCCACTGCATTTTCCGGCCGTTGCGGCTTGTCGTGGCCTGCTGGGGGTCATGCCAGCGCAACATCAACCCGCTAAGTTGGCCCGCATACGGGAACACGGAAGAAAGGCGCTGATCTTGGGGAAGGTCGTGCTCGTGACCGGAGTGGCCCGTCAACTCGGGGGCCGGTTCGTACGGCGGATCCAGCGTGATCCCGAGGTGGACCGGGTGGTGGCCGTGGACGCGGTGCCGCCGGAGCATCATCTGGGCGGGGCGGACTTCATCCAGACCGACATCCGGCAGCCGACCATCGCCCGGGTGCTGGCCGAGAGCGGCGCCGACACCGTCGTCCACATGGACGTGACCGGGACGCCGCTCGGCAGCGGAAGCCGGGCCACCGTCAAAGAGACCAATGTCATCGGGACGATGCAGCTGCTCGGCGCCTGCCAGAAGTCGCCGAACGTGAAGCGGCTGGTGATCAAGTCCAGTACGAACGTGTACGGCTCCGCGCCGAAGGATCCGGCTGTCTTCACCGAGACCACTCCGCCGAAATCCCTGCCGAGCGGGGGCTTTGCGAAGGACACGGTGGAGGTGGAGGGATATGTGCGCGGGTTCGCCAGGAGGCGGCCCGACGTGGCGGTGTGCGTGCTGCGGTTCGCCAATATCCTCGGGGCGACCGCGGATACTCCGCTCGCTTCCTATTTCGCGCTGCCCGTGTTGCCCACCGTGCTCGGGTACGACCCGCGGCTGCAGTTCGTGCACGAGGACGATGTGATCGAGGTGCTGCGGATCGCCTCGCACGAACCGGAGCGCGGGACCCTGAACAGCGGCACGTTCAACATCGCGGGTGACGGGGTGCTGTTGCTCTCGCAGTGCTCGCGGCGGCTGGGGCGGCCCACCGTGCCGTTGCTGCTGCCGGCGGTCACCTGGGCCGGGTCCCTGGTGCGGACGCTCGGCATGAGCGACTTCTCGCCCGAGCAGATCCGGCTGCTGACGCACGGCCGGGTGGTGGACACGGTCCAGATGCGCGAGACGCTGGGATTCCGGCCCAAGTACACGACGGCGCAGACCTTCGAGGACTTCGTGCGTGCCCAGGCCCCGGGGCTGCTGCCGCCCCAGGCCGTGGCCGCGGCGGTCGACCGGATCGCCGCGCTGCCCACCCTGGGCGGTGGGAAGACGCCGACGGGGACCCCGACGAAGAGCCCGACCCAGAGCGCCAACTGAGGAGCGCAGCAACGATGGCGGACGCCAAGGTCATTCCGTTCGACGACGACCGGTCCCGCGGGGCTGCCGTGCAGCGGCCGGCACCCCGGCGCCGGGGTGCGGGGAGCCGGCGCAAGGGCGGCGGCGAGCAGGCCGCGGTGCGCGAGCCTGCGGCGGGGCGCGAGTCCGCGGTGGTGCGTGAGGTCCAGCCTCTCGCCGGGCGGATCCCCGCGCAGGAAGATGTCCATGTGACCCGGGAGAACCCTGAGACGGGCGTGGAGCAGCCGCCGCACGACGAGGCCGGCCTGGAGCGGCGCGTCGCGCGCGGACTGGCGTTCCTGCGGCGGCGGCTGACCGGCGACTACGAGGTCGACGACTTCGGGTACGACGAGGAGCTGACCGACCAGGTCCTGATGTCCCTGTTGCGGCCGGTGTACGAGAAGTACTTCCGCGTGGACGTGAAGGGCATGGGGAACATCCCGGCCCACGGCGGTGCGCTGATCGTCGCCAACCACTCCGGGACGCTGCCGATGGACGGGCTGATGATGCAGGTCGCCGTGCACGACCGGCATCCGGCGAATCGTCACCTCAGGCTGCTCGCCGCGGACCTGGTCTTCGTGCTGCCGGTGGTGAACGAGCTGGCGCGGAAGCTGGGGCACACGCTCGCGTGCGCGGAGGACGCCGAGCGGCTGCTGGGGCAGGGGGAGCTGGTGGGGGTGATGCCGGAGGGGTTCAAGGGCATCGGGAAGCCCTTCAGCGAGCGGTACAAGCTCCAGCGGTTCGGGCGGGGTGGGTTCGTGTCCACCGCGCTGCGGCAGGGGGTTCCGATCATTCCCTGCTCGATCGTGGGGGCCGAGGAGATCTACCCGATGATCGGCAACGCGAAGACGCTGGCGCGGGTGCTGGGGATTCCGTATTTTCCGCTGACGCCGACGTTTCCGTGGCTGGGGCCGCTGGGGGCGGTGCCGTTGCCGACGAAGTGGACGATTCAGTTCGGGGAGCCGATCCGTACGGACGGCTATCCGCCGGAGGCGGCCGAGGATCCGATGCTGATGTTCAACCTGACGGATCAGGTGCGGGAGCAGATTCAGCACACGCTGTACAAGTTGCTTGTGCAGCGGCGGTCGGTTTTTTTCTGAGTCGCCATGCGCTGAGTGTCGCGTGCGGCCCGGTGGGGGGCTGGTCGCGCCCACGCGGCGGAGCCGCAAATCAGATATAGCCCCGCGCCCCCAAGGCGGCGGCTTCGCCGCCTTGGGG
>NZ_JBHXMA010000104.1:0-8070 GCF_042721035.1 Streptomyces sp. NPDC058464
CCTGCGCGGCCGGGCGCCGGGACCGACCAGCGATACGCTACTTACACCATCGGGTTGTCCGGACATAACATCGGTCCCCGCATGAACACGATGACGCTCTGGCACATATCCGGCTGGGAGTTCGCCGCCCTGGCACTCGCCGCCCTGCTCGTCGGCTTCTCCAAGACCGCCGTCAGCGGGGCCAACACCGTCAGCCTCGCCATCTTCGCCGCGGTCCTCCCGGCCCGCGCCTCCACCGGTGTCCTGCTCCCGCTGCTCATCGCGGGCGACGTGCTGGCCGTGGCGACCTACCGCAGGCACGCCCACTGGCCAACGCTGTGGCGGCTGTTCCCGGCGGTCGCGGCCGGCGTGGTGATCGGCACGCTGTTCCTGGTCTGGGCCGACGACGGCGTCGTACGGACCTCGATCGGCGCGATCCTGCTGCTGATGGCCGGGGTCACGTTGTGGCGGCGCCGCACGGCCGACCTCCCCGACGACCCGGACGCGGTCACCACCCGGGCGGGCCGGGTGAAGGCCGGTTCGTACGGCGTGCTCGGCGGCTTCACCACGATGGTCGCCAACGCGGGCGGCCCGGTGATGTCGATGTACCTGCTGTCGGCCGGCTTCCGGAAACTCGGCTTCCTGGGCACCTCGGCGTTCTTCTTCCTGATCGTGAACGTCTCCAAGGTCCCCTTCAGCGCCGGCCTCGGCCTGATCGACGGCCACTCGCTGCTCCTCGACGCCGCGCTCGTCGCGTTCGTCGTCCCCGGCGCGTTCATCGGCAAGTGGGCCGTGCACCGGATCAACCAGCGGCTGTTCGAGCAGCTGGTCATCGCGGCGACGATCGTCGGCGGCCTCCAGCTCCTCCTGCGCTGACCGGTCCGGCAACCCGGGAATGCGACGGTGGGGGGGCGTTGTTGGACAGGTCGTGAATGACATGCCCGGATCAAAGATCCCGGGTGTGGGCGAAAGGAGGACCTCATGGCACGCAGCACCGCGCGTCCCGTCGTCAAGCTGAAGTCGACGGCCGGGACCGGCGTCACCTACGTGACCCGCAAGAACCGCCGGAACAACCCCGACCGGCTGGTCCTGCGCAAGTACGACCCGGTGGCCGGCGCGCACGTCGACTTCCGCGAAGAGCGCTGAAGCCGAACGCACCGACGACCCAGAGAGGAAACCCCATGAAGGCCCGCATTCATCCCGCGTCCCGGCTCGTGGTCTTCCGGGACCGCGCCGCGGACGCGGCGTTCCTGACCCGCTCGACCGCCGACTCGTCCCGGACGATCGAGTGGGAGGACGGCAACACCTACCCGCTGATCGACGTGGAGATCTCGTCCGCGTCGCACCCCTTCTACACCGGCAAGGCGCGGGTCCTGGACAGCGCCGGCCGAGTGGAGCGTTTCGAGCGCCGTTACGGCCGCTCCGCCGCCGCCCGCGGCTGACCCGGCCCGGTGACCGACCCGAGGAGAACAGAACCATGAAGGTGCGCAAGTCCCTGCGCTCACTGAAGGCCAAGCCCGGCGCCCAGGTGGTCCGCCGACGCGGCGTGGTCTACGTGATCAACAAGAAGGACCCCCGCTTCAAGGCCCGCCAGGGCTGACGGAGGTCGCGTCCCACGACGGCCGCCCGGCGATCTGGCCGGGCGGCCGTCGCGCGTCACGGCGTCGGCCGGTCGCCCGCCCCACGGCCTCGCCCCCTGCGAAGGACCCCGTACCCTCGCCCCATGTCCCCGCACGTCCTGATCCTCGGCGGTACCGCCGAGGCCCGCCGGCTGGCCACCGAGTTGTCGGGGTGTCCCGGAGTCCGTGTCACGACCTCGCTCGCGGGCCGGGTCGCACGGCCGGGCTCGTTGGTCGGCGAGGTGCGGATCGGCGGGTTCGGCGGGGCGGCCGGCCTCGCCGGCTGGCTGCGCGAACACCGCGTTGACGCGCTGGTGGACGCCACCCACCCGTTCGCCGAGACGATCACCGCCAACGCGGCGGGCGCCGCCCGGGCCACCGGCATCCCCTCCGTCGTCCTGCGCCGCCCCGGCTGGCGGCCGCGCCCCGGCGACGACTGGCACCCGGTCCCGTCCCTGCCCGCGGCGGCCGCCGCCCTGTCCCGCTTCGGCCCCCGCGTCCTCCTCACCACCGGCCGCCTGGGCCTGTCCGCCTTCGCCCACCTGAGCGACCGGCACTTCGTCGTTCGCTCCGTGGAGCCCCCCGAACCCCCCATGCCCCGGCACACCGAAGTGCTGCTGGCACGCGGGCCGTTCACCGTCGCCGACGAGACCGCACTGCTGCAGGGGAAACTGATCGACGTCCTGGTCACGAAGGACAGCGGGGGAGCGGCCACGGCCGCCAAACTCACGGCCGCACGGGAGCTGGCGCTGCCCGTGGTCGTCGTACGGCGGCCCCCGCTGCCGGACGGCGTGACGGCGGTGCCGGACGTCGCCGGCGTACTGGAACGGCTGGGGCTCGGCCCCGCGTGACCGCCCCGGGCGTCAGACCGTCCTGGTGGCGGGCGCCAGGTCCGGCGTCTGTTCGGACAGCCCGTCGGCCAGGTCCTCGACCAGCAGCCGTTTGCCGATGGTGTCGACGACGGCCCGCAGGTCGGCGTCCGAGGGGCGGCCCAGGTCCTGCTGGACGCGGTCCTTCAGCCAGCTGCCCCACGCCTCCCCGAGGACCCGGGCCTCGTGGTCGCCGGCCTCGGTGAGGGACAGGAAGGAGCCGGTACGGGTGAGGCAGCCCTCGTGGACCATGCGGTCGAAGACGGGCAGCAGGACCTCCGGGGGCACCCGGCGGCGGGCGGCGATCAGGCCGAGGTTGCCGTGGCCGACCAGCCGGGTGTGCAGTTCGACCTGCGTCACGGCCCAGGCGCCGGCCACGTCCAGCCGGGTGCCGGACTCGCCGATGATCCGGCGCGCGGTCTCCAGGTCCGCCCGGCCGATGATCTTCGCGACGGCCGCCTCCAGCACCCGCTGCGAGTCCGGTCCGTGCGGCGAGGCGAAGCCCTCGCCCATGTCGGTGGAGCCGAGCCGGGCGCTGTCCCGCAGCTGGACCTGCTTGAGGAACAGGGCCGCCACGAACCCGACGGCCGCGACCGGAACGGTCCACAGGAACACGGTGTGGATGGTGTCGGCGTACGCCTGGATGATCGGCTCGGCGGCGGCCGCGGGCAGCCGGTGGAGCCCTTCGGGGCTGGTGGCCGCCTTGCCGATGACCGCCGGGCCCAGCGCGCTCGCCCTGTCGGCGGCGGCGATCCCGTCCGCCAGGTTCGGCTTCAGCGCGTTGGTGTAGATGGTGCCGAAGACGACCGTACCGAACGAACTGCCCAGCGTGCGGAAGAAGGTGACGCCCGAGGTCGCGGTGGCCAGGTCGGCGTAGTCGACGGTGTTCTGCACGGCGATCGTCAGCATCGATCACCATCGGCAGGGTCCGCACGCCCGAGATCGTCGCCGAGTCGCCGTCGACGTACTGGAGATAGCTCGGCAGATAGGTCATCGCGCCGAGCATGGCGAAGCCGACGACGAAGCTGAGGATCGAGCAGACCGTGAAGACCGGGTTGCCGAACAGCCGCATCGGCAGCATCGGTTCCCGTGCCCGGTCTCCACCCAGCAGAACAGCGCCAGCGCCACCGCGCCGCCGACGAACAGACCGACGACGGTGCCCGAGCCCACGGGTACTGGTTGCCGCCCCAGCTCGTCGCCAGGATGAGCGAGCTCGCGCCGACCGCGACCAGCGCGATGCCCAGGTAGTCGATGACCGGCTTCGCCGCCGACTTCACCACCGGGATGGTGCGGGCGGCCGCGGCCACCACGACGATCGCGACGGGCACGTTGACGTAGAACGCCCAGCGCCACGACAGGTGGTCGGTGAACAGCCCGCCGAGCAGCGGCCCGACGACCGTGGCCACGCCGAACACCGCACCGATCGCGCCCTGGTACTTGCCCGCGCTCCCGCAGCGGGATGACGTCGGCGATCAGCGCCATCGCGGTCACCATCAGCCCGCCGGCGCCGGTGCCCTGCATCGCCCGACCGCTCAGCCCTCCTTCGGAACCTCCGGGTGGCGGCGCAGCAGATACGTGTCCATGATCCAGCCCTTGCGCTCGCGTGCCTCGGCCCGCAGCCGCTCGATGCGCGGGGCGGCCTCGGCGATCGGACCGGAGACCAGGATCTCGTCCGGGGTGCCGAGGTACGCGCCCCAGTAGATGTCGATGTCCTCGCCCGCGTACCGGCGGAAGGCCTGGTGCGCGTCGAGCATCACCACCACGTCGTCCACCCCGTCCGGCAGCCCCTCGGCGAGCCGCCGGCCGGTGGTGATCTGCACCGGCCGGGCCACCCGGTTCAGCCCCGTACGGTGGCGGGCCGCCAGCGCCGAGACGCTGCTGATCCCGGGCACCACGTCGTACCCGAACCGCACCGTGCCCCGGGCGAGCACCTCCTCCAGGATCGCCAACGTGCTGTCGTACAGCGACGGATCGCCCCACACCAGGAAGGCGCCGGTCTGCTCCGCGCCCAGCTCCTCGCGGATCAGCCGCTCGTAGATGTCCGCGCGGGCGGTGCGCCAGTCGCCGACGGCCGGCGAGTACGCCCCGCCGCCCGCGGCCCGGTCCCGCTCCGGGTCCCGCGCCTCGACCAGCCGGTAGCCGCCGTCCGGTATGTGCGTGTCGAGCATGTCCCGGCGCAGCTGTGTCAGGTCGCTCTTGACCTCGCCCTTGTCGAGGAGGAAGAACACGTCCGTGCCCTTCAGCGCCCGGACCGCCTGGAGGGTGAGCTGGTCGGGGTCGCCCGCGCCGATACCGATGACATGAATCTTTCGCACGTCCCCGAGTCTGCCGCATGCCACCGACAGCGGGTCACCCCGGTGCTACCGGGACCCGCGCAGCCGGGGCGCCTCACCCTTCGCGTCGACCTTCGTACCGACGCTCCCGGCGCCGCCCTCCACCCGCCCGGCCAGCTCCCGCGCCCACCGCGCGAGCCCGTCGACGTCCATCCCGTACGGCCGTGACCCCTCGCCCCCGGCCGCCCACTCCTCCACCGCACCCGCGCCGCGCCGCAGCAGCCGTGCCCCGCCGGTCACGTTCCCACGGGCCGCGTGCGTGAGCCCCACCGCCAGCTGCGCGAGCCCCCGCCACAGCGTCCGCTCCGCCTCGGGCCCCGACTTCCAGGCGTCCTCGAACACCTCGTGCGCATGGAAGGGCTTCCCGGCGTCCAGCAGCGCCTGAGCCTCGGCGACCGTCTCCTCCGGGGTCCGTACGACCCCCTCGGGCTGTCGCTCGACGCCCGGTGTGCCGTACGGCAGCGGCCGCCCCAGCCCGTCGCGCGGCCGGGCGCTGCGCGCCCGCCCCTCGGTGTCCCGGTCCCGTGCCCCTGTTCCCGTGTCTCCCATGCGACCGATTGTCCCTCCGCCGCCGCCCGTCCTCTTTCTGCCCTCCCAGGGACGTGGGGTAAGGTGCTGTTCGCGCGATCACGCGGGTCACCGCGAGCGAGCGCAGCGGGACGTGGCGCAGCTTGGTAGCGCACTTGACTGGGGGTCAAGGGGTCGCAGGTTCAAATCCTGTCGTCCCGACTGGAGACAGTCGCAGGTCAGGGCCGGTTTCGGAGGTGTCCGAAACCGGCCCTTGAGCATTCTTGGGGACCGGTTGGGGACCGGTTGGGGACTGGCACCCTTGACCGGGGCCAGCGGGTCACGACGATCGGGCCCGGCAGTGAGCGAGGTGCGCGCGGCACGCTCAGGTGTGCGGAGAGCGCCGCCCCGGCGGAGGACGTGTACCTGGGCTCCGGCGTCGGCGAACCAGGTCAGTCCGGTGTGCCGGAGATCGTGGCGGCGCAGGTGCTCGTAGCCGAGCTCGGTGACCACGTCGTCCCGGTGTGTCGTGTCGCGCAGGACGGCGCTGGGGATGCGTCCGTGGGCCGAGGAGTTCGTCCTCGGCCTGCTGGTAGAGCTTCTGCCGGCCGGTCACCCGGGCGGGGTTGACCTTGATGATGCCGTCGCGGACTGCCTGTTTCGTACCGGTGCCGCCGCAGCGATCGCGGGTTGAGCTTCACGCGGCCGTCCGACGTGACGTCCCGCACCGGGACATCGAACCGTCGCGGAGACCCTGTACCGACGAGATGGCGCGCGGGCCTTGCGGCGTCGGCCTCATCACGATTGACGGGAGCGCGCCCGAACACCCCAACCGGTCCAAGGCAGTAGCCGGGCCGCCGGGAATTGCCGTCCGTTGCGGTGACCGCCATCTGGCGTTCATACCTGTCTCACCGCTCCGGTCGACCGTGCTTCCTAGCGTCCGTGAGTGCGTGCACCGCTGACCTGACGGAGCCCGCTGTCAGGTTCGGAGCGCTGCTGCCCGGTCGGTGTGCGACTGCACCCGACGACGCGAAAGGCCCCTGGAATGTCCGAAGAATCCAAGCAAACCAGAATCTCTCGTCGCAACGCGCTCGGCATGTTCGGCGCGACGGTGTCCGGCGCCGCCGCCGGGCCACTGGTCCTCGGCGCCGGAACTGCCGAGGCGGTCCCGGCGAAGTCGGAGGTCACCGGTCTCACCACCGGCTCGGCCACCACCCCCGTCCAGGGCCTGCACCTGACCTTCGGCGCCGACCCGCGCAGCCAGATGGTCGTCTCGTGGGTCACCGACGCGGACGTCAAGAACCCCCGGGTCGTGTACGGCACGCTGAGTGGCGGCTTCGGCTCCACGGTGCACGCGACGACGAAGACCTACGCGGACGGCAAGTCCGGGCGGACCGTCTGGGTCCATCACGCGCTGATCAGCAAGCTCAAGGCCGACACCGACTACCTGTATGCGGCCCAGCACGACGGCGCCACCCCCGACGCCGGCACCTTCCACACGGCGCCGTCCGGCCGAGCTCCGTTCACCTTCACCAGCTTCGGCGACCAGGGTACGCCCAGTGTGACCTGGAAGACCGGAGCGAACCCGGCGGACGCCTCGGGCCGGGACTTCGAGCCCAACGCCACGCCCGCCGCCGCCGACATCGTCACCGGCATCGAGAAGGTCGGCCCGCTGTTCCACCTCCTCAACGGTGACCTCTGCTACGCCAACACCGGGCCCGACCGCATCCGCGTCTGGCACGACTTCCTCACCAACAACAGCCGCTCGGCGCGATTCCGTCCGTGGATGCCGGCCGCGGGCAACCATGAGATCGAGCTGGGCAACGGCAAGCTCGGTCTCGACGCGTACCAGACCTACTTCGAGCTGCCCTCGACCGAGACCCAGCCCGAACTCGACAACCTCTGGTACTCCTTCACCGTCGGCTCGGTGAAGGTGATCTCCCTGCAGAACGACGACATCGCCCTGCAGGAGGGCGGCGACATCTACATCAACGGCTACTCCGGTGGCCGGCAGCTCGCCTGGCTGGAGAAGGAGCTCAAGTCGGCACGGGCTTCGAAGGACATCGACTGGATCGTCATCTGCATGCACCAGGTGATGATCAGCTCGGCGACCGCCGCGAACGGCCCCGATGTCGCGCTGCGTGCGGCGTACGGCCCGCTGTTCGACAAGTACGGCGTCGACCTGGTGGTCTGCGGCCACGAGCACGACTACGAGCGCTCGTTGGCGGTGCGCGGCGTCGTCCCCGGCAGCGTCACCCTGACACCCAACCCGAGCCAGACCGCACTCGACGTGATCGAAAGTGAGCACGGCACGACGCACATGGTCCTCGGCGGGGGCGGCGTGTCCGGCATCACCAACAACAGCTTCACCACCGACGACGCCGACGGTCACGGGCATCACTCGGCATACGTCCAGATGGAGCACGTCGGCAAGTTCAACTCGGTCAAGGAGAAGGAGACGGCGGTCTGGATCGGCGTCCGCGACGCGGAACATCCGTACGGCTTCGCCGAGTTCGCCGTCGACCCGGGCCGTCACCCCGGTGACATGACCCGCATCCACGTCACCTACTACAACATCATCACGCCCACAGGTGAGCTGTCGGTCTTCGAGAAGTTCACGCTCCAACGCCGTCGTAGTGACGGCGGCCACGGCCAGCACTGACCCACCGCTACAGGCAGCAGTAGCCGTCAACGCCAGGGGGCGGGGCGACGTCCCGGCCCCCCGCGGTGTAGACCACGCGCCCCAGGGAATGTGTGTCTTTT
>NZ_JBHXMA010000105.1:0-7841 GCF_042721035.1 Streptomyces sp. NPDC058464
GCAGGTCGGTGATGCCGCGCCGGACGACCTCGTGGTCGTCGAGCAGGAACACGCGGATCGGGTCCTGCTCCGAGAAGGTGCGTGGCTCTGCCATGACGTCCCCTTGTCCCCGGTTCTCCGGCTGTTCCCGGACGGAGGGCAGACCGCAGGCCGCCCCATGAGGATCATTGTCCGCCAGGGCCGGATGTACCAGGGCCGACCGGCCCCACTTGCCCCCCGGTGAGATCGAACGCCGGATCCCGTCCTGGTTCGATTCCCACGTCCGCCCCCCCGCCCGTCAGACGCTCACGCCGGCGCCGTAGGGGGCGTACAGGTCCAGCAGCCGTTTGCGGGCCGCGCGCAGGCGGTGCGCGAGCACCTGGCCCACCCACTGGCTGACCGCGTTGCCCAGCACCGGATCCGCCCGGCACAGGGCCAGGACGGTCGCGGCGTCGAACTCGTAGGCGCGTACGGGCGTGGTGGCCTCGGCGCCCAGGTGCCACACGGGGGGTGCGAACAGCCAGGACCAGCCGACCAGTTCGTTGTGTCCGAGGCTCTCGATGACGGCGGCCCGGCGGCCCGGGACGCGCATGTCGAGCTCGATGCGGCCGGTGCGGATGAGCCAGAACCGGTCGGCGTGACCGCCTTCCTCGAAGAGCCGGGTTCCCGGCGTGAAGGAGACCTCCCGGGCGTGGCGCATCAGCTGCCGCTGCTGGTCGGCCGGCAGGGCGCGCAGCATGCTCGGGGTCGGCGGGGCGTTCATGGCAGCCTCCCGGGACGGGACGTGTGACGGGACCTGTGGACGAGCCGGCACTGCCAGGGTGCGGCGCCGGCGCCGGACCGGCCATGGGCCCAGCGGCCCGTCGGCGCGGGACCTTCGGTACGTGCCCGGGACCTTCGGTCTGCCCGGTCCGGGACCTTCGGTACTGCCCGGTCCGGGACCTTCGGTATGTCGCCGACCTCAGACCGTCGGCCCGCCGCCGACCCGGGACCGTCGCTTCGGTGGTACGCGCCCGGCGCGCCGCCGGGCCACTCCCGGCGCTGCCCCCGGGTCTACTGCCCCGGCTGCGCCGCCAGCCACGCGCGGTACGCCGTCACCGCCGTCGGCAGGGTCGGGAAGATGCGGTCGTGGCCGACCGCGTCCGCCAGGCCGTAGGTCTCCAGGCTCTCCAGCAGGTCCTGCTTCACCCGGGCCAGGGCGAACACGACGCCGCGCGCGGTCAGTTCGCGGCGGAGGGCGTCGACCGCGTCGAGGGCGGTGATGTCCACCTCCACGTTGGCCTCGGTGTTGAGCACGAACCAGCGGACGGGCCCGGTCTGGTCGTCGACGGCGGCCAGGGCCCGGCGGTGGAAGTTCTCGGCGTTGGCGAAGAACAGGGGCGAGTCGTAGCGGTAGACCAGGAGACCCGGGATCGTACGGGCGGTCGGGTAGTCGTCGATGTCGTGCATACCGGCCACGCCCGGCACCAGGCCCTCGACCGCGTCGTGCGGGCGCGCCACCCGGGTCAGCAGTTCGGCCACCGACAGGCCCACGGCGACCAGCACGCCGTACAGGATGTCCAGGGCGAGTACCCCGGCCAGGCAGCCGAGCGCGAGGAACAGCTCGCGGCGGCGGAAGGCGGCCAGACGGCGGAAACCCGCGAGGTCGGTCATGCGCGTCGCCGCGTAGACGACCAGCGCACCCAGCACCGCGACGGGCGTCCGGGTGAGGAGCGGGCTGAGGAAGAGCAGGACCGCGAGTACCAGGGCGCCCGCGACCAGGGAGTACGCCTGGCTGCGGGCCCCGGCCGAGGTGGCCAGCGCGGTGCGGCTGGCGCTGCTGCTCACCGGGAAACCGTGCAGGACGCTCGACCCGAGGTTGGCCGCGCCGAGGGCCAGGAACTCCTGGTCGGCGTCGAGCCCGGGGCCGTCGTCGGGACCCCGGCCGGCGAACGCGCGGGCCGTGAGGATGAAGTCCGTGTACGCCACCAGGAGGACGCCGAGCGCGGGCAGGACCAGGCGCGGCACCTCGGTCAGGTCCGGCAGGGCGAGGCCGGGCACGCCTGCCGGGACCGTGCCGATGACCCGGATGCCGTGACGGCCGTCGAGGTCGAACGCCACCACGGCCGCCGTGCCCAGGACCACGGCCAGCAGCGGGCCGGGGAGCGCCCGGAAGTACCGCGTGACGACCAGGAGGAAGAGCAGCGTCGCCGCCGCGAAGACCACGGTCGCCGGCCGTGCCTCGCCCACGTGCGTGAAGAACGACCAGAGCTGGGGGAAGAACTCGGTGCCCGTCACCGGTACCCCGGTGAGTTTGGGCAGCTGGTCCACCACCATGATCAGGGCCACGCCGGCCAGGTAGCCGATCAGGACGGGGCGGGAGAGCAGGTCCGCCAGAAAGCCCAGGCGGACCGCCCGCGCGATCACGCAGAGCAGGCCGACCGCGGCGGCGAGGGCGGCCGCCAGCACGGCGTACCGGCCGGGGTCACCGGCGGCGAGCGGGGCCACCACCGTGGCCGTCATCAGCGCGGTCGTCGACTCCGGGCCGACCGACAGCAGCCGCGAGGAGCCGAACACCGTGTACAGGGCCAGGGCGGGCAGGATCGCCCACAGGCCGGCGACCGGGGGCAGCCCGGCCACCCCGGCGTACGCCATCACCTGCGGCACCAGGTACGCGGCGACCGTCACCCCGGCCAGCAGGTCGCCCCTTAGCCAGGCGCGCCGGTAGCCGAGCAGCGAGACGAGTCCGGGCACGAGCCGGTGCCACCCCCGGGGACCGCCTCTGCCGTGGGTCATGCGCCGCCTCTCGTCCGGTGGTCCCAGAATCCATCGGTCCTCGGCGGACCGCGCTGCACACGCCGTGCGCACGTCCAACAGGCCCCGAGGACAGGGCCGTTCAGCCCAACGGGCAGCGACCTTCGGCATCCGGCGCGAGCGTGCCCGCCCCGTCAGAGTGGGCGGTGCCAGGAGTCGCACGCACCGTGCCCGACGCCCCGACCAGGAGTCGTGCGCACCGTCCCCGACGTCCCGAAGGGATCACCGTCATGGCCGTGCACGAGCCCCCGCAGTGGAGCTCCGGCCTGCGCCCGCCGCCCGCCGGCCGGCCCCGGACCGCCACCGTGACCGCGGTGAGCGGCCGCTCAGAGGCTCGCCGCGTGGTCGGGGACGTAGGTCTGCAGATCCCGCGGCGGGCGTTCGTAGCCGGTCGACGGCGGCCGCTTCGGGAGTTCCAGCACCGGCGGCGGCACGTCGTGGTAGGGCACCGTGGACAGCAGGTGGGCCATCATGTTCAGCCGGGCCCGGCGCTTGTCGTCGCTCTCCACGATGTACCAGGGCGCCTCGGTGACGTCGGTGTGGATCAGCATCTCGTCCTTGGCCCGGGAGTAGGCCTCCCAGTGGGTGATCGACTCCAGGTCCATCGGCGAGAGCTTCCAGCGCCTCAGCGGATCGTCGAGGCGCTTGCGGAACCGCTCCTGCTGCTCGGTGTCGCTCACCGAGAACCAGTACTTGCGCAGCAGGATCCCGGACTCCACCAGCATCCGCTCGAAGATCGGGCAGTGCCGCAGGAAGAGCTGGTACTCCTCCCTCGTACAGAAGCCCATCACATGCTCGACGCCGGCCCGGTTGTACCAGGACCGGTCGAACAGCACGATCTCCCCGGCCGCCGGGAGATGCTCCGCGTACCGCTGGAAGTACCACTGGGTGCGCTCGCGCTCGGTGGGTTTCGGCAGCGCCGCGATCCGGGCGATACGCGGATTGAGGTGCTCGGTCACCCGTTTGATCGTGCCGCCTTTGCCGGCCGCGTCCCGTCCCTCGAAGATCACTACAAGGCGGGCGCCCGTGGCCCGCACCCACTCCTGCAGCTTCACCAACTCGGTCTGCAAACGAAGCAGTTCCGCCTCGTACGCCTTGCGCGGCAGCTCCGCCGCCTGCTTGCCGGCCATGCCGCCTCCACCGCCCGATGACCTACCCATGGAGCCATCCGATGTCCAAGGTCGAACACCAGGACGCCACCGTACTGTCCGACGAGGAACTGCGCACCCTGGACGCGCACTGGCGTGCCGCCAACTACCTCGCGGCGGGGCAGATCTACCTGATGTCCAACCCGCTGCTCACCGAGCCGCTGCGGCCCGAGCACATCAAGCCCCGGCTGCTGGGCCACTGGGGCACCTCACCGGGTCTCAACCTCGTGTACACCCATCTGAACCGGGTGATCAGGGCGCGTGGTCTGGACGCGCTGTGCGTGTGGGGGCCGGGGCACGGGGGGCCGTCCGTGCTGGCGAACTCCTGGCTGGAGGGCAGTTACAGCGAGACCTATCCCGACGTGTCGCGAGATGGGGAGGGGATGGGCCGGCTGTTCCGGCAGTTCTCCTTCCCCGGTGGTGTGCCCAGTCATGTGGCCCCGGAGACGCCCGGCTCGATCCACGAGGGCGGTGAGCTCGGCTATTCCCTGGCGCACGCCTACGGCGCCGCCTTCGACCACCCGGGCCTGCTGGTGGCCTGTGTGATCGGGGACGGTGAGGCGGAGACGGGGCCGCTGGCCGCGTCCTGGCACTCGAACAAGTTCCTCGACCCGGTCCACGACGGCGCGGTGCTGCCCATCCTGCACCTGAACGGCTACAAGATCGCCAATCCGACCGTGCTGTCCCGGCTGCCGGAGGCCGAACTCGATGCGCTGCTGCGCGGCTACGGTCACGAGCCGATCCACGTCACGGGTGATGACCCGCGTGAGGTCCACCGGGCCATGGCGGCGGCGATGGACACCGCACTGGACCGGATCGCCGTGATGCAGCGCTCGGCTCGCGAGGACGGGGTCACGGAGCGGGTGCACTGGCCGGTGATCGTGCTGCGGACACCGAAGGGCTGGACGGGTCCGGCCGAGGTGGACGGGGTGCCCGTCGAGGGGACCTGGCGGGCTCACCAGGTGCCGCTGGCGGGGGTCCGGGAGAACCCCGGGCATCTGCGGCAGCTGGAGGCGTGGCTGCGGTCGTACCGGCCCCAGGAGCTCTTCGGCCCCGACGGGCGTCCGGTCGCCGACGTGCTCGCGTGTGTTCCCGACGGTGCCCGTCGCCTCGGTGCGAGCCCGTATGCCAACGGCGGTCTGCTCGTCCGGGACCTGCCGCTGGCGGACCTGGACGGGTTCGCCGTTCCCGTCGAGAAGCCGGGCACCACCCTGCACGAACCCACCCGGGTTTTGGGTGACTTCCTGGCCCGGGTGATGAAGGACACGCGGCTGCGGAGGGACTTTAGGCTGGTCGGCCCGGACGAGACCGCGTCCAACCGGCTCCAGGCCGTCTTCGACGTGAGCGGCAAGGCGTGGCAGGCCGGGCGGCTTCCGGTGGACGAGCACCTCGAGCACCACGGCCGGGTGATGGAGATCCTCTCCGAACACCTGTGCCAGGGGTGGCTGGAGGGGTATCTCCTGACCGGGCGGCACGGGCTGTTCTCCTGCTACGAGGCGTTCGTGCACATCGTCGACTCGATGGTCAACCAGCACATCAAGTGGCTGAAGACGTCCAGGGAGCTGTCCTGGCGGGCCCCGATCGCCTCCCTCAACTATCTGCTGACCTCGCACGTGTGGCGGCAGGACCACAACGGGTTCTCGCACCAGGACCCCGGCTTCGTCGACCATGTCCTCAACAAGAGCCCCGAGGTCGTCCGCGTCTACCTGCCGCCGGACGCCAACACCCTGCTCTCGGTGGCGGATCACGCGTTGCGCAGCCGCGACTACGTGAATGTGATCGTGGCCGGCAAACAGCCCTGCTTCGACTGGCTCTCCATGGACCAGGCCCGTGTGCACTGCGCCCGCGGCGCCGGGATCTGGGAGTGGGCCGGCACCGAGAACGGCACTCGCGAGCCCGATGTGGTGCTCGCCTGTGCCGGTGACGTGCCCACCCAGGAGATCCTCGCCGCCGCCCAGTTGCTGCGCCGGCATCTGCCGCAGCTCGCCGTGCGGGTGGTGAACGTCGTCGACATGACGAGGCTGCTCCCGAAGGGCGAGCACCCGCACGGGATGAGCGACGCCGAGTACGACGGCCTGTTCACCACCGACAAGCCGGTGATCTTCGCCTACCACGGCTATCCCTGGCTGATCCATCGCCTCGCCTACCGGCGCACCGGGCACCAGAACCTGCACGTGCGCGGCTACAAGGAGTCGGGGACCACGACCACCCCGTTCGACATGGTCGTCCGCAACGACCTGGACCGCTACCGGCTGGTCATGGACGTCATCGACCGCGTCCCCGGCCTCGCGGTGCGCGCCGCCGGCGTGCGTCAGCAGATGGCCGACGCCCGTACCCGCCACCAGGCCTGGATCCGCGAGCACGGCACCGACCTGCCCGAGGTCGCCGACTGGACCTGGAACGACTGACCGCCGCGCCGCCGGCCGGCCGCCGACCCCGTGCGGCCGCCGGCCCCGGGCGGGGCACGGTCAGACGGCCGCTCCCGGCGCGTCCGTGCCGGCGAGGGCCTCGGGGAGGCCGGGATACAGCTCGAAGGTGTCGCCCAGCCCCGTGCAGCGCAGCAGCCGGGGGAAGCCGTCGTCCGGTGCGACCAGGCGCAGTCTGCCGACGCGGTACCGGACCCGGTTGCCGGCCCGGCACAGGAGGCTGAGGCCGGAGCAGTCGATGAACGAGACGGGACTCAGATCGAGCACCAGATCCGGCTCCGCACCGGACGTCAGTCGGTCGAGGGCCGCGGAGAGCGCCGGAATCGCCAGGAGGTCGAGTTCGCCGTGCAGGGTGACGACGGTGGCGCCGCCGTCGGTGCGGGTCGTGCGGTAGGTCGCGGACCTCGGGTGGTTGTCGGCCATGGACAGAGCGAAGTCCAGCCCGCGGGTCACGCGGAAGGGCCGTTCGGCCCCCCTCGGTTCCCCGGTGGCAGACCCGAACGGCCCGTCCCGTCCTGGCGTACGGTCCCGTCCCGTCCTGGCGTGCGGTCCCGTCCCGTCCTGGCGTGCGGTCCTGCGCCGTCCCGGCGTACGAGGGCCCGTCCGGCCGGCGACCGGGGCCGGACGGCCCAAGCGCATCCCGCAGGGCCGGGACAGGCTGGAGCTGCGGGGTGGCCACCGACGTCGTACCTCCAGCGGTACGACGCGAGAGACCTGGGAGACGGGACGGCCGATGTATGCCAACGACGGATTCCGCGAACTCGACCGGCGGGAGTGCCTGAGACTGCTCGCCGGGGTGCCGGTCGGCCGAATCGTCCACACGCGCGGGGCGCTGCCGGCCGTGCTGCCCGTCAACTTCGGTCTGGACCGGGACGGAGCGGTGGTGCTGCGCACGTCCGCGGCCTCGGAGCTGGTGCGGGCCATCGACGGCTCCGTCGTCGCCTTCGAGGCCGACGAGGTCGACGCCGTCGCGCACGCCGGCTGGAGCGTCGTCGTGACCGGCCGCGCGACCGTGGTCGACGACCCCGTCGAACACGAACGGCTCGTCCGGGACGGCCCCACGTCCTGGGTGCCCTCCCCCCGGGAGGTCTTCGTCCGCATCGAGCCGGAGCTGGTCACCGGACGCGAACTGACCGGCGGACGGACCCTGTACGGGCTGGATCCCATCTCCTGACGCTCCGCCGCACCCCTCGCCGGACCAGGTGACGGCGGGTTCGAGCGGACCGGTGACAGAGCAGGTGCCGGTGGTCACCTGTCGGGGCAGGTCGGCCCTTGCGCCACGGCCGGCGCACCGGTTACGGATGCCCCGCTCCGGGCCGGGCGACGCCGGGTTCTCCGGGGGCGACCGTGACTTGCCTGATCCGGGTGCCCGCTGCCGTCGGTGCCCACTACGGTGGGCTTTGGCCGGACCTGCCGGTGTGTGAGTCGACGGGATCGGGAGGAGTGCGGTGGAGAGCCACGAGGCGGCCCGGGTGCGGTTGCCGCAGCTCAGGCT
>NZ_JBHXMA010000106.1:0-7718 GCF_042721035.1 Streptomyces sp. NPDC058464
GGGGGCGGCGCGGCCGAGCCCCCCCGCCCCCCCACCCCCCAGAGGCCGAAACCGGGTCAGCCGACCGGCGGCGTCCCGTGCGTGTGGAAGGACGCGATCGTCTTGAGCCCCCACGCCTGCCCCTTGGCCCGTTCGGCCTCGGTCCAGGTGACCAGCGGCCAGTCGGGTGCCAGCACCAGCCGGGTGAGCGGGTTGCACAGCTCGATGCGGTTGCCGCCGGGCTCGTAGACGTACAGGAAGAACGTCTGCTGGATGGCGTGCTTGTGCGGGCCGGTCTCTATGAACACGCCGGTGTCGATGGCGAGGTCGGCCGCGCGCAGGATGTCCTCGCGGGTGTCGGTCGCGAAGGCGATGTGGTGCAGCCGTCCGGTGGAGCCGGTCCAGTCGGAGGTGTAGACGACGTCGTACGACTTGTGGGTGAAGGTCAGCCAGCGGGCCGCGATCGTCCCGTTGTCGAGGCGGACCTGTTCGGTCGGCCTGGCGCCCAGCACGTGTTCCTGGAACTCGGAGTTGGCGAGCACGTCGGCTGCCAGGAAGTTGACGTGGTCCAGTCGGCGCACGCCGACGCCCCGGTTGGGCTTGGCCTGCGGCTGGTTCTTCAGCGCGGGCTTCAACTCGTCGGGGGCCTGGTAGTGCTCGCTCTCCCAGTAGAGGGCGTGCTCGTGGCCGTCCGGGTCGGTGGTGACGTAGAGCTTGCCGAGGCCTGGCTCGTCCTCCACCCAGTGGCCGGTGCCGCCGGCCTCCTCGATCGCCTTGACACGGCGGTGGAGGGCCTCCTCGCTGGAGGTGCGCAGGGCGAGCCGGCCGAGGCCGGGCTGCTCGCGGGCGGTGAGGACCAGGCTGTGGTGCTCGTAGTCGTCGTAGGTGCGCAGCCAGACCGTGTCGCCGTCCTGGCCGTTGACGGTCAGTCCGAGGTAGTCGGTGAAGAAGGCGACGCTGGCGTCCAGGTCCGGGGTGAACAGCTGGGCGTGGCCGATATGGGCGATGTCACCGAGGGGCGGAGCCATCGTTGCCTCCTTGAGGTCGTGCGGGTGCGGTGGCGGCGGCGCGTGGGAAGACGGTGCCGTCGAAGATCTTGCGGGCGGTGCGGACGACCGCGGTGCGGCGGGCGGCCGGCGGGGAGCCGTCGGAGCCGGGGTCGACACTGGTGTCGATCTCCAGGAATCCGGTGGGGTGTTCGATGCGGATGCGGTCGCCGTGGTCCGGGAGCCGGGCGATCCTCTCCCCCACGCCGCCGGACAGTCTGAGCCCCGCGGCCACGCTCGCGGCGCCGAGGACGCCGATCGAGGTGTGGCAGCGGACGGGGATGAAGGTCCGGGTGGTGACCGCGCCGCCGTCGCGGGGCGGGGCGAGCAGGCTGAGCTTGGGCACGGTGGCGGTCTCGACGTCCCCGAGGCCCATCAGCTTGCCCGCCGCCAGCCGGATCTCGTGCAGCCGGTCGGCGAGGGCCAGGTCCTCCTCCAGGTCCTTGGGCGCCTCGTACCCGGTGACACCGAGGGCGCTCGCCGCGATCAGCACGGTCGGCATGCCGTTGTCGACGCAGGTCACCGCTGTGTCCGCGACGGTGTCCCGGACGTTGCCGGTGGGCAGCAGCGGACTCTCGCCGGCCGGGAACTCGATCACCACCGGGGCGGCCGTGCCGGGCACGCCGGAGATCTCGGCGTCCCCGGTGTAGTCGACGCGCCCGCCCGGGGTCGGGAAGGTGGCGACGGCCCGCTCCCCCGTGTTGAGCATCCGGATCCGTACCGAGGTCTCGCCGTCACCGGGCGCCACGAGCCCCCGCTCCACGGCGAACGGGCCGACCCCGGCCAGGATGTTCCCGCAGTTCTGACGGTCGGTCACCTCGGGGCGGTCGACGGCGACCTGGAGGAAGAGGTAGTCGACGTCCGCCGCCGGGTCGTCCGACACCGAGACGACCGCCACCTTGCTGGTGAGGGGGTGCGCCCCGCCCAGGCCGTCGATCTGCCGCGAGTCGGGGCTGCCCATCACCCGCAGCAGCAGGTCGTCGCGGGCGGCGGGGTCGGCGGGCAGGTCCTCGGCCAGGAAGTAGGCGCCCTTGGAGGTGCCGCCGCGCATCAGCATGCAGCGCACCTCCGCGGGCCCGGTCACTTGGTGTGCTCCTCGTACTCCTCGTACGTCTTGTACTCGACGCCGAGCCGCTGGAGGGTCTCCCGCAGTCCGTAGCGGTCCAGGCCCAGCTGGCCGCCGACGAAGGCGGCGCGGGTCGCGGCCTCCTTGGCCTCGCGGGCCTCGGACTTCCCGACCGTCTCGCGGGCGCGCTCGCGCGGTACGACCACGACCCCGTCGTCGTCGGCGAGGATCACGTCACCCGGGTTGATCACCTGCCCGTCGACGGCGATCGGCACGTTGACCGAGCCGCCGGTTGCCTTGACCGTGCCCTGCGAGGAGACGGCCCGGGACCAGGCGGCGAAGCCCATGTCCCGCAGCTCCTGGGTGTCCCGGATGCCGGTGTTGAGGACCACCCCGCGCACGCCGCGCTGCTTCAGCGCGGTCGCGAACAGCTCGCCGAACAGCCCGTCCGTGCAGGGCGAGGTGGTGGTGACGACCAGGATGTCGCCCTCGCCGCACTGTTCGACGGCCGCGTGGATCATGAGGTTGTCGCCGGGCCAGCTGAGCACGGTGACGGCGGTGCCTGCGACCCGTACGCCCTGCTGGATCGGCCGGATCCCCGGCCCGAGCAGGCCGGTCCGCCCCATCGCCTCGCTCACGGTGGCCACCCCGAAGCCGGCCAGCGCGTCGACGTCCTTCAGCTCCGCCTTCGGCGGGTCGGTGACGATCACGCCGCTCATGCCAGCTCCTGCGCGATCTGCGGGAACGGACGCATGAACGCCTCGGCCATGGTGGTGTGCGCCAGGCCCAGGTTGGGTCCGGCGTTCCGCTTGAGCTGGACGCCGCGGCGGACGGCGAGGTCGGTGTAGTAGGCCCACAGGTGCTGCTGCGCGCCGAGGCACTCCATCGCCTTGCGCTTGGTGTCCCAGACCTCGGTGATGTCGAGCAGCACCTCGGGCTTGAAGCCGCTCATCTCCGGCTGGTGCGGCTCGAAGTAGAAGACCGGCGGGGCGCCGATGATGTCGCCCTCGCCCGGGTAGCCGATGGCCTGCGCGAGGATCCTGGCCTCCAGGGCCATCCGGTTGGCGGCCGGGTGGTCGCCGTTGTAGGGGTCCTCGACGGGGTGGGTGAGCACGACGTCGGGCTGGGTCTCGCGGTAGACGGCGACCAGCTGGTCGGTCAGCTCGGCGGAGGCGACCAGCGGGTAGTCACCGGCGTCGAAGAAGCGGACCTCGGCGCCGAGCGCGGCGGCGGCCTTCTCCGCCTCCTCCCGGCGTATCGCCTTGATCTCCTCCAGGTTCCTGCCCTCGCGCCACGCCTTGGCGGACTCGCCGCGCTCACCGAAGGTCAGGCACGCGATGGTGACCTTCTCGCCCCGGGACGCGGCCAGGGCGATGGCTCCGCCCGCCCGCCACACGAAGTCCCCGGCATGCGCGGTGACGACCAGAGTGGATCGCGGTGGGGTGGTGGCGGGCGCGTTGGCGTGGGTCATCGAAAAACTCTCCTTGGTGGACAGGTGTGCGCCCACCCAGCCCGGGCGTGCTCAGTCGCGCAGTGCGTCGATCACGCTCGTGAGATGGGCGCGGACGGCCGCCTCGGCCGCCTGCGGATCCCTGGCCCTGATCGTCTCGATCATCGCCAGGTGCTCGTTCAGGGAGTGCTGCGGACGCCCCGGGCGCAGCGCCAACTGGAAACGGTGGCGCACCAGTTGGGCGTTGAGCCGCTCCAGCAGTTCCACGGCGGTCTGCTGGCCGGAGATCAGCCGGATCTTGGCGTGGAGTTCCTGGTTGAGCTCGGAGTAGGTGACCGGTTCGCCGGCGGCGACGGCCTTCTTCATGGCCGCCCCGAGGTCCGCGAGCTCGGTGAGCTGCTCGTCGCTGGCCGCGACGGCCGCCTTCGCGGCGCACAGTCCCTCCAGGACCATGCGGCACTCGGTGATCGCGACCGCTTCCTCCACGGTCACCACCCGCACCCGCGAGCCGCGGTTGCGGATCCGCTCGACCAGTCCCTGGGCCTCCAGATCGATCAGTGCCGCACGGATGCTGGCCCGCGTCACACCGAACTCCTCGGCGAGTTCGTTCTCCACCAGCCGCTGGGCCGGGGCCATCTCGCCGTGCAGGATCGCCTGCCGCAGCAGCGTGAACGCGTGCTGCTTGGCCTGCTCTCCGGTGCTCGGACGGGCTTCCTTCGGCATTGCGCCCTCCCTGAGTGAGTGCCTGTCGAACGTAAATCTAGCCAAACAAGATTGTCAACAATTTTGTCTGCCGTATTGCCGGGACAATCCGGCGGACCGTGCGCTCAGCCGGCCCGGTACAGCTCACTGAGCAGTTCGAGAACGGCCTGGTGAGCGGGGTGCGGATCGTCCCGCCACCAGGCCAGTCGGACGGCGACCGGTTCGGCGTCCCGGACCGGCCGGTAGACGATGCCGGGCCGCGGGTACTGGTTGGCGGTCGACTCGGCGGTCACGCCGACCGCACGGCCCGCGCCGATGGCGGTGAGCCAGTCGTCGACGTCGTGCGTCTCCTCGACGGCCGGCCGCGACTCCGGCGGCCACAGCTCCGGGGTGGTGGTGCCGCTACGCCGGTCGACCAGGAGGATCCTGCCGGTGAGGTCGGCGAGACGCACGGTCCGGCGCCGGGCCAGCGGATCGTCGGCGGCCAGTGCGGCGAGCCGCCGCTCCAGCCCCACGATGGCCGCGTCGAACCGGAGGTCCTCCAGCGGGCGGCGCACCACCGCGAGGTCGCAGACGCCTTCGGCGAGGCCGGCGGAGGCCGTGTTGACCCGGACGAGCTGCAGATCGGTCCCCGGACACGCGGCGGCCCAGCCCCGCTGGAAGGCGACGGTGTGCCGGCCCACGGCCGACCAGGCATACCCGATCCGGAGCAGGGTGTGTCCCGAGCCGGCCTCCTGGACCAGGCCGGCGACGTCCGCCAGCACCCGCCGGGCGCGCGCCACCACCCGCAGTCCGGTGGCCGTCGGGGTCACCGCGCGCGAGGTGCGCCGCAACAGCCGTACGCCCAGCGCGCGTTCGAGGGCCGCCAGGGTTCGGGAGACGGCCGCCTGGGACACTCCCAGGGCGATCGCCGCGTCGGTGAAGCTGCCCTCGTCGACGATGGCGACGAGACAGCGCAGCTGCCGCAGCTCGACCTCATCCATACGGACAGCGTATAGATCCCGGGCCGCATGCATTTTGCGCAAGCGCGGACCGGGCGCACCCTCCTCCCATGCGACGAGCCCTCGAACGCCCCGTCTCCTCCCCCACGGTCACGCCCTCCGCGCCGACCCGGCTCTCCGGCGTGGCCACCATGTTCGGCAGCGGCCTGTCCAACCAGACCGGCGCGGCCATCGGCTCTCTCGCGTTCCCGGTGCTCGGCCCGCTCGGGGTGGTGGCGGTACGGCAGTACGTGGCCGCGCTCGTCCTGGTGGCCGTCGGCCGGCCCCGCCCGCGGGACTTCACCTGGCGGCAGTGGTGGCCGGTGCTGCTGCTCGCGCTGGTCTTCGGCACGATGAACCTGACCCTTTACACCGCGATCGACCGGGTCGGCCTCGGCCTGGCGGTCACCCTGGAGTTCCTGGGCCCGCTCGCCATCGCGCTCACCGCGTCCCGCCGCCGGCTGGACGCGGGCTGCGCGGTGCTGGCGGCGGCCGGGGTGGTGGTGCTGATGCGCCCGCAGCCGTCGACCGACTACGCGGGTATGGCCCTGGGCCTGGTGGCCGCCGCCTGCTGGGCGTCGTACATCCTGCTCAACCGGGTGGTCGGCCGCCGGATACCGGGGGCGCAGGGCCCGGCGGCGGCCGCGAGCGTGTCGGCGCTGACGTTCCTGCCGGTGGGAATCGTGGTGGCAGTACGCCACCCTCCGACGGCCGGAGCCCTCCTGTGCGCGGTGGCGGCAGGCGTCCTGTCCTCGGCGATCCCGTACCTGGCCGACCTCCTCACCCTCCGCAAGATCCCGGCCCAGACCTTCGGCCTGTTCATGAGCGTCAACCCGGTACTGGCGGCGATCGTGGGGTGGGTGGTGCTGGGACAGGGCCTCGGGGTGCCGGAGTGGGCGGGGATCGGCGCGGTGGTCGCTGCGAACGCCGTAAGTCTGGCGCCCCTTTAGGGGCGCGGGGAACTGCGCGACCAGCCCCCACCGGCCAGCAGGCCGCGAACCACCTGCCCCCCACCCCGATCGCGAACGGCGCGGTGACCATGCGGCGCAGCCGCGCGTGCTCGGGGTCGTCCATCAGGATGAAGCTGATGTTGTTCTTCCCGTTGCTGGGGGCCTGGAGCGGATATCCGGGCCGGCTGAGGTCGGCGCCGACCCGGGGGTCGAGCAGCACGGCACGCTGGTCGGCGTACCGGGTGAGCAGCCAGTAGTCCTTGCCGTCCCGGAGCCGGACCTTGGAGAGCCGCCCCTTCTGCTGGGCGGCGCTCAGACCGGGGGCGGGCCGAAGGGGCAGCCCGTGGCCCGGGACATCGGGAACTCGGGGACCGGTGCGGACGGACCGGGGGCGCTGCCGGTCAGGGTGTCGGCCATCTCTGTCTCATCGGAGTGGGGGGATGAGCACATGCAAACAGGCTGGGCTGACCACTTCCGGTTGCCCCCGGCGATACCGCACGCCCCTCTCGGACGGTCGGCTGCTGCCCTGCCCTGCCCTGCCCCGGGCATCACGCCCGGCGAACGACGCGGACGCACTGACATTTGCTCATGCATGCCATCGCGAAGCAGTCACCCAGTCACCCGGACCCCGACGACTCCCCCAGCCAGTAGCCGAAACCCCGCCTGGTGTGGATCAGCGCGGGGCCGCCCCGGTCGACCTTGCGTCTGAGCCGAGAGACGAGTTGCTCGATGGCGTTGCCGTCCCGGAACTCGCCCCAGACGCAGTTGCTGATCTGCTCCTTGGACAGCACCGTCCGGGAGTTGACCAGGAGGTGGCGCAGGAGCCGGTACTCGGCGGGCGTGAGGTCGAGGGTGCGGGCGCCGCGGCGGGCCCGGCAGGTGCCGTCGTCCAGGACGAGGTCGGCGTGGTCCAGCGTGCCGCCCGGCAGGTCAGCGCCGCCCACGTCCCGGAGCAGGACCTCGACCCGGGCGAGGACCTCGGCGATCCGGAAGGGCTTGGTGACGTAGTCCCGCTCGCCGGTGCCGAGTTCGGGCACCAGGCGGGCCAGGGATTCGCAGGCGACCAGCAGGAGGACCGGCGGCCGGTAGGCCGGTCTGAGGCGGCCGCCCCGGGCGAGGTCCCCGAGGCCGGGCAGTTCGGCGTCGACGACGGCCAGGGCGATCCGGTGCTCCGCGAGCCGTCGCGCCACCTCGGCTCCGCTGCCCGCCGCACCGGTCCGGTAACCCGCCAGCTCCAGGGTGGAGGTGAGGAGTTCGGCGGCGTCCGGGGCGCCGGCGGCGACCAGGAGCCGCTGTCCGCTGCCACGGGCGAGTGCTTGGGGTATGGGGGAGCTGCCATACATGGGGTGACCCGTTCGTTCGAAGCGCGGGCAATTCGCTTGCTTGACTCAAGTAAGCCACATGTGCTTGCCTAACTCAAGTAATCGGGGTCGTTCTGAGCGGAGACCGCCCCGAGGGCCCGCCCGGCGGCGGGCCCGGGCGCCGGACCCGTGGGGACGGGATCCGGCGCGGGGCCCCGGCCGGGCACCGGCCCACACCCCCCGT
>NZ_JBHXMA010000107.1:0-6914 GCF_042721035.1 Streptomyces sp. NPDC058464
TTGACTTTTGGCACGCTGTTGAGTTCTCAAGGAACGGTCGCTTCCTTTGTACTCACCCTCTCGGGCTTTCCTCCGGGCTTCCCTTCGGTGTTTCCGACTCTATCAGATCCTTTCGGCGTCCGATTCCCGGTCGGCGGGATTGTCTTGAGGCTTTCCGGCTTTCGCCCGTCGGCCTTTCGACATTCACTACGTTAGCCGATTCCCGCCGGGACTCATAATCGAGTCCCACGAGTTCGAATTCGGGCATGCAGGCATGCCGAAGTCGACCCCGTCAGGGGAAGTCGTAGGTAGTGGGTGGCCGCTTCCGACTGCTGGCGATTGCCGTACCCGGTTCAGCGGCTCGGGCTACATTACGCACCTTCCAGGGACGCGTCAACTTGAGCGGCGCCTGGGTACGTGGGCCCGATAGGGGCTGACCGTGGGGTCGTTGGCGACCCAGTAGCGCCAGGGATGGACGTCCCCGTCGCCGCCCTCGCCGGCGACTCCGGTGCGTGGACCGTTGCGTACCTGGTCGGAGGGTACGGGCGTGCCGGTCAGTATCCGCAGCGGTGTCTCGCCGACGGCACACGCGTCCGTACCGTCCAGGGCCCGGTCGACGCCCAGGGCGGTGGCCAGGCGGGCCGGCCCTTTGGCCAGTTCTCTGTCATATCGGGCCGAAAGTCGACGTTTGCGCGCGAGCTCGGCGCCCTCGATGATCTCGCCGGCGCGGAGCAGGACCGCGCTGGCGGTGCCCTCGGGGCCACAGACGAGGTTCATGCAGAACCACATGCCGTAGGTGAAGTAGACGTACACATGTCCGGGCGGACCGAACATCACGTCGTTGCGGGGGGTGTGACCGCGATAGGCGTGCGAGCCGGGGTCGTTCGGGCCGTCGTACGCCTCCACCTCTGTGAGGCGCACCGCGATCGGGCCGTCCGGGGTGGTGCGGAGGAGGGTGCGGCCGAGGAGGTCGGGGGCGACCTCCAGTACAGGGCGGTCGAAGAAGGTCCTGGAGAGTGGCGTACGGTCCGGGGGCGCGATCATGGCGTCCGAGCCTAGTCCAGGCCGGGGACGCCAAGGGCTGGTCAAGGATTCGTCTGCTTGCCAGGGTGTGGGCCGGAACCGGTCGCGACCGGATCGCGTTTGTAGGGATCAAGGGTCCGTACGTAGTAGAGGCAGTAGAGGGAGAGTCATGGGGTTCAAGAAGCTGCTCGCGAGCCTGGGGGCCGGCGGGGCGTCCGTCGAGACGGTGCTCACCGAGGTCAACGTCGTACCGGGCGGCGTCGTCCAGGGCGAGGTGCGGATCCAGGGCGGCTCGGTGAACCAGGAGATCCAGGGGCTGTCCGTGGGTCTCCAGGCGCGGGTCGAGGTGGAGAGCGGCGACGAGGAGTACAAGCAGAACATCGGCTTCGGCAAGGTGCGGCTCGGCGGTGCCTTCGAGCTTCAGGCCGGGGCCGTGCACACGGTTCCGTTCGGGCTGGAGATTCCGTGGGAGACGCCCGTCACGATGATCGACGGGCAGGCGCTGCGGGGGATGAACATCGGGGTGACCACCGAGCTGGACATCGCGCGTGCCGTCGACTCCGGGGATCTGGACCCGATCAACGTGCATCCGCTGCCGGCGCAGAAGGCGATCCTGGACGCCTTCATCCAGCTGGGCTTCCGTTTCAAGCACGCGGACCTGGAGAAGGGACACATCCGGGGGACGCGGCAGACGCTGCCGTTCTACCAGGAGGTCGAGTTCCACCCGCCGACTCAGTACCGGGGGCTGAACCAGGTCGAGCTGAGCTTCGTGGCGGACGCGCACGCCATGGACGTCATCCTCGAAATGGACAAGAAGCCGGGGCTGTTCAGCGAGGGCAGTGACACGTTCCGCTCGTTCCAGGTGGGTCTGCACGACTTCCACGGGACCGACTGGGCGGCGTATCTCAACCAGTGGCTGTCCGAGGTCGGCAGCAAGCGCAACTGGTTCTAGGCTCGGGAACCGCGGATTCCGTGACGGGTTCCGTAATCGATCAGTACCGATCAGGAGGTACCGAGGTGACCGAGCTCAAGCGGCGGCCTCTCCCCCATGACTTCCATCCGCCCGTCCCGTCGTTCACGGTGACGAGCGAGGACATCGTGGAAGGGGCGACGCTCAAGGACGCTCAGGTCTACGCGAAGGGGAACGTCTCGCCGCAGCTGCGGTGGGAGGGTTTCCCCGACGGGACCAAGAGTTTCGCCGTGACCTGCTACGACCCGGACGCCCCGACGGGCAGCGGGTTCTGGCACTGGGTCCTGTTCGACATCCCGGTCTCGGTGACCGAGCTGCCGGCCGGCGCGGGCAGCGGCAAGTTCGAGGGCCTGCCCGAGGGCGCGGTCCAGGTGCGCAACGACTACGGGTCGAAGGACTTCGGCGGTGCCGCGCCGCCGCCCGGGGACGGGCCGCACCGGTACGTCTTCACGGTGTACGCGGTGGACCAGGAGAAGCTCGGTCCGGACGCCGACGTGTCGCCGGCCGTCGTCGGGTTCAACCTGCGGTTCCACGCGATCGCGCGGGCGCAGCTCATCGGGGAGTACGAGAACCCCGAGCAGGGCTGACGACGCGCGCGAAATCAGCTGAGCGTTCATTGAACGTTTGCCCGCCTCTGGTCATGGAAGTGATCAGAGGCGGGCAGTTTTTATTGCGTTGTCCATCTCGGCGCGCCCGTCCAGAGTTGATCCAAGCCCGCCGGGGGTGGGCACGGTGCACATGGGAGGTGGGCTGGATGCGTGACACGCTGGTGCTGAACGCGAGCTTCGAGCCGCTGTCTACGGTGACGTTGAACCGCGCCGTTGTTCTGGTGCTCCAGGACAAGGCCGTCGTCGAGCAGGCCCACCCCGAACTGCGCATGCGCGGTGCCGAGGTGGACATACCTGCGCCTCGGGTGATCAGGCTCTGCAGGTATGTACGGGTGCCCTTTCGGAGACAGGCGCCCTGGTCGAGGCGGGGGGTGCTGGTCAGGGACCGGCACCGGTGCGCGTACTGCGGGCGTCGGGCGACGACCGTCGACCACGTGGTGCCTCGGGCCCAGGGCGGTCAGGACTCTTGGCTGAACACGGTGGCCTCGTGCGCGGAGGACAATCACCGGAAGGCGGACCGGACGCCGGAGCAGGCGGAGATGCCGTTGCTTCGGAAGCCGTTCGAGCCTTCGCCGCAGGATGCGATGCTGCTGGCGATGGGGGCCGAGGATCTGGCGGCGTTGCCCGAGTGGTTGGCGGGGGATGTGGCCGCCTAGTCGCGTGCCTGGCTGACGCAGTCGGGCGAGTGCCGGTCGTACGTGGCTTGTCGCGCCCACGCGGCGAAGCCGCAAATCAAACAGAGCCCCGCGCCCCCGAAAAACCGGTGGGTGCGGGGAACCTTTGTCTTTCAGAACCGTCAGTCGATGTTCGGCTTCTCGCGGCGCTCCTGAGCGGGGACGTTGCCGCCGCCGTTCGAGCCGCCGCCCAGGTTGCCGAAGTTGCCCATCGCGCCGGAGAGGCCCTTGAGGGCGTCGCCGATTTCGCTGGGGACGATCCAGAGCTTGTTGGCGTCGCCCTCGGCGATCTTCGGGAGCATCTGGAGGTACTGGTAGGAGAGCAGCTTCTGGTCCGGGTCGCCGGCGTGGATCGCCTCGAAGACCGTGCGGACCGCCTGGGCCTCGCCCTCTGCGCGCAGAGCCGCGGCCTTGGCCTCGCCCTCGGCGCGCAGGATCTGGGACTGCTTCTCGCCCTCGGCGGTGAGGATCGCGGCCTGGCGGGTGCCTTCCGCGGTGAGGATCGCGGCGCGCTTGTCACGGTCGGCGCGCATCTGCTTCTCCATCGAGTCCTGGATGGAGGTGGGCGGTTCGATCGCCTTGAGCTCGACGCGGTTGACGCGGATGCCCCACTTGCCGGTGGCCTCGTCGAGGACGCCGCGCAGGGCCGCGTTGATCTCCTCGCGGGAGGTCAGGGTGCGTTCCAGGTCCATGCCGCCGATGATGTTGCGGAGCGTGGTGACGGTCAGCTGCTCGATGGCCTGGATGTAGCTGGCGACCTCGTAGGTGGCCGCACGGGCGTCCGTCACCTGGTAGTAGATGACGGTGTCGATGTTCACGACCAGGTTGTCCTGGGTGATCACCGGCTGCGGCGGGAACGGTACGACCTGTTCACGCAGGTCGATGCGGTTGCGGATGGTGTCGATGAACGGGACCACGATGTTGAGGCCCGCGTTCAGTGTCCGCGTGTAGCGGCCGAAGCGCTCGACGATGGCGGCGCTCGCCTGCGGGATGACTTGGATCGTCTTGATCAGGGCGATGAAGACCAACACCACCAGAATGATCAGGACGATGATGACCGGTTCCATCGTCGCTCCCCGTACCCTTCTCCGCCTCGGCGCTTCGGAAGATCTTATGGTTGTTGAAGATCTTGCTGGATGAGTCTGACAGACGCACGCGCAACTCGGGGACTCTTCTGTTCAGTTGAGTCTTACGAGGTCAGATGACAATCGCGGTTGCCCCCTCGATCTCCACGACGTCCACTTCCTGGCCCACTTCGTAGGCGCGGTCCGGGTGCAGGGAGCGCGCCGACCAGATCTCGCCGGCGAGCTTGATCCGTCCGTCCGCGCCGCCGTCGACGCGTTCGAGTACGACGGCCTGTTTGCCCTTCAACGCGTCGACACCGGTGGCGAGTTGGGGGCGCTGGGCGGCGTGCCGGTTCGCGATGGGCCGTACGACGGCGATCAGTGCGGCCGAGACGACGACGAAGACGAGCACCTGGAGCACGACGCCCGCGCCGAGTCCGGCGGTACCGGCGGCGGCCACGGCGCCGACCGCGAACATGCCGAACTCCGGCATCGCGGTCATCACGAGCGGAATGCCGAGCGCCGCCGCGACGACGAGCCACCACACCCACGCGTCGATGCTGTTCACATAGTCATGGTAGGGCCGGGGTGCCGACCCCGACAGAGTGCTTTGCCGGGTCTGGGTCCGTCAGGTCCCGTCAGGACAGGGGCAGTCCGTGGGCGGTCCAGCGGTCGCCGAGCTGCTCGACGACGAGCGGGAGGCCGAAGCAGAGGGAGAGGTTGCGGGAGGTGAGTTCGAGCTCCAGCGGGCCGGCGGTGAGGACCTTGCCCTGGCGGATCATCAGGACGTGGGTGAAACCGGGGGCGATCTCCTCGACATGGTGGGTGACCATGATCATGGAGGGGGCGATCGGGTCGCGGGCGAGCCGGCCGAGGCGGCGGACCAGGTCCTCGCGGCCGCCGAGGTCGAGGCCGGCGGCGGGTTCGTCGAGGAGGAGGAGCTCGGGGTCGGTCATCAGGGCGCGGGCGATCAGGGTGCGCTTGCGCTCGCCCTCGGAGAGGGTGCCGAACTTCCGGTCCACGTACTCGGTCATGCCGAGGCGGTCCAGGAAGGCGCGGGCGCGCTGCTCGTCGACCTCGTCGTACTCCTCCTGCCAGTGCGCGGTCATGCCGTAGGCGGCGGTGAGCACGGTCTCCAGGACGGTCTGGCGCTTGGGGAGCTTCTCGGCCATGGCGACGCCGGCCATGCCGATGCGCGGGCGCAGGTCGAAGACGTCGACCTTGCCGAGGGTGTCGCCGAGGATGGTGGCGGTGCCCTTGCTGGGGAAGAGGTAGCTGGACGCGACGTTGAGGAGGGTGGTCTTGCCGGCGCCGTTGGGGCCGAGGATGACCCAGCGCTCGCCCTCCTTCACCGACCAGGAGACCTGGTCCACCAGAGCCCGGCCCTCGCGGACCACAGATACGTCCTGAAGCTCCAGAACATCGCTCATGAGCGCGTTGTCTCCCCTTGCAGTGTGGCCGGTCTCGGCTGTCGCGTACGCCTGTGGCTCGGGCGGCGGCGCCGGTGGGCGCAGCCCCTACGAAATCTACGCCACGAGTGCGGCGCTCCATTCCATCGGTCCGGTCCTTAGGGTGGGGGCATGCTCTCGGAACCGCGTTCAGGACGCCTCGCCGCATGGGGAAATGCCCTTTTGGCCGGACTTGTCTCTCCGGATGACGCCGTGCTCGCCATCGTCGGCGAGGACGCGGTGCACCGGGTGGAAGGGCTGCCGGGTGAGTCCGCGCCGGTGGGGCTCACGCTGGCGCTGGGGCGGCTGCGGACGCTGGGGACGACCGGGCTGCGGGTCGCGCTGCCGGCGCCCGGGCATCCGCTGGGGCTGAGCGGCCCGCCGGAGTTCAACGCTCGGGCGCTGGAGGCCGAGGAGGCGGTGATCTGTCACGGCGCCGCGTTCGGTCTGGTGCCGGAGGTGTCCGAGGCCGGGCCCGCCGGTGACGTGCATGTCGAGGTGGTCTGGCACGTGCTGCCGGTGCGGGAGGCGCCGCCGGCCGACGTGCCGTCGCTCGGTGAGGCGGAGCGGGAGCTGGCGGAGGCCCTGCGGGACGCCACCGAGATGCTGTCGAAGCTGGACGTCGCGGGTTCGGGGCCGGTGGCGGAGGCGGCGATCGACGCGTACCGGGCGCGGGCCGAGCGGGGGCGGGAGGTGCTGGCGCCGGGGTATCCGCCACGGGCGGTGCGGGTGCTGGAGCTGGCGCAGCGGGTGGGGCTGCTGGTCTCGCTGGCGTACGACAACGGGCACGGCGGGGCGGTGAGCGCGTCGGAGATGGCGGGGCGGTCGCTGGCGCTGCGGCCGGTGGAGCGGACGGCCCGGCGGGCACAGGTAGCGGCGTACAACTCGGTGGTGGAGGAGCGCGAGCGGGGGCGTTAGGGCGCCCGTGCGCTACGCCGGCCGGCACAGCCCTCGGCGGTGGGGCCGGTCCTACTTGTCGACCGCGGTGTTGCCGAACGCCGGGTTTGGGAAGGGTTCCTCTGCGCGTGCGGGTCCGGCCCGGCCGTGGGCCGTGCGCTGGCCAACGCCTGAGGTGTCACGGGTGGTACGGGAGGCCGGTCCGTGACTGCCCGTTCGGATCATTGGGCCGAAGAGCCGCACGGCGGCAT
>NZ_JBHXMA010000108.1:0-6205 GCF_042721035.1 Streptomyces sp. NPDC058464
AAGCCACGAGACCGACCTGCCTACCGAACTCACCGCATAGCCTCAAAACGAGATCACCGAGTGGCCGTCAATACACCACTCCAGCGGACGTGACCGGACGGTGTGAGTACTCGGCCGTGGATCGTGGATGACGACTTGTGGGCATTGATCGAGCCATTGCTGCCGCCCTGGCCTGAGCGATCACCGGGGCCGCGGCCTGTGCCGGACCGGCTGTGTCTGCAGGGCATCCTGTACGTGCTCCACAACGACATAGCCTGGCAACTGCTGCCCCTGGAGTTGGGGTTCGGCTCCGGACAGACCTGCTGGCGGCGTCTGGAGCGGTGGCAGCAGGCCGGGGTCTTCGACCGGCTGCACCGTATTCTGCTCGCCGAGCTGAATGCCGCGGGTGGGCTCGACTGGTCCAGGGCGTGTGTGGACGGCTCCCACATCCGTGCGAAAAGGGGGGAGCCGACACCGGTCCGTCACCGGTCGACCGCCGGAAGACGGGCAGCAAGCACCATTTGATCTGCGACGGACGCGGCACCCCGCTCAAGGTCATCACCACCGCGGCGAACGTCAACGACGTCACCCAAACCCTCGCCCTGGTCGACGGCATCCCGCCCGTGGCCGGGCGAGCCGGCCGGCCACGCCGCCGCCCCGATTCGCTGCTCGGGGACAAGGGCTACGACTCCAACCCCAACCGCGAGGAGTTACGCAAGCGCCGGATCCTGCCGGTCATCTCCCGCAAGGGCGCCCCGAACATCAAGGGCGTGGGCAAGCTCCGCTACGTCGTCGAGCAGACCTTCGCCCTGCTCCACCAGTTCAAACGCCTCGCCGTGCGATGGGAACGCCGAACCGAACTCCACGACGCCTTCGTCTCATTGGCCTGCGGCCTCATCTGCTGGAGGCGCCTGAAGAAACACCGATCATGATCGTGTCACGAGCTTTGGGCTACAACTCACACCACTCACCCAGAGGGCCGGCCACCCGCGTCTGCGTGAAGTCGTGCACCAGGTCCCACGCCCGATCGATATCCAGGACAAAGTCGCCCGTGAACGCGGCGAGATCGTCCATGATCGGGACCTCGACCTCGGCACCCGAGGGCGTGGTGCCGTCTCCTACGAGCAGAGACATCCGCCCGGTGTCACTCATCAGGTGAACGACCGCGTGATCATCTCGAAAGGCCAGGGTCAGCACCGGGAACTCCCTGTTCGGCGACCGAACCTCGACGTATCCCTGGCCACAGGAACGCAAGTCATCGAAGCGATCTGACAGATCCTTCACCTCTGTGCGTCGCTCAACCGGATCGAACAGTCCCGATTCCGGCGACGTCGCCGCCCACACCACGCTCACCGAGTCCCGCTTCCCCCCACACAGGCCATCGCCCACGATCCAGGGCCACGCTCCCACGCTCCACCACGACACGACTACCTGGGCTGAGTCACAAGATCGTGTTACGAGCTCTTAGGCCTCACGGCTGAAGCGGATACAAGTCCTGATGTGTTGCCGACGGCCACACGCACGATCCGTCGGAGTTCGTCAGCGGCCTGATCGCGTCGGTTGTTGAGACTCCGGTTGGCCGCAGTGCTGGGCAGGCTCCTGCGACCGACCGGGCTGGCCCCGCACATCACCGTCTCCCCCGGCGGCCGATGTGCGGGGCCTTCTGCTGCACGCCGACCCTTCGTCTGTCGTCTGTCGTCTGCCGCTCGGCCGGGACCGGCGCCCCAGCGCCGCAGCCCGGACGGAGCGGCAGACCAGCATGTTCGCTGGCTGGACTGCGCGAGGTGTCCTTGTACTCACCTGAGGGGATCGGCTTGGGAAGCCGGAGATTTCGGTGAGATCCATGGCTGGGCTGGAATCATTCAGGAAGGGCGCGAATACGGTTCATCAGGTCCAAGTAGCCTTCGTTACCCAACTGCTCGACAAGAGCGCGCGCGCTCCGTTCCAGGCCTTCCTGACCCGAGGTCAGAGCTGGCTTGAGGATGGCTGGTGCGTGTTCGAGCAGATCATAGGATCGGAAGTTTTGCTTACTAGACACGTAGAGTGTCGCGTAGACCTCTAGCACCTGGTCAGGATACGTGGGAGCAGCCTTAGCGAGAGGCTCGCCGAGCATTGAGTGCGGGTTGAACTGAGGGTTATGGGCGACGGTCGCCAGATGCGGAAGCCACCAGCCAGCGTCCAGGTGACCCGAGGACACCCACCAGTAAAAATCCAATAGCTCTTGGCTGTCTGCAGCGCCTTGGGCAACCAGTTGTGCCCGCCAATCCCACAGTTCGCGAAATCGTGCGAGCACTGTGCCGGGAGGCTCTCCCTCCGCATGGCGGAGTTGCCATCCAAGGTGGCCCAGCGCGTCGCGCAGCAGGGCGCTGTCACCGAAGGCAAAAAGATCTGTCAGCGCCTGGTCTTCCAGACCAGATTCGAGCTGCCCTGTCACGAAGAGCATCAGGACATGGTCAGCTAGCGACTGCCGTGGTGATCTCATGCCAAACACGGGCGAATCTTCGACGGTATCTGCGTCCAGTCCCCTTATATGCCCCAGGAACCACGGTTTCAGAGAGTCGAAGAGACCTCGCGACGGGCGGTAACCGACGATCATAACGGACCAGGCAGTATCGAACCAGGCCAGATGATCCGCGGGACTGCTGTTGCGGTCTTCGGGCCGCCCAAGGATGCGGTCGAGTCGCGCCGTCGTCCATTCCCGTGCGTTAGTTAGCAAAAGGCCCAGCCCTTCTCCGAAAACTGCAGCGACCGCCAGACTCGTGTCGGAGTCAAAGCCAGCGTGCTCATCAAGGGCCGCGAGGATTTCTGCCTGTGTCCCGATAGGGTCTTTGTGTGCTTCGCTCTCCGGGGCTTGCCCGATCCTGGAGATTGCGGCGAAGAGGCGGATCGTAGCGCGCAGCGCGATCGGGCGCGTGGTATTGAGAGACAGGGTCAGGGCGTCAGTAGACGGGAGGCCATAGGATTCTTCGTAGTGGGCACTGGGGTGTGCATTACGGGTCATCGGATTCAGCGCTTCCCACGCCATCGCGTAAAGCGTAGGGGGGATGGCTGTCATTTCGTCGGCGTCGATACCAGCTTGGATCAGCCGTGCGGCCTGTTGCTGGACGTAGCGCCAGGCGTCGTCGTCAGACTCGCCGAGTTCATCTGCATCATTGCCCGGTTGCGTAGCTGCATGAGTCGCTAGCGCAAGCACCGACCCCCAGGAGAAGCCGGTCTTTTGGGCTACTGCTTGCTCGAAACCCTCCAGGGCTGCCGCTACGTACGTGCTTTGCAAACCGCTGAAGCGCTCTGCGCACAGTGCGTACTCGGCGGGTCTTGTGGCAACAGCCTTCGTTACGCCGCGCGCCAGCCCTTCTGCTGAAGGAGGGAACCCGTGCCTTGATCCGGATTCCGGGCTTGGCTCCCACGATTGCAAGTATGCCAAGAGATCCTCGGGACTGAGATTCACCAACTCGGCGTCCGGTAGAGGGCTGATGGGGCCGACGAAGAAGCCGCTTTGGTATTGAGAGTCTCCGGGGTCTGGTGGTGCGCCGTGGTCAGCGACAAGCTCGTCGAGCCGCTGGCGCATTTGGGAGGGGAGTGCCTCCCAGCCAATCGCAAGAAGCAGTCTGTGCTGCCACATGCCGATCTGGCTGGCGATTTCAACTCCAGTGACCTCGCCGGAAGGACGGCCGAGCATCCGCCCAACTCGGTCAGCGGTCAAATGTGGCGGCTCTATTACCAAACGTTCCCATTGTGAAGCCTGCTCCTCGGAGAGATACGGAAGGGCAGATCGAGCTAGATCGACATACTCCGGTCGATATTCACCCGCGAGCAGTTCTGGGGTGATGAGACGCTTGAAAGCCAACTCCAGGAGCGTCGACGCTGGTTCGGCCCCTGTGCCGGCCTGCTGGTCAACCATTTGATTGGGCAGTAGATCGGTAATCAAATCAAGCGAGAGGCGAAGGAAAATTGATTCGCCGCCTCGCTCGATCTGTTCGACCACTTCTTTCGCGGACTTTCCGGCAGTGATTCGCGCACGCGCGAGATCGCGCACCGCATCAACGAGTACGTGACCAACTGGTTCGGTGCGCAGCGCGTTTTCACCGGATTTGATAGACGGACGCCAGAGGGAGCTAAACGATGTCTTGTGGGGCGTGAGTTTCACCCATTGCTCCAGCCAGACTACAGCGGTAGACAGCATCTTCGGCTCGTCCTCTAGGGCTTTCACCGCAGTGGGCAACGTTTGTGCATACCAATACGAATCCACACCGCTGAACGCGTTCAACCCATCCGTTGATTGGTTCGCTGAACGCGGCCGGAACAAGCCGTCAGCCAGTTGCTTTGCATGCCTCCGCTTACCGCCTTCAGCAAGTCGGCAGACAATTGCCACCAGTTTGGTGGCGTCCAACCAGACCCGATAAGGCCCGTTGAGGTAGCTGCGGATCGTGGGCACCAGCCCGGCAGCATAATCGGCCGGCATGCGGCTCGCTGCTTCAATCACGATCCGTTGGACGACAGGGCTGTCACTGCTGAGCGCTGGTTGAAGAGCGGCGTTCACCTCACGCGGCACGAGCGGCGCTACTCTGGCTAGATACTCTCCTTGGGGCCAGGGTGTAAAGTGCATCCCGCCCTGATCGTCTACCGAAACTGAGGGCACGTCAGTGAAAGCGCCCTTCTCAGTCAACGGGCTAACCCAGTTCGGGTTCTCCAATTTAGAGTAGAAAACTTGGCGATGCTGAGCATTGCCGATGCGAGCCAATGCGCTGTCCACCAGCATAGCGTCAGGAACGACGTATTCTGCGGCCGACCTGGGTGGTTCTCTTCCTGTCATTGCGCATCCGTAGCCTGGTCGGGGGGTGCTTCATTACGCGGATTCGCCGCGTTGGCGATCTCTATGATGTCGGCAAGTTCGTCGACCACATCGAAGAATCCACCAATGCGTGCCGATACAACGGCCTCAAAGTTAGCGAATTGATTCTGCAACTCCTGCGCCGTAGGCAGACGGCGCCCTGCTGCCCGATCAAGATGCGCGTAACTCATGAAGAAATCAAAGGTCGCCCCGAACAGCTTGGCGGTCGGGTCGTGAGGGGTAGCGCTATTCCCTGCGGCGATAAAGGCTTGGCGTTGTCGTGCGTTGGCGGCCACCCTTGAGTGAGCTGCAATCAGTGTTTCGATGGCTGCGTAGATTCCTTCAGTTATACGTACCGGAGGCTTCTCCCGGATTGTTTCGTCAAGCCCCTCAGTCAGTTCAACCAGACCTGGGCTGCTGTTGGTTGTCGAAGAATTAGGCGAGTTGAATCCTTCGGCCTCCCACAACCTTGCTAGTGTACCGATGGGCGTAGAGGTATCTACGGATGCGGGGAACTGGATTCCTTCCATCAAGCCGAGATGGTGAGCAAGGTTATTCGCAAGCTCTCGTACTGCATGCGAAAGCATCATAACGACAGCGCGATTATATCTGGTGTCATTGAGAAGATCGACGGCCTCGTGATACAGGTCGGCCAAGTCCTGATCCAGGTCCGCCAGCTTCCTTTCCAGCTCGCCTCGTTTCGTGGCCGCCGACGGGTCTCTGTCTGTCACCTCAGCTTGCACCCCCGCTGTCCGCCTGCTCTCATGCCATGACCGCTTACAACACCCCTTAAGTCTGAGACTTCATAGTGCCGCAAGGACCCTCAACCTGGGAAGCTAAGGTGATCTAGGGTGCGCTGCTTGGCTGACCTGCGATGGAAGGGTATCGGCGCCCGGCGGCCAGGCCGTTGGTTCCCCGGTGTTCCCCCGGGTTCCCCCCAGATCTGACACGCGTCTGGCACGAGCCCCCTGTCTTCAGATAATCACGAAGTTCGCTTCACTACGTGGCCCAAGGCAACAAGGCCGATTCCGACCACTGACAACGACGGATGGTCGAACCCGCTGCACGCAACGAGTAGAGCGCCCGCTCCCCAGAGTCTCGGCTGTCGAACGTGGCGCTGTAGCCATCGGCCCGGCATACACCCGAGGAGCAGGCCATGCAGGCCGAGAACAACACACGCGAGCCAGAGTGTCCCGACCAGCATCAGCAGCGGCAGTAGGGAGCCGGCAAACGATGTCGACATGATCGTCCCCCTGGTGGGCTGGCTGCGTGTTTCCCTCACGAAATTCTGGCACGTCAGGGTCACGTCCGCTGGAGTGGTGTATTGACGGCCACTCGGTGATCTCGTTTTGAGGCTATGCGGTGAGTTCGGTAGGCAGGTCGGTCTCGTGGCTT
>NZ_JBHXMA010000109.1:0-5651 GCF_042721035.1 Streptomyces sp. NPDC058464
CCGGGGGCTGCGCCCCCGGACCCCGCTTCGGCCTGAACGGCCTCGTCCTCAAACGCCGGACGGGCTGAGAGAGAAGACGTCGGCCGCGAAGGCCCCGCCGGACGGGCCGGAAGCGACCGCGCCGCCGGACGCGGCTCGCCCGCCCTGTACACCGTCAGGATCTCGTTCGTCGACGTGTCGCGGACCGCGTTGAACCACCGCCGGCAGCCTGCCGCGTGGCTCCAGCGCTCCGCGAACGGGCCCTTGGGGTTGTCACGGAAGAACAGATACCGCGCCCACTCCTCGTCGGTGAGGGAGGCCGGGTCCTCGGGGTACGGCACGTGGGCCTGGCCGCCGTAGTGGAACTCGGCCTCGTCGCGGGGCCCGCACCACGGGCAGGGGATGAGCAGCATGGTTGGGCTCCCTAGTGGGCCACTGCGGCCGCGCCGTGCTCGTCGACGAGCGCGCCGGTGGTGAAACGGTCGAGCGAGAAGGGGGCGTTGAGGGGGTGGGGGGTGTCGTGGGCGATGGTGTGGGCATAGACCCAGCCGACCCCCGGGGTGGCCTTGAAACCGCCGGTTCCCCAGCCGCAGTTGAGGTAGAGGTTGTCCACCGGGGTGAGGCCGACGATCGGTGAGGCGTCGGGGCTGACGTCGACGATGCCGCCCCAGGTGCGCAGGACGTGGGCGCGGGCGAAGACCGGGAAGAGTTCGACGGCCGCCGCCATCTGCTCCTCGATGATGTGGAACGCGCCGCGCTGGGTGTAGGAGTTGTACGCGTCGATGCCCGCGCCCATCACCAGTTCGCCCTTGTGCGCCTGGCTGACGTAGACGTGCACCGCGTTGGACATGACGACGGTGGGGTGGACCGGTTCCAGGAGTTCGGAGACCAGGGCCTGGAGCGGGTGGCTCTGGAGGGGGAGGTCGATGCCCGCCATCGCGGCCAGGACCGAGGTGTGGCCGGCCGAGCAGAGGGCCACCTTGCCGGCCGCGATAGGGCCGAGGGTGGTCTGGACGCCGACCACCCGGCCGTCGACCACGTCCACCCCCGTGACCTCGCAGTTCTGGATGATGTCGATGCCGGCCGCGTCCACGGAGCGGGCGAAGCCCCAGGCCACGTAGTCGTGCTTGGCGATGCCGGCGCGGGGCTGGTAGGTGCCGCCGAGGACCGGGTAGCGCACGTCGGGCGAGGTGTTGACGATCGGGCAGACCTCTTTGACGCCGTCCGCGTCGAGCCACTCGGCGTCGACGCCGTTGAGCCGGTTGGCCTCGACCCGGCGGACGCTGTCGCGGACGTCCTGCAGGCTGTGGGCGAGGTTCAGCACCCCGCGCTGGGAGAACAGGATCGGGTAGTCCAGCTCCTCCTCCAGCCCCTCCCACAGCTTCAGCGCATGCTCGTAGATGCCCGCGCTCTCGTCCCACAGGTAGTTGGAGCGGATGATCGTGGTGTTGCGGGCCATGTTGCCGCCCGCGAGCCAGCCCTTCTCCAGGACGGCGACGTTGGTGATGCCGTGGTTCCTCGCCAGGTAGTGGGCGGTGGCCAGGCCGTGTCCGCCGCCGCCGACGATGACGACGTCGTACGACCGCCTGGGCTCGGGCGTGCGCCAGAGGAACTCCGGGTGGTCGGGGAGGTCGGCGCCTGGGGGTCCCCCCACGCCCGCAGGGCGTAGGGGGCGGGTGTGGGGGCTCATCGGGCGTCTCCGTCGTGCGAGAGGTGCGGGTAGAGCGGGTGTTTGGCGGCGAGTGCCTCGGTGCGGGCGCGCAGGGCGGGGATGTCCGGCTCGGGCTGGAGGGCGAGGGCGATCACGTCCGCGACCTCGGTGAAGTCCTCGGCCGTGAAGCCCCTGGTGGCCAGTGCGGGGGTGCCGATGCGCAGGCCGGAGGTGACCATGGGCGGGCGCGGGTCGAAGGGGACCGCATTGCGGTTGACGGTGATGCCGATCTCGTGGAGGAGGTCCTCCGCCTGCCGGCCGTCCAGCGGGGACTCCCGCAGGTCGACGAGGACGAGGTGGACGTCCGTGCCGCCGGTCAGCACCTTCACGCCGGCCGCGGCCGCGTCGGGCCGGGTCAGACGCTCGGCGAGGATGCGGGCGCCGGCCAGGGTGCGGGCCTGACGCTCGGTGAACTCGGGTGACGCGGCGACCTTGAAGGAGACGGCCTTCGCCGCGATGACGTGTTCCAGCGGGCCGCCCTGCATGCCGGGGAAGACCGCCGAGTTGATCTTCTTGGCGAGGTCGGCGTCGTTGGTGAGGATGACCCCGCCGCGGGGGCCGCCGAGCGTCTTGTGCGTGGTGGTGGTGACCACGTGGGCGTGCGGGACGGGGCTCGGGTGCAGACCCGCCGCCACCAGGCCCGCGAAGTGCGCCATGTCCACCATCAGCAGGGCACCGACCTCGTCGGCGATCCGACGGAAGGCCGCGAAGTCCAGCTGCCTCGGGTACGCCGACCAGCCCGCGATGATCATCTTCGGGCGGTGTTCCTTGGCGAGGCGCTCCACCTCGTCCAGGTCCACGAGGTTGTCGGTCTCGGAGACGTGGTACGGCACGACGTTGAGCATCTTGCCGCTGTAGTTGAGGCGCATGCCGTGGGTGAGGTGGCCGCCGTGCGCGAGGTCGAGGCCGAGGATCGTGTCGCCGGGCTTCAGCAGGGCGAAGAAGACGGCGGTGTTGGCCTGGGCGCCCGAGTGCGGCTGGACGTTGGCGAAGCCTGCCCCGAAGAGGGACTTGACCCGTTCGATCGCCAGCCGCTCGGTGACGTCGACGTGTTCGCAGCCGCCGTAGTAGCGGCGGCCGGGGTAGCCCTCGGCGTACTTGTTGGTGGCCACCGAGCCCTGCGCCTCCATCACGGCGGTGGGCGCGAAGTTCTCGGAGGCGATCATCTCCAGGGTGGACTGCTGCCGGTGCAGCTCGGCACGGAGCGCGGCGTGGACCTCGGGGTCGAGCTCGGCCAGGGGTGTGTTCAACGCGTTCATGCGGATTCCGCGATCCTTTCAACGACCTTGCCGAGACGCCCCGTGAGGGGCGCGGGGAACTGCGCGACCAGCCAAAACGAGCCCGCAGCCGAACAACGACGCCACCCGGATCCGTCACCCACGGAGCCGACTCATCCCGGGGTCGAACAACGGCTCCTCGGCCACCACCGCGTCCACGCGCTCGTCGAAGTACCCGATCTGGACCCCGGTCCCCGGCACCGCCAGCTCCGCCGGCAGCCACGCGTACGCGATCCCCTTGCCGACCGTGTAGCCGTACGCCGCGCTGGTCACGTAACCCACCGCACGGTCGCCGTCGTACACCGGCTCCTTGCCCATCACGACGGCGCTCCGGTCGTCGATCGTGAGGCAGCTCAGCCGGCGCCGTACGTCCGCCCTGCGCCGCTCCAGCGCGGCCTTGCCGACGAAGTCGCCCTTGTCGAGCTTGACGGCGAAGCCGACGCCGGCCTCGTAGGGGTCGTGCTCGTAGGTCATGTCGGTGCCGAAGGAGCGGTAGCCCTTCTCCAGGCGGAGGCTGTTGAAGGCGCCGCGGCCGGCGATGATCCCGCCGAGCGGCTCGGCCGCCTGCCAGAGGGTGTCCCAGAGCTTCTGGCCCTGGTCGGCCGTGGTGTACAGCTCCCAGCCGAGCTCGCCGACGTACGACAGCCGCATCGCGGTGACCGGCACCGAGCCGATGTAGGCGCGCTTGGCGCGGAAGTACTTGAGGCCCTCGTTGGAGAAGTCCTCGTCGGTGAGCGGCTGGAGGACCTCGCGGGCGAGTGGGCCCCACAGGCCGATGCAGCAGGTGCCGGGGGTGATGTCCCGGACCTGGACCGTGCTGTCGGCGGGAAGGTGGCGGGTGAACCAGTCGAGGTCGAGGTTGCCGTTGGCGCCGACCTGGAAGAGGTCGCGGGCGAGGCGCGCGACGGTGATGTCGCTGCGGATGCCGCCGTCGTGGTCGAGGAGCAGGGTGTACGTCACCGAACCGACGGACTTGGCGACCTTGCCGGTGACCAGGCCCTCCAGGAAGTCGGCGGCACCCGGGCCGCTGATCTCCAGGCGCTTGAGGGCGGTCATGTCGTACATCGCGACGGTCTCGCGGGTGACCTGTGCCTCGGCGCCGACGATCGGCGACCAGTAGCGGGCGGCCCAGTCGTTGGGGGTGGGGATGGAGCGGCCTTCGAGCAGGCCCGCGTTCGCCTCGTACCACTGCGGGCGCTCCCAGCCGTTCGCCTCCAGGAAGAACGCGCCGTGCGCCTGCTGACGGGCGTGGAAGGGGCTGGTGCGGATCGGGCGCGGCTTCCCGGAGGGCTGGAGGGGGTGGAGGATGTCGTAGACCTCGACGAAGTTCTGGCAGTCACGGGCCAGGACGTACTCCGGGGCGAGCTGGTGCGGCTCGAAGCGGTTGACGTCGCACTCGTGGAGGTCGAAGGACGAGCAGTGGCCGTCCACCAGCCATTCGGCGACCGCGCGGCCGACGCCCGCGGAGTGGGTGACCCAGACGGCCTCGGCGACCCAGAAGCCCTTGACGTCCGGGGACTCGCCGAGCAGGGGGTAGCCGTCGGTGGTGAAGGAGAAGAGGCCGTTGATGCCCTCCTCGACCTTGGCCTCGCGGGTCGCGGGGAGCAGGGACTGCGTCTCGGTCCAGGCGTCCTCGAAGTCCTCCTCGGTGAACTTCAGGACCGAGGGCATCTGCGCGGCCTCGTCGACGGAGAGGATGTCGTCGGCGGAGATCGGCATGGGGCGGTGGCCGTAGTAGCCGATGCCGATGGCGTCGAAGCGGTCGCGGTAGTAGAGGTCGGCGTCCTGGTGGCGCAGGATCGGGCGGACCGCCTCCTCCGTCTGGCCGGCCAGCGCGGGGACCGGGCCGGTCCAGGCGAGCTGGTGGCCGAGCGGGGTGAGCGGGAGGTTCATGCCGACCATGCGGGCGATCTTCGGGCCCCAGATGCCGGCGCAGCAGACGACGATGTCGGCGGGGATCTCGCCCTGGTCGGTCACCACGGCGGTGACGGCGCCCTCGCTCTGCCGGACGTCGAGGACCTCGTGGCGGGCGAGGAAGCGGACGCCGCGTTCGGTGGCCCGGCGGATCTGGGCCTCGACGGCGAGGACGGCCTTGGCGAGGCCGTCGGTGGGGACGAGCAGGCCGCCGAGGACCCGGTCGCGGTCGACCAGCGGGTGCTGTGCGACGCACTCGTCGGGGGTCAGCAGCCGCGCCTCGATGCCCCACGCGGTGATCCAGCCGTGGCGGCGGTGGAGTTCGGCGAGGCGCTCCGGGGTGGTGGCCACTTCGAGGCCGCCGACCTGGAGGAAGCAGGGCTTGCCGTCGACGTCGAGGGAGCAGAACTTCTCGACGGTGTAGCGGGCCAGCTCCGTCATGGTCTTCGAGGGGTTCGTCTGGAAGACCAGGCCCGGGGCGTGCGAGGAGGAGCCGCCCGTGGCCGGGAGGGGGCCCTGGTCGACCACGGTCACCTCGGTCCATCCGCGCGCGGAGATCTCGTCCGCGAGCGCCGCTCCCACGACGCCCGCTCCGATGATGACCACTCGGGGTCCCGCCATCGCCCAACCTCCGAACTTGAGACCGGTGCAGTTGCTTTGTGCGCAACATGATTCAGGCTGCGCAACTCAATGTGCCCGCCGCCGAGGAGGGGTGTCAAGAGGGTGGTGACCCCGTGGAACGGCCCGTGGCACGCCCTGCGGAACGGCCG
>NZ_JBHXMA010000110.1:1648-3626 GCF_042721035.1 Streptomyces sp. NPDC058464
TGGTCTGGGGGTGATGGGTGGCTGGTCGTTGTTTGAGAACTGCACAGTGGACGCGAGCATCTGTGGCCAAGTTTTTAAGGGCGCACGGTGGATGCCTTGGCACCAGGAACCGATGAAGGACGTGGGAGGCCACGATAGTCCCCGGGGAGTCGTCAACCAGGCTTTGATCCGGGGGTTTCCGAATGGGGAAACCCGGCAGTCGTCATGGGCTGTCACCCGCTGCTGAACACATAGGCAGTGTGGAGGGAACGAGGGGAAGTGAAACATCTCAGTACCCTCAGGAAGAGAAAACAACCGTGATTCCGGGAGTAGTGGCGAGCGAAACCGGATGAGGCCAAACCGTATGCGTGTGAGACCCGGCAGGGGTTGCGTATACGGGGTTGTGGGATCTCTCTTTCACAGTCTGCCGGCTGTGAGGCGAGTCAGAAACCGTTGATGTAGGCGAAGGACATGCGAAAGGTCCGGCGTAGAGGGTAAGACCCCCGTAGTCGAAACATCAGCGGCTCGTTTGAGAGACACCCAAGTAGCACGGGGCCCGAGAAATCCCGTGTGAATCTGGCGGGACCACCCGCTAAGCCTAAATATTCCCTGGTGACCGATAGCGGATAGTACCGTGAGGGAATGGTGAAAAGTACCCCGGGAGGGGAGTGAAATAGTACCTGAAACCGTGTGCCTACAAGCCGTGGGAGCATCCTTGTGGTGTGACTGCGTGCCTTTTGAAGAATGAGCCTGCGAGTTTGCGGTGTGTTGCGAGGTTAACCCGTGTGGGGTAGCCGTAGCGAAAGCGAGTCCGAACAGGGCGATGGAGTAGCACGCTCAAGACCCGAAGCGGAGTGATCTAGCCATGGGCAGGTTGAAGCGGAGGTAAGACTTCGTGGAGGACCGAACCCACCAGGGTTGAAAACCTGGGGGATGACCTGTGGTTAGGGGTGAAAGGCCAATCAAACTCCGTGATAGCTGGTTCTCCCCGAAATGCATTTAGGTGCAGCGTCGTGTGTTTCTTGCCGGAGGTAGAGCACTGGATAGGCGATGGGCCCTACCGGGTTACTGACCTTAGCCAAACTCCGAATGCCGGTAAGTGAGAGCGCGGCAGTGAGACTGTGGGGGATAAGCTCCATGGTCGAGAGGGAAACAGCCCAGAGCATCGACTAAGGCCCCTAAGCGTACGCTAAGTGGGAAAGGATGTGGAGTCGCAGAGACAACCAGGAGGTTGGCTTAGAAGCAGCCACCCTTGAAAGAGTGCGTAATAGCTCACTGGTCTAGTGATTCCGCGCCGACAATGTAGCGGGGCTCAAGCGTACCGCCGAAGTCGTGTCATTCCAGAGTATAGGGCCAACGCCTTCTGGGATGGGTAGGGGAGCGTCGTCTGCCGGGTGAAGCAGCCGCGTAAGCGAGTTGTGGACGGTTGACGAGTGAGAATGCAGGCATGAGTAGCGATTCACACGTGGGAAACGTGTGCGCCGATTGACTAAGGGTTCCTGGGTCAAGCTGATCTGCCCAGGGTAAGTCGGGACCTAAGGCGAGGCCGACAGGCGTAGTCGATGGATAACCGGTTGATATTCCGGTACCCGCTGTGAAGCGTCAAACATCGAACCGAGCGATGCTAAGTCCGTGAAGCCGCCCTGATCTCTTCGGAGTTGAGGGGAGTGGTGGAGCCGACGGACCAGACTTGTAGTAGGTGAGTGATGGGGTGACGCAGGAAGGTAGTCCAGCCCGGGCGGTGGTTGTCCCGGGGTAAGGGTGTAGCCCGTCATCCAGGCAAATCCGGATGACATGTGGGTGAGACCTGATGCCGAGCCGATTGTGGTGAAGTGGATGATCCTATGCTGTCGAGAAAAGCCTCTAGCGAGTTTCATGGCGGCCCGTACCCTAAACCGACTCAGGTGGTCAGGTAGAGAATACCGAGGCGTTCGGGTGAACTATGGTTAAGGAACTCGGCAAAATGCCCCCGTAACTTCGGGAGAAGGGGGGCCACGCC
>NZ_JBHXMA010000110.1:3725-4957 GCF_042721035.1 Streptomyces sp. NPDC058464
TGGTGAGGGAATTTACTTCCTGAGCTGGGGGTGGCCGCAGAGACCAGCGAGAAGCGACTGTTTACTAAAAACACAGGTCCGTGCGAAGCCGTAAGGCGATGTATACGGACTGACGCCTGCCCGGTGCTGGAACGTTAAGGGGACCGGTTAGCTCCATTTCGGTGGGGCGAAGCTGAGAACTTAAGCGCCAGTAAACGGCGGTGGTAACTATAACCATCCTAAGGTAGCGAAATTCCTTGTCGGGTAAGTTCCGACCTGCACGAATGGCGTAACGACTTCTCGACTGTCTCAACCATAGGCCCGGTGAAATTGCACTACGAGTAAAGATGCTCGTTTCGCGCAGCAGGACGGAAAGACCCCGGGACCTTTACTACAGTTTGATATTGGTGTTCGGTTCGGCTTGTGTAGGATAGCTGGGAGACTTTGAACTCCGGACGCCAGTTCGGGGGGAGTCGTCGTTGAAATACCAGTCTGGTCGTGCTGGATGTCTAACCTGGGTCCGTGATCCGGATCAGGGACAGTGTCTGATGGGTAGTTTAACTGGGGCGGTTGCCTCCTAAAGAGTAACGGAGGCGCCCAAAGGTTCCCTCAGCCTGGTTGGCAATCAGGTGTTGAGTGTAAGTGCACAAGGGAGCTTGACTGTGAGACCGACGGGTCGAGCAGGGACGAAAGTCGGGACTAGTGATCCGGCGGTGGCTTGTGGAAGCGCCGTCGCTCAACGGATAAAAGGTACCCCGGGGATAACAGGCTGATCTTCCCCAAGAGTCCATATCGACGGGATGGTTTGGCACCTCGATGTCGGCTCGTCGCATCCTGGGGCTGGAGTCGGTCCCAAGGGTTGGGCTGTTCGCCCATTAAAGCGGTACGCGAGCTGGGTTTAGAACGTCGTGAGACAGTTCGGTCCCTATCCGCTGTGCGCGTAGGAGTCTTGAGAAGGGCTGTCCCTAGTACGAGAGGACCGGGACGGACGAACCTCTGGTGTGCCAGTTGTTCTGCCAAGGGCATGGCTGGTTGGCTACGTTCGGGAGGGATAACCGCTGAAAGCATCTAAGCGGGAAGCCTGCTTCGAGATGAGGACTCCCACCCACTTGATGGGGTAAGGCTCCCAGTAGACGACTGGGTTGATAGGCCGGATCTGGAAGCCAGGTAACTGGTGGAGGTGACCGGTACTAATAGGCCGAGGGCTTGTCCTCAGTTGCTCGCGTCCACTGTGTTAGTTCTGAGGCAACGAC
>NZ_JBHXMA010000111.1:0-4313 GCF_042721035.1 Streptomyces sp. NPDC058464
GCAGTGAGCCGGTGTGAAGCGCCCCGTCAGGGGCGCGGGGAACTGCGCGACCCGCCCCCACCGGCCCGCACCCGGAATCCGGCCCCCACTCGGCGTCACCCGGCGCCACGCGCCGCTACGCGGCGAAGGGCCCCGGGATCTCTCCCGATCCCCGCCGGATCAGCCGCGTCGGCATGACCACCGTGCGCGGCGGTGAGACATCCCCGTGGATGCGGGCGAACAGCAGGTGTGCCGCGCTGGTCGCGAGGGCCACCGGGTCCTGGGCGATCACCGTGACGGGTGGCGTCAGCCGGGCCGCGAGCGCGAAGTCGTCGAAGGCGACGAACGCGAGGTCGCCGCGGGCCGCGGTCAGGGCGCCGAAGGCGAGCAGTTCGTTGCCGGCGAGGAGCGCCGTCGGCGGGTCCGGCAGTGCCAGCATCCCGGTGACGGCCGCGGCCGCCTCCGGCCCCGTGCGCACACCGTCCCTGACCAGCGCCGGGTCGGCGGCGATGCCCGCGGCCTGAAGGGCCGCCAGATAACCTCGCCGCCGTTCGCCGAACGTCCAGATCCTCGGCGTGTCGCCGATGAATCCGATCCTGCGGTGACCGTGTGCCACCACGTGGGCCACCGCGTCCCGCACCGCCCCGAAGTTGTCGACCACCACCGCATCCACGTCCAGGCCGGGGGCCGCCCGGTCCACACAGACGATCTTCGTGCCCTGCGCCTGTGCGGGGCGCAGGAAGCGGTGGCTGCCGGCGGCCGGGGTGAGGATCAGGCCGTCGACACGGCGGGCGGTGAACGCCGCTATCACCTCGCGTTCGCGGCGCAGGTCGGCGCGGCTGGAGCCGATGAGCATGATGCTGCCGCGCTGCCGGGCGACGTCCTCGGCGGCGGAGGCGACCGCGGCCATGAAGGGATCGGTCACGTCGTCGACCAACAGGCCGATGATCTGGCTCAGTTCATGGGTGCGACGTAACTGCCGTGCCACGTCGTCGCGTTGGTAGCCGAGCTTGCGGACCGCGGCCTCCACCCGCGCGGCGGTCCGCGGGGCGACGGCCGAATCGCCGTTGACGACCCGGGACACCGTCATCGTGCTCACGCCCGCTTCCGCGGCAACGTCCTTCATGGTCGGCCGGGTGGCTGCCACGCCACGTCCTCCAGCTGCGTCACGTTTGAGCGTCGACTCGTTAACGTTACCAACTCGCACGCGTATCAACGGCCTTGCAAACAAGGGGAGATGAGGGCCCGACCAGCGCCCTCGGCGACCCGCTGCACCACCCTTGACACCCCGCTGCGGGGGCCCCAAGAATCAGCCAAGCTGTTAACGATACCAACCAGAAGGCACAACATGGCCTCTGCAAGGGAACCACTGCTCACCGCACATGGGGTGGTCAAACGTTTCGGCCACGTCCAGGCGCTCTCGGGCGCCGATTTCACGGCATACCCCGGCGAGGTCGTCGCCCTCATCGGTGACAACGGTGCCGGCAAGTCCACTCTGGTGAACGTCCTGTCGGGCGTGCTCGCCCCCGACTCCGGCGAGGTCCGTCTGGACGGGGCACCGGTGCGGTTCTCCGGTCCGATGGACGCCCAGCGGCGAGGCGTGGAGACGGTGTACCAGGACCTGTCACTCGCGCCCGACCTCGACGCGGCGGCCAACCTCTACCTCGGCCGGGAGATCGTGCGCAGCGGGCTGCTCGGCCGCCTCGGCGTCCTCGACCGGCCCAAAATGCGCCGGGAGGCGGTCAGCGCCTTCGCCGAACTCGGCGTGGAGCTCAAGGATGTGACGGCTCCTGTGACAACGTTGTCCGGCGGCCAACGGCAGTCCGTCGCGGTCGCCCGCGCCGTCGCCTTCGCCCACAAGGTCATCTTCATGGACGAGCCGACCGCCGCGCTGGGCGTCGTCCAGCGCGCCCGGGTCCTGGAGACCGTCCGCAGGGTCGCCGACCGGGGCATCTGCGTCGTACTGATCAGCCACAACATGCCCGAGGTGCTGTCGGTCGCGGACCGGGTGGAGGTGCTGCGGCTGGGCCGGCGCGTCGCGTCGTACACCGCCGCCGACACGACGATCGAGGAGCTGGTCGGGGCGATGACCGGCTCCCTGGACGGGCCGAACGGGACCGGGGAAGCGGAGGGCGCGCGATGACGGCGCAGAGCGAGAAGGCCGCGGCGGGCGTGGGCGGCCGGGCCGCGGTGCCCGACTGGGTGCGCCGTGCGGCAACCCTCAACGAACTGTGGACCTTTGTCATCCTGGTGGCGCTGGTCCTGTTCTTCACCATCGCGGCGCCGGGCAAGTTCTTCACCACGTACGACATCACCCAGATCGCCGTGAACGCGGCCATCTACCTGGTGCTCGGCGTCGGCATGACGTTCGTGATCATCACGGCGGGCATCGATCTGTCGATCGGCTCGGTGCTGGTGCTGGCCGCGGTGGCGGCGGGTGAGTACAACATCCATCACGGCGGGGCGACTTCGGGCTGGGGCACGGTGGCGTTCTGTGTCGTCATCGCGCTGGCGGTGGGCACGGCGTGGGGCGCGTTGCAGGGCGCCGTGGTGGCGACCGGCAAGGTGCCGCCGCTGATCGTGACGCTGGGCGGGCTCGGCGCGGCGCTGGGCATCGCCGAACTCGCCACCGGCGGCCAGGATCCGGCCGGGGCGGCCTCCACGCATCTGCAGAACAGCCTGGGTTTCGGCAAGGTGCTCGGTATCCCCTGGATGGTGATCCTGGCGGCCGTGGTGACCGCGATCTTCGGCGCGGTGCTGGCCGGCACCCGGTTCGGCGAGCACACCCTCGCGATCGGCTCGAACCCCACGGCCGTACGCCGGGCGGGCATTCCGGTGGGCCGCCAACTGGTCAAGGTCTACGGGCTGATGGGGCTGCTGGCCGGGCTGGGCGCGGTGATGTGGCTGGCCTCGTACGGCACGACGTCGATCGCCGGGCACTCCACCGACAACCTCAAGGTGATCACCGCGGTGGTCCTCGGCGGGACCAGCCTGTTCGGCGGGCGGGGTTCGGTGCTGGGCACGGTGATCGGCGTGTTCATCCCGGCGGTGCTGACCACCGGGCTGATCGTGATCGGCGTCCAGCAGTACTGGCAGGACGTGGCGGTGGGCGTGGTGCTGGTGGTGGCCGTCTACATCGACCAGCTGCGCAGGAAGACCCGGGAACGCGCATGACTGAATCGCAGCGCAAGACTGAATCGCTCGTGGCTAAGGAGGACTCTGTGATGGGGAACATTCGCAGCAGGCGCCGGTTGCTGGTCGCGGTGGGCACGGTTCTGGCCCTCGGCGCGGGGGCCTCGGCGTGCGGTTCGTCGGACGACGGCGGCGGCTCGGGGAGTTCGGGCAGTGCCAAGGGCAAGAAGGTCCGGCTGATCACCGGGGTGAAGAGCGACCCCTTCTACATCACCATGACCTGTGCCGCGCAGGCGGAGGCCAAGGCCAAGGGGATGGACTTCACGGCCGACGGTTCCGCGCAGTGGGACGTGTCCGTGCAGCGGCCGCTGCTGGACTCGACGGCCGCGTCCCGGCCCGACGGGCTGCTGATCTCGCCGGTCGACACCAGCGCGCTGACGCCGTCGCTCAAGCAGATCCAGTCGGCCGGCACCAAGGTGGCGCTGGTGGACACGACGGTGACCGACACCTCGATCGGCATCACACGGATCTCGTCGGACAACGAGAAGGGCGGCCGGGTCGCCGCCGACGCGCTGGCCAAGCTGATGAACGAGAAGGGCTCGGCCATCGTCATCAGCGTCAAGCCCGGCGTGTCGACGACCGACGCACGGATCAAGGGCTTCACCGAGGAGATGGCCAAGTACCCGAAGATCAAGGTGCTGCCCACGCTCTACGACAACGACCTGCCGGCCACGGCGGCCTCCCAGATCCAGTCGACGCTCGCCGCCCACCCGGACCTCGGCGGGGTGTTCGCGGGCAACACCAACACCGGTCAGGGCATCGCCACCGGGCTGAAGCAGGCCGGCAAGGAAGGCGCCGTGAAGGTGGCCGCGTTCGACGCCGAGCCGGACGAGATCGCCTCGCTGAAGTCGGGCACCCTCCAGGTGCTGGTCGCCCAGGACCCGGCGGCGATCGGCCGGCAGGCGGTGGACCAGCTCGCCAACGCCTTCGAGGGCAAGTCGGTCAGCAAGTCGATCGGCACCAACATGGTGGCGATCACCAAGGACAACATGAACGACCCGTCGGTCAGCAAGTACTTCTACAAGTCCCAGTGCTGAACCGGGCTCCGGAGCACCGGATCTGACGATCGGTCAGAGACGTGCCCGGCGTAAGGCCGGCGGGCCGGGGGGGGCCCCCCCCCCGGGGCCCCCCCCCCCCCCCCC
>NZ_JBHXMA010000112.1:0-4268 GCF_042721035.1 Streptomyces sp. NPDC058464
GTTCCCCGCGCCCCTGAAGGGGCGCACTGCAGCGTCCCATTCTTTCAGGGGCGCGGGGAACTGCGCGAGCAAGCAACCCCCACCCAGCCGCACCCGTCGTACTACTTCGACGGCCGCGAGAGCACGATCAGGCTCCGGGCCTCGGCCCGCAGCCTCGTGCCCGCCTTCCGTTCGCGCTCGTCCGGCATCCCGTCCGCGTCGGCCGTGTCGAAGAGAATCGTCCAGTGCTCGCCGTAGGAGTCGTCGGGGAGCCGGAAGTCGACAGGTTCCCAGTAGCCGTTGAGGAGCAGCAGGAACGAGTCGTCGACCAGGCGCCCGCCGTAGGGGTCCCGTTCGGCGATGGCGTCGCCGTTGAGGAAGACGCCGACCGAGTGCGCGTCGGGGCGCTGCCAGTCCCGGTCGGTCATCTCGCGGGCGTCGGGCCGCAGCCACACCAGGTCGGGCAGTGGCTGCCCCGGGTGCACGGCGGTCTCGCCCCGGAAGAAGCGCCGCCGGCGCAGCACGGGATGCGCGGCGCGCAGCCCGATGACGTACCGGGTGAAGTCGGTGAGGGTCTGCTGTTCCCCGGTCAGTTCCCAGTCGATCCAGGAGACTTCGTTGTCCTGGCAGTAGGCGTTGTTGTTGCCGCTCTGGGTGCGGCCGAGTTCGTCGCCGTGGCTGAGCATGGGGATGCCCTGGGACAGCAGCAGGGTGGCGAGCAGGTTGCGCTGCTGGCGGGCCCGGAGTTCGAGCACGGCCGGGTCGGTGGTCTCGCCCTCGGCACCGCAGTTCCAGGACCGGTTGTGGCTCTCGCCGTCCCGGTTGCCCTCGCCGTTGGCCTGGTTGTGCTTGTCGTTGTACGACACCAGGTCGCGCAGCGTGAAACCGTCGTGCGCGGTGACGAAGTTGACGCTCGCCCGCGGCCGCCGCCTGCTGTGCTGGTACAGGTCGGAGGAGCCCGTGAGCCGGGAGGCGAACTCGCCCAGCGAGCCCGGCTCGGCCCGCCAGAAGTCGCGTACGGCGTCCCGGTACTTGCCGTTCCACTCCGACCACAGCTGCGGGAAGTTGCCGACCTGGTAGCCGCCCTCGCCCACGTCCCAGGGTTCGGCGATGAGCTTGACCCTGCTGATCACCGGGTCCTGCTGGATCAGGTCGAAGAACGCCGAAAGGCGGTCCACCTCGTGGAACTGCCGTGCCAGGGTGGCCGCGAGGTCGAAGCGGAAGCCGTCGACGTGCATCTCGGTCACCCAGTACCGCAGCGAGTCCATGATCAGCTGGAGCACGTAGGGGTGCCGCATCAGCAGGCTGTTCCCGGTGCCGGTGGTGTCGTAGTAGTGCGCCCAGTCGCCGTCGACCAGCCGGTAGTAGGAGGCGTTGTCGATGCCCCGGAAGGACAGCGTGGGGCCCATCTCGTTGCCCTCGGCGGTGTGGTTGTAGACCACGTCGAGGATCACTTCGAGGCCGGCCGCGTGCAGCGCCTTCACCATCGCCTTGAACTCGTCGACCTGCTGGCCCCGGGTGCCGAAGGCGCCGTAGGCGTTGTGCGGGGCGAAGTAGCCGATGGTGTTGTAGCCCCAGTAGTTGGACAGGCCCCGGTCCTGGAGGACCCCGTCCTGCACGAACTGGTGCACCGGCATCAGCTCGACCGCCGTGACGCCGAGCGAGGTCAGGTGGTCGAGGATCGCCGGGTGCGCGAGACCGGCGTAGCTGCCCCGGAGCCGTTCGGGTACCTCCGGATGGGTGAGGGTCAGCCCGCGGACATGGGCCTCGTAGATCACCGAGTCGGAGTACGGCCGCCGGGGCGGGCGGTCGTCGCCCCAGTCGAAGTAGGGGTCGATGACCACGCCGAGCAGGGAGTGCCCGGCGCTGTCGGCCGGGGAGGGGCCGCCGGGGGTGCGTTCGTAGAGGGAGGGGTGGTTGTCGATCTGGCCGTCTATCGCCCTCGCGTACGGGTCCAGCAGCAGCTTCGCCGGATTGCACCAGTGGCCGAGGTCTGGGTTCCAGGGGCCGGTCACCCGGTATCCGTAGCGCTGCCCCGGTCCGACGCCCGGCAGGTAGGCGTGCCAGACGAACCCGTCGACCTCGGTCATCGGCACCGTCGTCTCGGTGGCGGCGTCGTTCACCAGGACCAGTTCGACCCGTTCGGCGACCTCGCTGAACAGGGCGAAGTTGGTGCCCTGCCCGTCGAAGGAGGCCCCCAACGGGTAGGGGTGCCCGCTCCACACGGGCACCCCTCTCCGGGACTTCCTCGCCGTCACCGGGCGCCCTCCAGAACGCCGTCGGCGGATGCGGCCAACTGGGCGACCGGCAGGTCGCGCGGCACCTGCAGGACCCGGCGCAGCCGGGGAGCCGGACCGGACCTGACCAGCGGGACGCGCTCCCCGGAGCGGGCCCGCTGCGAGAACCAGATGATCTTGCTGCCGGTCTCCGGGGCACAGCAGCCCCAGCCGTCGCTGGTCGCGGCGAGGTGCGCCAGGCACCCGCGCAGGTCCTGGTCGGGGCGGAGATCCCGGTCGTCGTCACCGATGGCGGTGATGAGGTGCTGCCCGTTCCACCACATCTCGATGGACGTGCGTTTGTCCGTCGCGTGCTGGTCGATGGCGGTCAGCAGCAGTTCGGCACCGCGGCAGACGGGGTCCACGAGGTTGTCGAGATCCCAGTAACGCAGATGGGCGGCCAGTATGCGGCTGACCTGACCCACCCGTTCCGGGCTGACCTCGACGTCGAGGTGGTAGTAGCAGGGCACTGCGGTCTTCATTGTTGCCGGCTCCTCACCCGCGAAGCTCCCGCTCCCCCTCACCCGTCCGGAAATACGTTCCGGAAGCGCAGCGTGAGCGCTGGTCGCTCCTGAGTCACCTTCACTGTGCGGGCGCTACGCCATTCGTGCAACACGAGGGACTCCCGAGGTGGTTGAAGTTCCAACAAGACGCTCGGTCATCGTGCGTGCACCATGAGTGAAAGCCTCGATTCGCCGTAACGGCTCCGTGCCTCTCCGTGCCCGGACGCTCCCCCGATCCTCGGGGACACGTGCCCACTCGAGAGCGTCGGAAGGAACGACACGGCCATGCTGCTACCCGCGAAGGCCGAGGTGGCCCGGCAGCTGCGGCGCTACCGGGCGTGGGAGCGCGTCATGCTCGCCTCGCCGCAGGACCGCGAGGTGCGGTCCACCTTCGAGGACTCGGGCTACACACTGTGCGTCCTGATGGGCAAGCGGTGCGCCCGGGAGGCGGTGGAGGCGGCCGAGCGCTATCTGCGCACCAGCCTCGTCACCTACGTGCGGGAACAGGGTGGGCGGCCCCGGCTGGGCGGGACGGTCCGGCAGGGGCCGCCGACGGACCGGCGTTCCGCGAGGCAGTGATCCACAGACGGACCCCGCGGGAAGACACCGGTCTTCCGGCGCACTACGGACCGCGGAGCCGGGCCCTGGGCCCGGCTCCGCGCACGGCGGAGGTGAGACCCATGAAGGCGACCGAGCCCATCGGCCGCGTTCCGGTGCGTGACGTCCGGCCCGCCGTGGAGTGCGGCGGGCGGCCTGCGAAGGCGGTCCCGGGCGAGACCTTCCAGGTCACCGCCACCGTCTTCCGCGAGGGCCATGACGCGGTCGGCGCCAATGTGGTGCTGTGCGACCCCGAGGGCCGGCCCGGCCCCTGGACGCCGATGCGGGAGCTGGTCCCCGGCACCGACCGCTGGGGCGCCGAGGTGACCCCGGACGCGACGGGCCGCTGGACGTATCACGTGGAGTCCTGGAGCGCCCCGCTCGCCACCTGGCGGCAGCACGCCCGGGTGAAGATCCCGGCGGGCATCGACACCGGCCTGGTCCTGGAGGAGGGCGCCGAGCTGTACGAGCGGGCGGCCGCCGGTGTCCCCGCGGGACCTGCACGCGCCCGGATCCTCGCGGCGGCCCGGGCCCTGGGCGACGACTCCCTGCCCCTGCACGTGCGGCTGGCGAACGCCCTCGCTCCCGAGGTGGACGAGGTCCTGGCGCGGTTTCCGTTGCGGGAGTTGGTGTCCGTCTCCGAGGCGCTGCCGTTGCTCGTGGAGCGTGAGCGGGCCCTGTACGGCTCCTGGTACGAGTTCTTCCCGCGTTCGGAGGGGACGCCGGAGCGGCCGCACGGCACGTTCCGGACAGCGGCCCGCCGGCTGCCGAAGATCGCCGAGATGGGCTTCGACGTCGTCTACCTCCCCCCGATCCACCCCATCGGCACCACCTTCCGCAAGGGCCGCAACAACACCCTCGACCCCGGCCCCGACGACGTCGGCGTGCCCTGGGCGATCGGATCGCCCGAGGG
>NZ_JBHXMA010000113.1:0-3892 GCF_042721035.1 Streptomyces sp. NPDC058464
CCGGTACGCGGACACCGATGACGTGGTGGTCGGGTCGCCGGTCGCGGGCCGGAACCGGGCGGAGACCGAGGACCTGATCGGGTTCTTCGTCAACACCCTCGTGCTGCGGACCGACTTGTCCGGCGAACCGACCTTCACCGAACTGACGGGCAGAGTACGGCGATCGGCGCTGGACGCGTACTCCCACCAGGATCTGCCGTTCCAGCAGCTCGTGGACGCCATGGTCAGCAGCCGGGACCGGTCCCGCACCCCGTTGTTCCAGGTGCTCATCAGCTACGGCCGCCAGGAGCCCGGCACCCGTGACGCCGAAGCCGTCGAGTACACCCCGACGACCGACGCACTCAACGGCGGCTTCCAGGTGAAGTACGACCTGGCGCTGACGCTGGGAGACACGGGCGGGGCCGTCACCGGGCGGATCGACTACAGCACGGCCCTGTTCGACGCGGCGACCGTGGAGCGCCTGGCAGGTCACGTGCTCGCGACCCTGGGAACGGTGGCGGCCGACCCGGAGCGTCCGCTGTCCCGGATACCGGTCCTGACGGCGGCCGAGCGCGACCAGGTGGTGCGGCGCTGGAACGAGACGACGGGACCCGTTCCCGTCGCGCACGGCATCGGCGAACTCATCCTGGAGCGGGCGGCGGAGCACCCGGATGCGACGGCGGTCGTATCCGGGCAGGAGTGGCTGACCTACGGCGGGCTGGTCGAGCGCGCGGGCCGGTTGGCGCGGCGGTTGCGTGCGCGAGGTGTGTGCCCGGAGTCGGTGGTGGGGTTGTGTCTGCCGCGTGGGGTGGACATGGTGACGGCGGTGCTGGGGGTGTGGCTGGCGGGTGGCGCGTATCTGCCGCTGGATCCTGAATACCCGCCCGAGCGGCTGGAGTTCATGCTGGCCGATGCCGGTGTGGTGGCTGTGCTGGCGGATCGGCGGGTGGCGGCTGGTCTGATCGGGTCGGCAGCGAAGGGTCTTCCGGTGGTGTGGCTGGAGGACCTGGCCGCGGATGCTTCTTCGGAACTGCTGTCGACGGTAGCGGTGGATCCGGGTCAGCTGGCGTATGTGATCTACACGTCGGGGTCGACGGGCATGCCGAAGGGTGTGCAGGTGTCTCACGCCGGGGTGGTGAACCTGGTGGCGGCGATCGGGCCGGTGCTCGGTGTGTCTCCGGGGGCGAGGGTGTTGCAGTTCGCGTCGTTGAGTTTCGACGCGGCCGTGCTGGACGTGGCGGTGACGTTGGGTCGTGGTGGCACGCTGGTGGTGGCGGCAGGTGCCGAGCGTGCTGAACCCGCCCGTCTGGCGGGCATGGTGGCGGCGCTGGGGGTGGAGGCTGCGAGTGTCGTTCCGTCGTTGCTGGAGGTGCTGGATCCGGCGCGGGTGCCGGGCTTGAACACGGTGTTGTCGGGTGCGGAGCGGTTGACGGCGACGATGGCGCGGGCGTGGGCCGAGGGCCGGCGGTTGGTCAACACGTATGGTCCGACGGAGGCGACGGTCATGGTGACGACCGGCGCGGTCGAAGCCGTGGGGCAGACCGGGCCGTCGATAGGGGTGCCGACGGTCAACACGCGGTTGTTCGTGCTGGACCGGTCGTTGAACCCGGTGCCGGTCGGGGTGCCGGGGGAGTTGTACATCGGTGGTCCGCAGCTGGCCCGTGGCTATGGGGGCCGTTCTGCGTTGACGGCGGAGCGTTTCGTCGCCGACCCGTTCGCGGAAGACGGTTCGCGTCTGTATCGGACGGGTGACCGGGTCCGCTGGCTGCCCGACGGCCGGCTGGACTTCCTGGGCCGGGCCGACGGCCAGGTGAAGGTGCGTGGTTTCCGGATCGAGCCGGGTGAGGTCGAGGCAGCCCTGGCCGCCCACCCCGCCGTACGCTCCGCGGCGGTTGTCGTGGACGGGACCGGCGCCACCGCACGGCTGGTCGCCTACCTGGTCCCCGCGGACCCGTCCACGGGGATCCCGCCCACCGCCACGATACGGGCGTTCGTACGGGGCCGACTTCCGGAGTTCATGGTCCCGCAGGTCTTAACCGAGCTGACCGCCCTGCCGCTGACCCCGTCGGGAAAGCTGGACCGGGCGGCGCTGCCGGACCCCGGGCCGGTGCGTGCCGAGGCCGACGCATGGCTGGCCCCGGCCGGTCCCGTACAGGAACTGCTGGCCGGGATCTGGGCACGGGTGCTGGGCACCGACCGTGTCGGAGCGGCCGACGACTTCTTCGAGCTGGGCGGGCACTCGCTGCTGGCCACCCAGGTGATCTCCCGTATCCGTGAGGTGTTCGGCACCGAACTCGCGCTGGCCGAACTGTTCGACCACCCCACGCTGACGGACCTGGCCGCGGCGATCGAGAACACCGCCGGCGGCCCGGTCGCCCCACCTGTCACCCCCGTCCCCCGGGACCGCCCGCTTCCCCTGTCGTTCGCCCAGCAACGCCTCTGGTTCCTGCACCAGATGGACCCGGAAGAGGTGATGTACAACGTTCCGTCGCCGATCTGGCTGGGCGCCGGCCTCGACGTACGGGCCATCGGCGAGGCGTTGACCGCGGAAGTGGCGCGGCACGAGGTGCTGCGCACCCGGCTGGTGGCTGATCCCGACGGGGTAGCCCGTCAGGTCATCGACCCGCCGCGCCCGGTACCGCTGATGACAGCTGACCTGTCCGGTCTGGCCGACCCCGTGGCCGCCCTGCATCAGCTGATCGTGCAGGACGCGGTCACCCCCTTCGACCTGGCGGCCGGGCCCCTCCTCCGCGTGTGCCTGGCCCGGCTGGGCGCGGCCGGACATGTGCTGGTGCTGTCGATGCACCACGTCGTCTCCGACGAGTGGTCGGCCCGCATCTTCGGCCGCGAGCTGGAACTCCTGTACAGGGCATGCCGGGCCGGCGAGCCGGATCCGCTGCCGCCGCTCACGGTGCAGTACGCCGACTACGCCGCCTGGCAGCGCTCCTGGCTCACCGGCGCGGTCATCGACCGCCAACTTGCCTACTGGACAGAGCAGTTGGCCGAGGTGTCGGTTCTGGACCTGCCCACGGACCGGCCGCGGCCGCCGGTCGCCTCCAGCGCGGGTGCCTCGATACGGGTACACATCCCCGCTGCCGTGGCGGACGGGCTGCGAGCAGTGTCCCGTGCGAACGGCGCGACGATGTTCATGACGCTGCTGGCGGCGTTCGACGTGGTCCTGAGCCGGTACTGCGGTACCGACGACGTGGCGGTGGGATCACCTGCGGCGGGCCGGACCCGCGCCGAGACCGAGGAACTGATCGGCTTCTTCGTCAACACCCTGGTGCTGCGCACCAGTCTGTCCGGCGACCCGACCTTCGCCGAACTCCTCGGCCGGGTCCGGCGGACCACCCTGGACGGCTACGCGCACCAGGACCTCCCGTTCGAGCAACTGGTCGACGCCCTCGTCACCGAACGCGACCGCTCCCGGTCCCCCCTCTTCCAGGTCTGGTTCTACTACGCCGCCAGCGAGAACGGCCCCCGAGCCGACGGGGACGGTGAGCAGGAAGCCGACCTGCTGGCCGGGGCGCCGCTCATGAAGTTCGACCTCGCGCTCCTCCTCGGCGGCTCCGACGGCGCGGTGACAGGCGAGATCCAGTACAGCACCGCGTTGTTCGACGCGACGACGGTCGAGCGTATGGCCGGCCACCTGTCACTCGTCCTGGAGGCGGTCGCGGCCGATGCGGGGCAGGCCGTCGTTGATCTGCCGTTGTTGTCCGCTGTGGAGCGTGGGCGGTTGGTGGCGGGGTGGAGTGATTCGGTGGTGGCGGTTCCGGGTGTGGGTGGGGTGCTGGGGTTGGTTGGTGGGTGGGTGGAGGGGTGTCCGGATGCGGTGGCGGTGGTGTGTGGGGTGCGTCAGGTGACGTATGGGGGGTTGTGGGAGCGTGCGGGGCGGTTGGCGGGGGTGTTGCGT
>NZ_JBHXMA010000114.1:0-3489 GCF_042721035.1 Streptomyces sp. NPDC058464
GGCTCAGACGTGTTCCACGGCCGCGTCCAGCAGCCAGTCCACCAGGTAGCCGGCGAAGGACGAGCGCACCAGCACCCAGAAACCGGCCCTGGTCTCGTCCCGGGCGACCAGCACGACCTGGGTGCGGGCCAGCGTGGTCTGGGCGCAGCGGCCCGGGCCGAAGGCACGGGGGTGCAGGTCCAGGGCGCAGCCGTGGGCGAGCAGGTCGCGGGCGCGCGGGCCGCCGACCAGGAGGGTGGTGCGCTGGGCGGAGACGTCGGTGACGGCGACCGGTTCGTCCCCGGCGGCCGCGCGGATCCGGTCCTCCAGCTCCCGCTCGGTGCCCGGCCGGCCGACCACCAGCCATTCGTCGGGGCCGAGCCACACCGCGGTCACCTCCCCCGCGTGCACCACGGTGTCGGGTTCCAGGGGCAGTTGGAGCCCGAGGGCCAGTCCCACGGCGTCCGCGGCCGGGCTCTTGGCGTCGAGGCGGACGTTCACCTGGGCCAGGAACGGGAGTTCGGCCAGGCGCAGCGCGCCCTTGGAGGAGCGGGTCACGGCGGCCAGGCGGGGCGCGGCGTCGGCCAGGGGGCTGCGCGGCCGTGCGGTCGGGGCGGTGTCAGCCATCGCGGCGGGCTCCCTCGGGGTCGTAGAGGACGGGACCTGCGACGGTCACCGGCAGCAACCGGTCGCCGACGGGGGCGTAGAGGCGTTCGCCGATGCGCTCCCGGCCGCCCTTGACCAGGGCGAGCGCGAAGGTCCGGCCGAGGGCGGCGCTGCGGTAGCTGGAGGTGACGTGGCCGAGCATCGGCACGGGCGGGGCGGGCAGTTCGCCGTCGGCGACCAGGTGGGTGCCCTCCGGGAGGAAGGCGCCGGGGTCGTCGGTGAGCAGGGCGACCAGGTGCTTGCGGTCGGGGCGCACGGCGTCGGCGCGGGCGTAGGAGCGCTTCCCGATGAAGTCGGGCTTCTTCTTCGACACCGCCCAGCCCATGCCGAGGTCCTGCGGGGTGACCGTGCCGTCGGTGTCCTGGCCGACGATCGGGTAGCCCTTCTCGGCGCGCAGCACGTGCATGGTCTCGGTGCCGTACGGGGTGATGCCGTACGGCGCGCCCGCCTCGTACAGCGCCTCCCACAGGGCGACGGCGTCCCACGGCGACACGTTGATCTCGTAGGCGAGTTCGCCGGAGAAGCTGATCCGGCAGACCCGGGCGTCGATGCCGGCGACGGCGGTCTCCCGCCAGGCCATGAACGGGAAGTCCTCGTTGGCCACGGCCAGTTCGGGTGCGAGCGAGCCGAGGACCGCGCGGGACTCCGGGCCGACCAGGGCGACGGTCGCCCAGTGCTCGGTGACCGAGGTGCAGTGCACCCGCAGGTCCGGCCACTCGGTCTGCAGCCACTCCTCCATCCAGTCCAGGACGGCCGCCGCGTTGCCGGTCGTGGTCGTGACCAGGAACCGGTCGGGGGCGAGCCGGATGACCGTGCCGTCGTCGAACACCATCCCGTCCAGTCGGCACATCACGCCGTAGCGGATCATGCCGACCTTCAGGTTGCTCATCATGTTCGTGTAGAGCAGGTCCAGGAAGCGCGCGGCGTCCGGGCCCTGGACGTCGATCTTGCCGAGGGTGGAGGCGTCCATGAAGGCGACGCCCTCGCGGGCGGCACGGCACTCGCGGAGAACGGCGGCTTCCATGTCCTCGCCGTCCTGCGGGTAGTACCAGGGCCGCTTCCACTGCCCGACGTTCTCGAAGAGCGCGCCGTGCTCCACGTGCCAGCCGTGCAGGGCCGTGGTGCGGATCGGGTCGAGCAGTGTGCCCCGGTCACGGCCGGCGAGGGCGGCGAAGGAGACGGGGGTGTACGGCGGCCGGAAGGTGGGCAGGCCGAGCGCCGAGATGTCGACGCCGAGGAGTTCGGCGACGACCCCGCTGGCCAGCACGCCGCCGGTCTTGCCCTGGTCGTTGGCGGTTCCGGCCGTCGTGTAGCGCTTGGTGTGCTCCACCGAACGCAGGCCCGCGCCGGTCGCGCGGGTCAGGTCGTCGACGGTGACGTCGCGTTGGAGGTCGACGAAGCGGGGGCCCTCGCCGGGGACGGTGAAGACCTGCATGGGCGGGGTGTACGGCTGTGGGGCCACGGCGGGCAGGGCGGGGGTCTCGGCGGTGTAGCCCTCCGCCTCCACCGCGCGGGTGCCGGCCGCCGTGCCCTGGGCGAGGGCCGTGGCGAGGTCGAACGCCCCGTTCGCGGCGCCCGCGACCGCCACCGCCTGACGGCAGCTGTCGGGCACAAACGTGCCGAGGTCCGCGTCGTGGCGGAGCTGGCCGCCCGCCTGGCTGAACAGGTGCGCGACCGGGTTCCAGCCGCCGGAGACGAGGAGCAGGTCTGCGGTGAACTCCCGCTGTGCGCCGGTGCCTTCGTAGGGGGCGACGGTCACGGCGGTGAGCCGGTCCGTGCCGTCCGTGCCGGTGACCGCGTGGCCGGCCAGCACCTCGATGCCGGCGGACCTGGCGCGTTCGGCCCACTGGCCCGGCTCGGGGCGGGTGTCGACGATCGCGGCGATGGCGACTCCGGCCGCCGCGAGGTCGAGGGCGGCCGCGTAGGCGCTGTCGTTGGTGGTGAAGACGACGGCCTGGCGGCCGGGGAGCACGGCGTACCGGTGGAGGTAGCTGCGGGCCGAGGTCGCCAGCATCACGCCGGGGCGGTCGTTGTCGCCGAAGGCGAGGGAGCGTTCGTGGGCGCCGGTGGCGAGGACGACGTGCCGGGCGCGGATCCGCCAGACGCGTTCGCGGGAGACGTGCGGTGGGGCGTCGGCGCCGAGGTGGGTGGTGCGGCGCTCCGCGGCCAGGAGGTGGTTGTCGTCGTAGTGGCCGAAGACGGTGGTGCGGGGCAGGACGCGTACCTCGGGAGCGGCTTCGAGGCGGGCGCGGGTGGCCGCGACCCAGTCGAGGTGCTCGCCGGTGCCGAGCAGGCTGCCGCCGGGTTCGGGCTGGTCGTCGGCGAGGATGACGCGGGCGCCGCTGGTGGCGGCGGCCGCGGCGGCGGCGAGACCGGCCGGGCCTGCGCCGACGACGAGGACGTCGCAGTGGGCGTGCACGGCGTCGTAGCGGGCCGGGTCGGGGGTGGTGGCGAGGCGGCCCTGGCCGGGGAGGCTGGCCGCGACCAGGCCGTCGTGGAGTTCGACGGTGGTGGCGGGGAGCATCGGCTCGGGGAACGGGGCCTCGATCTGGACCACCGCGTTGGGTTCCTCGACACCCGCGGAGAAGATGCCGCGGGGGCGGCCGAGCTTGATGCTGGTGGCGGCCTGGACGACGCCGTTGGCGAGGAGGGCGGAGGCGAGGGTGTCGCCTCGGTAGCCCTGGTATTCGGTGCCGTCGAAGGTGAAGGTGAGGGGGGTGGTGCGGTCGATTCGGCCGCCGGTGGGGGTGCGGAGAGGGAGGTCGCCCCCGCCGCCCCTACCCGTCCCGTCCTGTAGGGGGGCGGCCCCGGCGGCCCCCCGGGGGGGGGGGGGGGGCGGCCCCC
>NZ_JBHXMA010000115.1:0-2637 GCF_042721035.1 Streptomyces sp. NPDC058464
CCCCTTACGGGGCGCTGCCGAACCGTGCCCCAAAGGGGCGCGGGGAACTGCGCGACCAGCCACGACGGCGCGGCAGCCGGACAACCGGCAGCAGCAGACCTAGCCCTCGTACTTCCGGTACGACGGGTCCAGGTCCCGTACTTCGGCGGAGGCGTGCAGGACGAAGCCGTCCGGCTCCAGGTGCTCCCGCAACAGCTCCAGGGTCGTCTCGGTCAGTTTCGCCTTGGTCTCGTCGGTGCGGCCGGCCAGCAGGCCGAAGGTGACGTGCACGATGACATGCCAGCCGTCCTCGTCGTAGCCGAAGGCGGTCGCGTCCGCGGCCCGGAAGAGGGTCTTGCAGGCTTCGGGCTTGGCCGCCGCGATCTCGACGACGGCGCTGTGCAGGGCCTTGGCGAAGCCCTCCCGGTCGAAGGCGGGGCCCGCCGTGGCGGTGTAGTCCACGGTGATCTGCGGCATGAGCACTCCTGTTCTGCGGCGACTGGACTCCAGCCTAGGTCTCATGCGGGGCGGCCGAAGCGGCGGGCGGCCCAGAGCAGGGCGAGGACTCCGCCCGCCGGCAGGAGGGCGCCCTCCAGGAGCAGGGGAGGCTGCCGGCCGAACCACTCGATGCCCGCGGTGGTCGCCTGGTCCGGTACCCGTAGCGCGATGCAGCGGCGGAGCAGGTCCACTCCGTAGGCGAGCGGGTTGAGGGCGGTCAACGTGTGGGCCCAGCCCGGCAGGTTCTGCGTCGGGAAGAAACCGCCGGAGAGGAACAGCAGCGGCATCATCACCAGGCCGAGCAGCATCTGGAAGATCTCGGGGCGGTCCAGGCTCACGGCCAGCAGCAGGGACAGGGCCGTGATGGTGAAGGAGGCCAGGACCAGGGCGGCGAGGAGCAGGGTCAGCAGGAGCGGGTCGTAGGGCAGGCCGACGGCACCGGCCAGGCCGAGCAGGACGGCGCCCTGGACCGTGGAGACGAGGGTGCCGCCGGCGCAGCTGCCGAGGAGGAGGGTGGGCCGGCTGACCGGGGCCATCAGGAGTTCGCGCAGGTAGCCGCTCTGCCGGTCGGTGATCAGGCGGATGCCGACGACGATGGCCGGGGCCTGCACCGTCATGATCAGCATGCCCGGGAAGAGGTAGGCCTGGTAGCCGACGCCCAGGGAGGAGTTGGGGATGAGCGCGGCCAGGCCGCCTCCCAGGACGAAGAGATAGAGCACCGGCTGGATCAGCATCAGGGCGGTGTGGACCCGTTGGGCGGACAGGCGCAGCAGGTCGCGGTGGACCAGGGCGTGGACGGCACGCAGTTCGTGGCGCAGGCGGGTCCCCGGCTCACGGCCGGTGCCGCCGAGGGCGCCGGTGCCGCCGGGGTCGTCAGAGGTGTCGGGAGCGTCCGAGGCGGGGAGGGCGGATGCGGTCATGGGGCCTCCTCGGTCGCTGCGGTGGGGCCGCCGGGAGCGGGGACGGCCGGTGTCCGGGGGGAGCCGGGGACATGGATGCTGCGGCCGGTGTGGTGGAAGAAGACGTCGTCGAGCGTCGGCGGCGTCGCGGACGCGGCGTGCACGGCGATGCCGTGGCCTGCCAGCGCCCCGCACAGCCGGGGAATCCAGGCGCTGCCGTCGGGCACCCGCAGGGAGACCCCTTCGGCGTCCCGGGTGACGGCGACGCCCGGTGGTGCGGTCCGGCCCACGACCCGGCGTGCCGCCGCGTCGTCGTCGGTGCGCAGCACCACCCGGTCGTCCCCGATCGCGGCCTTGAGCGCGAGGGGCGTGCCCCGGGCCACGAGCCGGCCGTGGTCGATGATGCCGAGGCGGTCGCAGTTCTCCGCCTCCTCCAGGTAGTGGGTGGTGACGAAGACGGTGCAGCCGTACCGGTCGCGCAGCAGGCGCAGGTGTTCCCAGACCTGGGCGCGGGCGTGCGGGTCGAGTCCGGTGGTCGGCTCGTCGAGGAACAGCACCCGGGGTGCGTGCAGCAGGCCGCGGGCGAGTTCCAGGCGACGGCGCATGCCTCCGGACAGGGTGCGTACCGGGGAGCGCCGCCGGTCGGCCAGTCCGACCGTGTCGAGCATCTCGGTGACGCGCAGGCGGGCGTGGCGCCGGCGCAGTCCGTAGAGGCGGGCGTGGATGTGCAGGTTCTGTTCGGCCGTCAGGTCCGGGTCCAGGGCGCTGTGCTGGAAGAGCATCCCGACCGCCGCGCGTACCCGGTCCGGCCGGCTGAGCACGTCGATGCCCGCCACGGTGGCGTGTCCGGCGGTGGGGCGGGCCAGCGCGCACAGCAGGGCGAGGGTGGTGGACTTTCCGGCGCCGTTGGGGCCGAGGAAGGCGAAGGTCTCGCCTTCGAACACGTCCAGGTCCAGGCCGCGGACCGCGTGGGTGGTGGTTCCGTCCGGGCCCGGGTAGCTCTTGACCAGGCCGCGCGTGCTGACGGCGTACGCGGGCCGGGCCGCGCGCTGCGATGTGACCGGGTTGGGGTTGGAGTTCGGGGTCGGGTCGGGGTTCGGGGTCGGGGACGGGTCTGCGGCGGTCGGCATGGTCGTCCGGGTGCGGGCGTCGTCAGCGGCGGGTGGCTGCATGGTCGGGTCCTCGTCCACGGGGGGTCTTCCGCGGGCCTGCCGTCCGCAGCGGCCCCGGCTCCGCCTCCGGCCGGTGGCCGCCCGAGGGC
>NZ_JBHXMA010000116.1:0-2223 GCF_042721035.1 Streptomyces sp. NPDC058464
TGTCGGCGACGGCTGAAAAGTGGACCAGTAGCGACGCTTGAAAGTTGACCCCCTCCAAGGGGTCTGGCTCGTTGAGCCAGGCCGGGAGGAGTGGTGATCAGCGTGGAGGACTGGGCGGAGATCCGCCGGCTTCACCGGGCCGAGCAGATGCCGGTGCGGGCGATCGCAAGGAAGCTGGGCATCTCGAGGAACACCGTCCGCAGGGCGATCGCGGACGACGCGCCGCCGAAGTACCAGCGGGCGCCGAAAGGGTCGATCGTGGACGCGGTCGAGCCGCAGATCCGTGAACTGCTCGAGCAGTGGCCAGAGATGCCCGCGACGGTGATCGCCGAGCGGATCGGCTGGGACCGGGGCCTGACCGTGCTCAAGGACCGGGTCCGGGACCTGCGGCCGGCCTATCGGCCTGCGGATCCGGCCTCGCGGACGGTCTATGAGCCGGGCGAGATCGGCCAGTGCGACCTGTGGTTCCCGCCTGCCGACATCCCGCTCGGCTTCGGCCAGGTCGGGCGGCCGCCGGTGCTGGTCATGGTCGCCGGCTACTCGCGGTGGATCACCGCCCGGATGCTGCCCTCCAGGTCGGCGGCCGACCTGATCGCCGGGCACTGGCGGCTGCTGACCGAGCTCGGTGCCGTCCCGCGGGTGCTGGTCTGGGACAACGAGGGCGCCGTCGGCTCCTGGCGGCCGGGCGGGCCTCAACTGACCGACGAATTCGCTGCGTTCGCCGGGCTGCTGGGCATCAAGTTCCTGCTCTGCAAGCCCCGGGATCCAGAAGCCAAGGGCCTGGTCGAGCGGGCCAACGGCTATCTGGAGACGTCGTTCCTGCCCGGGCGCGTGTTCACCTCGCCGGCCGACTTCAACATCCAGCTCGCCGACTGGCTGACCAAGGCCAACCGGCGCATCCACCGCACCTTGCAGGCCCGCCCCTCCGACCGGCTGGAGGCCGACCGCTCCCGCATGCTGGCCCTGCCGCCGATCGCCCCGCCGGGCTGGTGGAAGGCATCCCTGCGGCTGCCCCGGGACCACTACGTCCGCCTGGACACCTGCGACTACTCGGTGCACCCGCTGGCCGTCGGCCGCCGCATCGAGGTCGCCGCCGACCTGGACCAGGTCCTGGTGACCTGCGACGGCGTCGAGGTCGCCCGCCATGCCCGCAGCTGGGCCCGCCACCAGACCATCACCGACCCCGACCACGCGGCAGCTGCCGCGGCAGCCCGCAAGAAGGCCGCCGGCACGAAACCGGCGCCGGTGGACGTGACGGAGGTCGAGGAGCGGTCGCTGGACACCTACGACCGGATCTTCGGCGTCATCGACGGCGGTCTGAGCACGAGTGAGGGGGCAGCGTGATGAGCACGAAGAACGGCACGAACCAGGCCAGGACCAGTCGCGATGTCGGCTCCGAACTCGTCTATCTGACGAAGGCGTTGAAGGCTCCGGCCCTGCGCGATGCGGCCACCCGGCTCGCCGAGCGGGCCCGCGATGAGGGCTGGAGCCACGAGGAATATCTGGCCGCCTGCCTGCAGCGGGAGGTCGCAGCCCGCGACTCCCACGGCGCCGAGGGCCGCATCCGCGCGGCCCGTTTCCCCTCCCGCAAGTCGCTGGAGGACTTCGACTTCGACCACCAGCGGTCCGTGAAACGCGAGGTCATCGCCCATCTGGGGACGTTGGACTTCGTCGTCGGGAAGGAGAACGTGATCTTCCTGGGGCCGCCCGGCACCGGCAAGACCCACCTTGCCACCGGGTTGGGCATCCGGGCCTGCCAGGCCGGCCACCGGGTCGCCTTCGCCACCGCCGCCCAGTGGGTCACCCGCCTCGCTGAAGCTCATCAAGCGGGCAGGCTCAGCGACGAGTTGACCCGTCTGGGACGGATCCCGCTGATCGTCGTGGACGAGGTCGGCTACATCCCCTTCGAACCCGAGGCCGCGAACCTGTTCTTCCAGTTCATCTCGGGCCGCTACGAACGCGCCTCCGTGATCGTGACCAGCAACAAGCCCTTCGGACGCTGGGGCGAGGTCTTCGGCGACGACACCGTCGCCGCCGCGATGATCGACCGCCTCGTCCACCACGCCGAAGTGATCTCGCTGAAGGGCGACAGCTACCGCATGCGCGGCCGCGACCTCGGACGGGTTCCCGCAGCCAACACCGGGGAATGACCAACATCAACTGACGCAGTGGGGGTCACTTTTCATCCGTCGGATATGGGTCACGATTCACGCGCCGCCGACA
>NZ_JBHXMA010000117.1:0-1725 GCF_042721035.1 Streptomyces sp. NPDC058464
ACCATTTCGAGGGTGAGCTCGTCGTGGTTGCGCAGGAAGATGCCCCACTGGCAGCCGGAGGGGATGGCGGGGGTCTTGGCGAGGATTTCCGAGACCGGGTAGCGGGATTCCCGGCGCACGGCCATGAAGATCCGCGGCATCACCGGGAAATGGAACGCCATGTGGCACTCGTCGCCGCCGCTGCGGTAGTCGCCGAAGTAGTCGACGACGTCCTCGGGCCACTGGTTGGCCTCGGCCAGCAGCACGGTGTCCGGGTACTGCGTGTCGATCTCCTTGCGGACCCGCTTCAGGAAGTCGTGGGTCGCGGGGAGGTTCTCGCAGTTGGTGCCCTCGCTCTGGTAGAGGTACGGCACCGCGTCCAGCCGGAAGCCGTCGATGCCCAGGTCGAGCCAGAAGCGGAGCGCGGAGAGGATCTCCTCCTGGACGGCCGGGTTCTCGTAGTTGAGGTCCGGCTGGTGGGAGAAGAACCGGTGCCAGTAGTACTGCTTGCGGACCGGGTCGTAGGTCCAGTTGGAGACCTCGGTGTCGACGAAGATGATCCGCGCGCCCTGGTACTGCTTGTCGTCGTCCGCCCAGACGTAGTAGTCGCCGTACGGCCCGTCGGGGTCCTTGCGCGACTCCTGGAACCACGGGTGCTGGTCGCTGGTGTGGTTCATGACGAAGTCGATGATGACGCGCATGCCGCGCTGGTGGGCGGCGTCGACGAACTCCACGAAGTCGGCGAGGTCGCCGAACTCGGGGAGGACGGCGGTGTAGTCGGAGACGTCGTAACCGCCGTCCCGCAGCGGGGACTTGAAGAACGGCGGCAGCCAGAGGCAGTCGACACCGAGCCACTGCAGATAGTCGAGTTTCGCGGTCAGGCCCTTGAGGTCGCCGATGCCGTCGCCGTTGCTGTCCTGGAAGGAGCGGACCAGGACCTCGTAGAAGACGGCCCGTTTGAACCAGTCCGGGTCCCGGTCCTTGGCGGGGGTGTCCTCGAAGGTGTCCGGGACGGGTTCGTTGACGATCATTGTATGGGTGACCCTCCGATCTGCGGGGACGGTCGCAGGACGGTGAGGATGTGCGCGGTCCGGTGACCCGGCTCCAGGCGCACATAGTTGGCCCTGCCCCAGTTGTAGGTTTCGCCGGTGAGCTCGTCGCGCACCGGCACCGACTCATGCCAGTTCAGGCCGAGTTGCGGCATGTCCAACGAGACCGTGGCCTCCTGGGTGTGGTGGGGGTCGAGGTTCACGACCACCAGAACCGTGTTCGATCCGCTCCGCTTGCTGTAGACGATCACCGCTTCCTGGTCGGCATGGTGGAAGTGGAGGTCGCGCAGCTGCCGCAGGGCCGGGCTGCTGCGCCGGATTGTGTTGAGGCGGGTGATGAGGGGGGCGATGCCGTCGGTGTCGGCGGCCGTCCAGTCGCGTGGCTTGAGCTGGTACTTCTCGGAGTCGAGGTACTCCTCGCTGCCTTCTCTGAGGGGGGTGTTCTCGCAGAGTTCGTAGCCGCTGTAGATGCCCCAGGTGGGGGAGAGGGTGGCGGCGAGCACGGCCCGGGCCTCGAAGGCGGGACGGTGGCCGTGCTGGAGGTAGGCGTGCAGGATGTCCGGGGTGTTGGCGAAGAAGTTCGGCCGCATCGAGGCGGCGGACTCGCCGGACAACTCGGTGAGGTACTCGGTGAGTTCCTGCTTGGTGGTGCGCCAGGTGAAGTAGGTGTAGGACTGCTGGAAGCCGATCTGGGCGA
>NZ_JBHXMA010000118.1:0-1549 GCF_042721035.1 Streptomyces sp. NPDC058464
GCCTTCGAGGCCCGGGCCGTGCTCGCCGCCACCCTCTCCCCCACCTGGGGCATCTACAGCGGCTACGAACTCTGCGAGAACACCCCCCTCAGAGAGGGCAGCGAGGAGTACCTCGACTCCGAGAAGTACCAGCTCAAGCCACGCGACTGGACGGCCGCCGACACCGCCGGCATCGCCCCCCTCATCACCCGCCTCAACACAATCCGGCGCCGCCATCCCGCGCTCCGGCACCTGCGTAACCTGACCTTCCACCACACGGACAACGACTCCGTCATCGCGTACAGCAAGCGCACCGGGTCGGACACGGTTCTGGTGGTCGTCAACCTCGATCCGCACCACACCCAGGAGGCCACGGTCTCGTTGGACATGCCGCAACTCGGCCTGGACTGGAACGCCGTCCTGTCCGTGCAGGACGAACTGACGGGTGAGACCTACTCATGGGGCAGGACCGGTTTCGTGCGCCTCTCCCCCGGCCGGACGCCGGCGCATGTGCTCCAGGTAGGGCGGCCGACACCAGCGAACGGAGGGCCCAGCGCGTCATGACTGTCAACGACCCCGTCCCGGACACCTTCGAGGACACCCCCGCCAAGGACCGGGATCCGGACTGGTTCAAACGGGCCGTCTTCTACGAGGTCCTGGTCCGCTCCTTCCAGGACAGCGACGGAGACGGCATCGGCGACCTCAAGGGCCTGACCGCGAAACTCGACTATCTGCAGTGGCTCGGTGTCGACTGCCTCTGGCTGCCGCCGTTCTTCAAGTCCCCGCTGCGGGACGGCGGTTACGACGTCTCCGACTACACCGCCGTCCTCCCCGAGTTCGGCGACCTCGCCGACTTCGTGGAGTTCGTCGACGCCGCCCACCAGCGCGGCATGCGCGTCATCATCGACTTCGTCGTGAATCACACCAGCGACCAGCACCCGTGGTTCCAGGAGTCCCGGAAGAACCCGGACGGGCCGTACGGCGACTTCTACATGTGGGCCGACGACGACAAGCAGTACCAGGACGCGCGGATCATCTTCGTCGACACCGAGGTCTCCAACTGGACCTTCGACCCCGTGCGCGGCCAGTACTACTTCCACCGCTTCTTCTCGCACCAGCCCGACCTCAACTACGAGAACCCGGCGGTGCAGGAGGAGGTGCTGGCGGCGCTCCGGTTCTGGCTGGACCTGGGCATCGACGGGTTCCGGCTGGACGCGGTGCCGTATCTGTACGCGCAGGAAGGCACCAACTGCGAGAACCTGCCGCCCACCCACGAGTTCCTGAGGCGGGTCCGCCGTGAGATCGACGCCATGTTCCCGGACACCGTGCTGCTGGCCGAGGCGAACCAGTGGCCGGAGGACGTGGTCGACTACTTCGGGGCCTACGACAAGGGCGGCGACGAGTGCCACATGGCGTTCCATTTCCCGGTGATGCCGCGGATCTTCATGGCCGTCCGCCGGGAATCCCGCTACCCCGTCTCGGAAATCCTCGCCAAGACCCCCGCCATCCCCTCCGGCTGCCAGTGGGGCATCTTCCTGCGCAACCACGACGAGCTCACCCTCGAAATGGT
>NZ_JBHXMA010000119.1:0-1427 GCF_042721035.1 Streptomyces sp. NPDC058464
GGTCACGTCCGCTGGAGTGGTGTATTGACGGCCACTCGGTGATCTCGTTTTGAGGCTATGCGGTGAGTTCGGTAGGCAGGTCGGTCTCGTGGCTTTCTGACTCGATCGGGTGGAGGCGGGCTTTGGCCAGCAGGTCGAGTCCCATGTAGCGGCGGGCCTCGGTCCACTCGTCGTTCTGTTCGGCCAGCACGGCGCCGACCAGTCGGATGACGGCGGTGCGGTCGGGGAAGATGCCGACTACGTCGGTGCGGCGGCGGATCTCCTTGTTCAGCCGTTCCTGCGGGTTGTTCGACCAGATCTGCCGCCAGATCTCGCGCGGGAAGGCGGTGAAGGCCAGCAGGTCGTGCTGGGCGGTGTCCAAGTGGGCTGCGGCCTTGGGGAACTTGGCCTCCAGCGCGTCCAGGACGTGTTGCATCTGGGCCTGGACGGCGTCGGTGTCCGGTTGTTCGAAGACGGTCCGCAGTAGCGTGGCCACCCACGGCTGGGCCGATTTCGGGACCTGGCTGAGCAGGTTTCGCGCGTAATGAGTGCGACATCGCTGCCAGCTCGCGCCGGGCAGGACCGCGCCGATGGCGTCGACCAGGCCGGCGTGTGCGTCGGAGATGACCAGCTGGACGCCGGACAGGCCGCGGGCGATCAGGGAGCGCAGGAAGGCCAGCCAGCCGGCGCCGTCCTCGGTGGTGGCGACGTCGATGCCGAGGATCTCGCGGTGACCGTCGCCGTTGACGCCGACCGCGATCAGGGCGTGGACGTTGATGATGCGGCCGCCCTCGCGGACCTTCTGGGTCAGCGCATCGACCCAGACGAACGCGTAAGGGCCCTGGTCCAAGGGCCGGTTGCGGAATGCGGCGACCTGCTCGTCGAGGTGCCGGGCCATCGCCGAGACCTGCGACTTGGACAACTGCGTGACGCCGAGCGACTCGGCGAGCTTCTCGACCCGGCGGGTGGACACGCCCAGCAGGTAGGCGGTGGCAACCACCGAGATGAGGGCCTGCTCGGCCCGGCGACGTCGTTCGAGAAGCCAGTGCGGGAAGTAACTCCCGCTCCTGAGCTTGGGGATGGCCAGCTCGACGGTACCGGCCCTCGTATCCCACTCGCGCGGGCGATATCCGTTGCGGTGGTTGACTCTCTCGTCGCTGACCTGCCCGTATTCGGCGTTGCAGAGCGCGTCTGCCTCGGCGGACATGAGTGCGTCGGCGAACGTTTTGACCATCGCGCGCAGCAGATCGGGACTCGCCGCGGCGAGGTTGTCCTCGGCGAGGGCGTGCAGGGGCAGACTGTCGGGTGCGGTCATCGTGCTGATCTCCTTCGGGCTTCGACACCTCGAAGATCAGCCGGTGGCCGTTCATCTATGCGGGCCTCATCCCAACGCCGGAGCAAACCCCCGGATCAGGTCGAACCCGTACACCACTTCCCTGGACGCAACC
>NZ_JBHXMA010000120.1:0-1389 GCF_042721035.1 Streptomyces sp. NPDC058464
CCCCCGAGGCTGCTATGTCGTGTCAAGCCGCTTGAGGAAGTACTTCTGCGTCCGGCTGGCTCCTTCGTTCGAGGATCTTGAAGATCTGGCGGCAGATGTTGCGCTTGAGGCATCGCTGCGCGTCGCGAGGGCTCTTGCCCTCGCTGATGCGGCGGGCGACGTACGTCTTCGTGGCAGGATCAAGTCGCATCCTGATCAGGGTGATCGTGTGCATCGCTCGGTTGAGCTGACGGTCGCCGCCCCGGTTCAGCCGGTGCTTGTTGGTCAGGCCCGACGAGGCCGGAATCGGCGCGACGCCGGCGAAGGAGGCGAAGGCGGCCTCGGAACGGAACCGGCCCGGATGCGACCAGCTGACCAGGATCTGCGCTGCGGTGATCGGCCCGACGCCAAGCAACTCCAGGAGTTCGGGGGCCTGTTGTCGGACGAGCTGGAGGAGCTCGTTCTCCAAGTCGCGAGCTTCGGCCTGAAGGTGCCGGATGCGCTGCGCCGTGGAACGCAGGGCGCGGATGGTCATGCGGTGCTCGGCGGCCAGCGCGGGGCGGTCGCGGAGGCCGGCGCAGCGTGTGACCTGCTGTGGTCGGCTGAGGCGTCGCAGTTCGGCACGGAGGTCGTCCGGCGCGGAGACGATCAATGCCTTGAGCTGGTTGATGGCTGCGGTGGAGGCGTGCACAGCGCCCTGCCGGGTGGCCAGCAGCACGCGCATCGCCTCGCGTTCTCCGCGGCTTCGGGGCTGGATGACGTGCTCGGTGGCCAGGGCCTCGCGGGCCGCGCGGATGGCGTCGAGCATGTCGGTCTTGCGGCCTCCGCGGGCCGGCGGCCGCTTGGGGCGGCAGACCTCGACGACGCGTTCACCGGCGTTTTCGAGGAAGGCGGCGAGGCCGGCGCCGTAACTGCCGGTTCCTTCGAGTGCCCAGCAACGGGGTCCGGGCACGTGCTGGCGGGCGAACTCCAGCAGGCGCCGGTAGCCGCGGGTGTGAGCGGGTGCGTCGGTGGTCTCCAGGACGGCCCCGATGGGGCTGACGGCGGCTGCGGCGAGTGTGTCGCGGTGGGTGTCGACCCCGATGACGCCGTCGACGTGTTCTGCGAGCATGGTCACGCGGTTGTTCTCCTCCGGGCGGACGGGCCGTGATCGGCGTCGGCCTGGGTGGAGTCACCACGTGGCGGAACTGTGATGAGTCACGCCGGGAGGCGGACAAGCTGCTGATCAAGCCAACGGGTGGGCCAGGTCGGCGCCCGCGTCCGGCAGACATCTCGGGGGCACGGCAGCCCCTGATGGGGCGCCAGTTATGTTGCGAGTCATGCCGGATCACGAGCGCCGAGCCTGGCAGCAACCCATCCCGGGCCGCAGAAGAACTCTCACAGTTATGTTTTCCGCGGTCCTGCAAGAGG
>NZ_JBHXMA010000121.1:0-1165 GCF_042721035.1 Streptomyces sp. NPDC058464
CACTCCTCCCGGCCTGGCTCAACGAGCCAGACCCCTTGGAGGGGGTCAACTTTCAAGCGTCGCTACTGGTCCACTTTTCAGCCGTCGCCGACACGTCGGAAGTACGCACGGCCGAGCACCGCTGAGCGCCCCAGTTTTACTCCTTTAGGGGATTCCCCACAAGGGCGGAGGGGTTGCCTCGCCTTAGCCCTCGACGTCCGGACGCTAACTAAAAGGACAGTCATTGCACTGATGTCTCATCATGCGCGCCTAACGGGCTAGAGACATCGTCCTCACCCGGCCCCTCTTCCTCATACGCGAGTGGGCATAGCGCAGTTGAGACTGCATCCCTGCGTCCGAATGGTCAACCTTCTGAGCACACAAGGCGAACGCACCACAACCGCACCAGATCGAGCGGGGAACAGCGGGGAACCACGGTGAAAAGCAGCCTGGCCCAGCTTGGACACAGCCCGGACGTTCGCCCAGGTCAGCGCCCCAACCATCCACAAATGCCCGCAGCTTCCCAAGCTGATGGACCGACAGCTACCCAACGAGCGCGTTACTCGCGATGCCGGCGCCTACTAGGCCGAAGGCTGAGAGCCCAGCGATCCATACGGAATAGGCACGAGGACGGGCCACGCGCGGCATGGGCACTCCGAGCTGTGCGCACCGGTCGTTCAATGGCCTGTGGAGCACCTCCCAACCCTGCTCTCGCTCGAACCTCTCCAGCCAAACGGCATCCGCGATCGCACTGAGTCGGTGCCGCATCAACAGCTCAACGGACATGAAGGCGACCACCACCGACAGAAGCCCAGACCCGAGCCGCGCGAGTTGACCCGATCCGGGCCCGAGGCCAATCGTCATCAGGAACGCCTGGGCAGTGAGGGCGATGCCGGGTACCTGCCAGACCATCTGATCGAGACTCGCGTGCCTGGCTGCAACAACTTGATACATCACGAGGCGTTCATCCGAACTCGGTTGCGTCGCCATCTGAGCCCCCGTTGATCGGTGTTGGAGAACAAGCTCTGCTCATGACTGGTACCACCGAGAGATGGCAACCATCCCCGAGGATCCGGGATGACCGCACTGACGTGGGTTGCGTCCAGGGAAGTGGTGTACGGGTTCGACCTGATCCGGGGGTTTGCTCCGGCGTTGGGATGAGGCCCGCATAGATGAACGGCCACCG
>NZ_JBHXMA010000122.1:0-1019 GCF_042721035.1 Streptomyces sp. NPDC058464
CCTCTGGAAACCAGAGGGCCCCTTCTCCGTGTCTGTCGGGGCTTCGCGCCTGTCGGACTCCGTACCCGTCAGGCGATGTGCTCGTCCGCCAGCTCCGCGTTGAGACGGTTCGAGAAGCGGGTCACCATGCGCTTGGACTCGGCCTCGTCGAGGGCGACGCCGTAGGTCGCCTCGACATCGGCGATGAACCCGCGCGGGGTGGGTGCTCCGTTGCCGCTCTTTATCGACTCACGGAAGACCAGGTAGTAGTCCTCCTCCGACGGCGCCGGGGGCTCCGGGGGACCGCCGCCCTCGCCCAGCTCACGGGTGCGGCCCGGACCGGACGGGATGGGGAAGCTGCCGGTGGTCTCCGCGGGGGATTCCTCGGGCAGGGGCTGCTGGTCCTGCGCGAACCGCTCCTGCGAGAACTGTTCCTGCTGGTACTGCTGTTGCTCCTGCAGGTACTGCTCCTGCTGGTACTGCTGGTACTGCTGCTGTGCCAGCCAGGCGGCGTACCGAGGGTCGTACGTCGGGTCGTAGCCGCCCTGGTACTCGATCTGCTGCGGGTCCCTGGCCTGCAGCCAGGGATTGATCTCCGGCTCGGATGCCGGCACCGTCTGCTGCGGGATCTCCGGCTGCCCGTTCTGGGGGCCGGGGGCCAGCTCCGGGCGCTGCTCGCCGGCAGGCACCGCGTCGGCGCCGCCACGGCCGCCCACGCCCACGGCACCCGACGCGGCCGGCAGGAGCACCGGGACCTCGATGCCCGCCGCCGCCAGGCCCTCCGGGGCCGTGTCCGCCAGGGGGACGCCGTACCGGGCCAGCCGCAGCGGCATCAGCGACTCCACCGGGGCCTTCCGGCGCCACGCCCGCCCGAACCGGGACCGCAGCCGCGCCTGATAGACGAGACGTTCCTGCTCCAGCTTGATCACCTGGTCGTAGGAACGGAGCTCCCACAGCTTCATCCGGCGCCACAGCAGGAAGGTCGGCACCGGCGAGAGCAGCCAGCGGGTGAGGCGGACCCCCTCCATGTGCTTGTCCGC